>CAZHUY010000083.1:0-23831 GCA_964535465.1 uncultured Myxococcales bacterium
GGGGCCGCGACTGAGCCGCCCCCGAACAAGGACAGCAACGAGGTCTGCCCGGTGTCGCGTTCCTTCTGGGCCGCGGCCGCGCTCTCCAGGGCCGCGCCCACCGCGGTGAACAGCCTGCTGCGCGTGGCCTTCGCTTTGGCCGCCAGGCCATCGAACGCCCCTGCCTTGATCAGCGCCTCCAGCACCTTGCGGTTCACCTTGCGCGTGTCGACCCGGCAGCAGAAATCGGTGACCGAGAGAAAGGCGCCCCCGCTCGTGCGTGACTCCGTCACCAACTCGACCGCGCCCTCGCCCACTCCTTTGACGGCCGCCAGGCCGAAGCGGATGGCCTTGCCCGCCGCGCGCTCGTTCTTGATCACCCGCGCCTTGACCTCGGCGGCCTTCTTCCTGCCCTTCTTGGGGGCCTCTTCCGTCTCGGGCGCTGGCTCGTCGGGCACCACGGTAAAATCCGCGTTCGACTGGTTGACGTCGGGGCGCAGGACGCTGATACCTTGGCTGCGCGCCTCGGCGATGAACTTCACCACCTCATCGGTCTTGTCCTTGCCGCAGGTGAGCAGGCCGGCGAAGAACTCCACCGGGTAGTAGTACTTGAGGTACGCGGTCTGATAGGTCAGCAGGCCGTAGGCGGCCGAGTGGCTGCGGTTGAAGCCGTAGGCCGCGAACTTCTCCATCAGGTCGAACACGCCCTCGGCGATCTTCAGGTCGATGCCCTTGGCCTCGGCGCCCTTCAGGAAGTTGGCCTTCTCCTTGGCCATGGCCTCGGCCTTCTTCTTGCCCATGGCGCGCCGGAGCAGGTCGGCCTGCCCCAGGGTGTAGCCCGCCATGGCCGACGAGATCTGCATGACCTGCTCTTGGTAGACGATGACCCCGTAGGTGTCCTTGAGGATGGGCTCGAGCACCGGGTGGGCGTACTCGACCTTCTTGCGGCCGTGCTTGCGCTCGACGAAGTCGTCGACCATGCCTCCCTCGATGGGGCCGGGACGATAGAGCGCGCCCGCCGCCACGATGTCCTCGAAGCAGTCGGGCTTGAGCTTCTTGAGCAGGTCGCGAAAGCCGGAAGATTCCAACTGGAACACCCCGGTGACATCCGCCGCCGAGATCATCTTGTAAACGTTGTCGTCGTCGAGCGGGATGGCCGCTATGTCGAGCAGCGGCTCGCCCTTGCTGGTGCGATCCGCGTTGGCCAGATCCAGCGCGGTCTGGATGACCGTCAGGGTCTTGAGGCCGAGGAAGTCGAACTTGACCAGCCCCACCTCGGCCACGTCGTTCATGTCGTACTGGGTGGCGATCACGCCTTCTTCCGGTCGGAAGCAGGGCACGTAGTCCCACAGGGGCTTTTCGCCGATGACCACGCCCGCGGCGTGCAAGCCGGCGTGGCGGTTCAGACCCTCCAGCTTCATGGCGATGTCGAGCAGATCGCGGTGCTCACCCTGGTACAGGGCCTTGAGACGCGGCTCGGCCTCGATGGAGTCCTTGATCGACATCGACTTGCCCTGCACCGGCTCGGGCACCAGGCTGGCCACCTTGTTCATCTCCACCACCGGCAGGCCCATGGCGCGGCCCACGTCGCGGATGCAGCTGCGCGCCTTGAGCTGGTGCATGGTCACGATCTGGCCGACGTTGTTCTTGCCGTACTTCTCGGTGACGTAGGAGATCACGCGGTCGCGCTTGTTCATGCAAAAGTCGACGTCGAAGTCGGGCATGGACACGCGCTCGGGGTTGAGGAAACGCTCGAACAGTAGCTTGTTGGCGATGGGATCGATGTCGGTGATGCGCAACGAATACGCCACCAGCGAGCCCGCGCCCGAGCCACGCCCCGGCCCCACCGGCACGTGGTGCTCCTTGGCGTAGTTGATGAAGTCCCAGACGATGAGGAAGTAGCCGGGGAAGTTCATCTTCTTGATGACCCCCAGCTCGAGCTCGAGGCGCGCCCGGTACTGATCGGGATCGACCTTGCGGCCCTGGACGTGGGCGGCCTGCAGCCGGGCTTCGAGGCCCTTGTGCGCCAGATCGACCAGATAGGTATCGGCCTCGAACCCTTCCGGCACCTTGAAGCGCGGCAGGAAGGTCTTGCCCAGGTCCAGCTTCACCTGGCACAGATCGCCGATGCGCGCGGCGTTCTCCACCGCCTGCGGCACATCCTTGAAGTGCGCGGCCATCTCGTCGGGCGACTTCAGGTAATAGGCGTCGGTGGGGTGGTGCAGGCGCTTCTCGTCGTTGATGGTGCGCCCCTGCTCCACGCACATCAGGATCTCCTGGGCGCGCGCGTCTTGCCGGTCCAGGTAGTGGCAATCGTTGGTGGCGATGAGGGGAATGCCCGTGCGCTCGGACATGGCGATGAGCTCGCCGTTGACCTTCTCTTGCTCGGGCAAACCGTTGGGCTGGATCTCCAGGAAGAAATTGCCCTTGCCCATGATGTCTTCGTACTCGCGCGCCACCTTCTCCGCCGCCTCGGGCCCGGCGCGCAGCGTGGTCTGCGCCACCTCGCCGCCCAGGCACGCCGACAAGGCGATGAGCCCCTCGTGGTGGGCGCGCAGGATCTTCTTGTCGATGCGCGCGTTGTAGTAAAAACCCTCCAGGTAAGCCATGGAGTTGAGGTAGGTCAGGTTCTTCCAGCCCACCTCGTTCTTGGCCAGCAGGATCAGGTGGTTGCTCTTGCGCTCGGTCTTCTCCAGCCGATCGGGGGCCACGTAGGTCTCGCAGCCCAGGATGGGCTTGACCCCATGCTTGAGCGCCTTCTTGTAGAACTGCATGGTGCCGAACAGGTTGCCGTGGTCGGTGATGGCCACCTGTTTCATGCCCAGCGCCAGCAAGCGCGGGAAGAGATCGTCGAGTCGGATGGCCCCGTCCAGGAGGCTGTACTGCGTGTGCAAGTGAAGGTGCGTGAACTCGGCCATAGGTCCCCCGGTCTACTCGCCTTGCACGACAAGATCAACGACGATAGGTCCCCTGCGCAAGCCGTGAAAATCGTGGGCTAGCTGTGGTAGCTTTCCACCCTGCGAATGGGTCGCTTCGCCGCCTCTCCTGCCTGCCTGCGCTGGACGATTTTGGTCGTCGCGATGGTCGCGTGCCAAAACGAACGACCTCCCCTCTGGCCTGATGCCGCCGTGCTCACGCCGGCCCGCATCGATACCTCCGACGCCGTGGCAATTCGCCCGGGCGGCAGCCATCGCCTGGCTTTTTCCTTGCTGGGTCCCCAGGGCGAGCCGGTGGCGGGCTCGATCATCAGGTTCAGCATCCTGGACAGCAAAGAGACCCCAGGCTCGGGAGGGGCGCGTCTGTCCCAGTCCAGCGGACTGACCGACGAAAACGGCTCGGTCACGCTGCAGATCATCGCGGGTACCGGGTCCGACGCGGCAAAGCCGCTCTCGTTCAGCGTTCAGGCCTCCGCCGGCAACCTGTCCAAGGTCCTCCCGGTCTTCGTGACCTCGGGCGACCTGGCCAGCGCGGAGATCGTGCTCGTGCCCGAGGAACAGCCCGGCGAAGCCATAACCTCGACCTCGGTCTATTTCTACGACGATACTGTCTGCGCCGATGTTCCCTGGGACCGCCCACCGCCCAGCATCAGGCCGATGCGCACGCTGGCCACCGGAGTCCTGTCCGCGGTCTTCTCCAACGTGGTCACCAGCGGCTTTCACGCCGTGCTGGCGGTGGGAACCGCGGAACGCGGCCGGGTTGTGGCCAAGGGGTGCACGGATCTGCCGGGCCATAGCCTGTCGTCGACCCAGATCATTCGGGTGCTGTTGCCTTTGGCCCGCATGCACGTGTCCCCCGTGGGGACCTATCGTGTCGATGCTCAGTTTCCTCTGCCGCCGGACCAGCCCGGCTTCGCTTCCATTCGCGACCGATGGCGGTCCTTCTCCGCGCGGCCCTGTGACCCGGCCAGCCTCTGGCTCGACTGCACCATCGACGCGCTCAGCGGAGATAGCGAGGACGATCCGCTCGACTGTCGCCCCGTGTCTTACGGGGAAGGCGAGCTCGGGGACCTGCTGAGCGCCAAGCGGGCGATGCCGGGAGGAAAGACCTGTACCTCCCAGTTGGACGCGTCGGGAATGCCCAGCTTGGACACCAAGACGAATGCCCTCTTCCCTGCCGTCTACCTGTCCTCTCTGTCCCTGGCCAAGATGCCCGACGAGGTCGGCACCACGCTGGGCCGGCTGTCCGTGGAATCGACCCTGACCGTCGCGGAATCCGACAGCGAGGACGTCTTCAACATCAGACACGCGCTGGACAAGTTGACCTTGTCCTATACCAACGGGTCGATGCCCCTGTCGGCCCAGTCACTGGGTCTGCCGGTCCGCGACCTCTGGTTCGCCTCTCGCCAAACACGTCCTGGCCAACTCGAGCTCAGCGCGCACGGCTTCACTCTGCGCCTCGGCTCCTTGGCCCGATTGGTCTACTTCAAGACCAGTCTGGCCTCGCGCCTGGGTCTCGCCGAAGCCGGCGCGTTCGTCTCCTCTTTGTACGACGGGGCCACGCGCAGCCCTCGCAACACCATGCTGAGGGGCTGTGATGCTCTCGATTCGTTGCTTTGCGAAGAGGTGGGCCTGGACCGCGGGTGCATCAAGCCCGCGTGTCAGGCCGGGTTGGAGCGGCTGGGGCAAACCCTGGACGCGAGCTTCGCGGTCCTCGACGGACCCGGCCTCGATTTCTTCCTCTCGGGCTCGGCCCCCCTTGTCGATCTCGATGGCAACAAGCAGGCCGATACGCTGGCCAATAGCTTCATGACGGCCAATTTCACCACACCTTCGCCCAGCATCGTCATCGGCTCATGGTCGGCGGAACGGGTCCCCTCGTCAATCACGCCGTGAAGAAGCACGGGGCGAGTGCTCGTCATAACCGAGTTGGAGTATAATCGTCCGTGCTGTCCCACATCGGCGCACCTTCAACGCAATAACCCACGCGAGCTTCGGTCAACGCCATGAAACATTCGCGCTTCTCTCATCTCGTTCAACGTTCCGTCCTGCTCGGGATCTGTTGTCTGGCCGTGCTCAGCTCTAGGGCTGGATACGCGGCCGAGTGTCCGACCAACTCACCCGACCGCACCGAGGAACGGCGGGCCCTGGCCAAGGAGTGGTTCGCCCGTGCCGAGGCGGCCGAGAACTCCGGCAACGACATCGAGGCCGTCAAGGCCTACACATGCTCGATGCGCATGGTGGCCCACGCCTTCACGGCCTACAACCTGGGTCGGGTGGCTGAACGTTCGGGCGACTTGGAGCTGGCTCTCAAATCCTTCCGCGCCTACCTGACCTTGAAGTCCGACGCCCCCGACAAGGAGGAGGTGCAGAACCGGATCAGGGATCTGCAAACCAAGATCAACGAGGTGAAAGAAGGTCTGGGCACATCCACGGAGCCCACGCCGCCGCCCCCCGAGCCCACGCCCGAAGTACAGCCCGAGCCCATCGAGCCGCCTCCCATGCCCAAGCCGGAGAAGCCGATTCGACTCGATGCCGAACCCAAAGAAGGCAGCTCGTCCAAACACATCCTCGAATGGTCGGTGGGCGGGGCCGCGGTGGCCGCGCTGACCGTCGGGATCATCACCAACGTCATGGCACGCAACTCCATGGACACCTGCAACAGCAAGGCTGATCGGAACGAGCTGGCCGGGGCCAAGTCCGCGTGCGACAGCGCCACGACCCAGGCCTACACCTCGTACGCGATGTTTGGCGTGGCGGGTGCCGCGGCTGTGGTCGAGGCCGTCCTGCTCTATCGGCTCTGGTCGAAAGACGCGTCCGACACCTCGCTCAGCCTGGGCTGGACGCCGGGCGGCCTGACCCTGGGCGCGCGCGGTAGATTCTGATTTTATTTGGAAACCCTGGGAGGGTTTCCAAGCCTTCCCGCGCTCTGGCTCCGGCAGGCAAAGCCTGCCTCCGCCTACGCGATCTCATTGGAAACCCTGGGAGGGTTTCCAAACCTTCCCGCGCTCTGGCTCCGGCAGGCAAAGCCTGCCTCCGCCTACGCGATCTCATTGGAAACCCTGGGAGGGTTTCCAAACCTTCCCGCGATGGTCCGTTCCGAGCAAAGCTCGGCGGTTTCCCACGCGTCTGCTAGCCTGCGCTACCATCTCCTCAGTCTTCGTGAAAAATGCTGGCTAGAGAGGACGTCTTCATCGGATCGAACGAACAGATTCTCCAGGAGGAACGGGAGCGGCTGTTGGCGCATGCCACCGCCCTGGTGGGCGTGACGTTGGCCGAGTTGGCAGACGGGCTGGGGTTGCCCGTTCCCCCGGGTCGCGTGCGTACCAAGGGCTGGTCCGGCCAGATCATCGAGCGCGAGCTCGGTGCCGGAGACAGCCGAGGACGAGGCCAGGACTTCGCCAGCTTGGGCATCGAGCTGAAAACCGTTCCGGTGAACCGCGACCTGGTGCCACGCGAGTCAACCGCGGTCTGCCAAATCGATCCCATCGAGATTGCCGGCGAGTCGTGGCAGACCAGTTATCTGCGCAAGAAACTGAGCCAGGTTCTGTGGGTGGCCCTGCGCGTGCCCGAGCGGGAATCGTCCGTGGGCGATCGCGAGGTCAGCGCGGTCAGGCTGTGGTCCCCCTCGGCCGAGGAGGAGTCGTGGCTGGCCCAGGACTTCGAGCTCTTCGTACGCGAGTACTTTCGCCGCGGACGCGCGGCCGAGCTGACCGGGCACCAGGGCCAGGTGCTGCAGGTTCGCCCCAAGGGTCGCAACGCCGCCGACATGAGGCGCGCCTATGGACCGCGGGGCGAGCTGACGGAGATCGGCAAGTGCGGTTTTTATCTGCGGCCCGGCTTCGTGGCGCAGATTCTCGCGAAGCGCGGCTGAGGCAAACGGCGCGTTCAGCGAAAAATAAAATGCCGTCCGTTATCCCGTCGCACCGAACCCACTGCGTTGGCGGACTTTTCCTAGACCGACAGTGACGTTGGCGGCCGCTCGGCGCCAGTCTCTGCAGGCCTTTGAAACGATGTGCCTTCGGCTCTCCGACGCCCCTCGCCCTTAAAGCGGCCACGGCGCTGCCGATACCCTCGACATCGCAAAAAGTTTCGCAATTTGCTGCGAGAGGACCCGATGGCAAAGATCAGACGAACCCGCGCGGTGGCCCTGGCCGCGATGCTCCCACTGAGCGGCGCATGCTCAGTGGCCATCGACCGCAACGACGTGCAGTGTACGACGGACAGTGACTGTACCAAGTTCGAGACGGCGGATGTCCAGCACGCGATCTTCTGCAGACAAGGCGTGTGCGTGGAGTCGAACCTCGGTCCCAAGGGTTGCTTCGCGGGGACACCGACCAGCCCCACGGAATACCTGAATGCGTGCACGGAGGCCAAGTCCCTGGCCTTCGACAACTGCGCGAGGTTGGGGATATGCCTGACAGGTTCGCCGCTGCCCGAGCCCATGGCCCCGCCGCAGGGGGGAGGACTGACCGCCACCGTCAAGAGCGTGGAGCCACCCACCGTCCGCTGCGCCGATGCCGCGCCCAACGTGATCTACATGACCGGCACCTCGGACTTCGGCCCGTTGCTCAAACAGGTCACACCCTTGCTGGCCCCCAGTGGGCATCGAGTGGTGTTTCTGGGCGCGGCATCATGCAACGGTGTCAACGCCGTCTTCAACCCGGCCAACGCCGTCATCAAGGACGTTCCCGGGACCGCCACCAAGTCCGCCAACTACGCCTACTACTTCGACGATGCCGGCAAGCAGGTGAGCTGCACCTTGGACCCGGAAGGTAAGACCGTCGACATCGGCGTCTCCAATCTCTTCTCGTCGGTATGCGATCCCGCCTACAACCCTGGCGATGCCGTCGCGGGATATCTGGGACCGATCGTCACCTTCGGCTTCACCGTCCCTGCCACCTCCAGGCAACAGTCCATCAGCGTCGAGGCCGCCCACCTCGTCTTCGGGCTGGGAGGACAGAACCCCCTCGGCGCCGCCGCCAGTCCCTGGACCGCCCCCCAGTACTATTCGGTCCGTAATGGGGGCGCCGGTTCGACGGCCTTGGCCGCCGAGCTGATCCGGGTGCCACGCACCGCCTTCTGGGGTGTGGACCGCCTCTCGACCGACGCCATCCGCGATACGCTGCTCTACGCCTCCGACGTGGACAAATCCATCGGCATCCTCTCCATCGACTACGCCGACAAGAACCGTGACAACCTGCGCGTCCTGTACTTGCAGGCCCAAGGCCAACTGAGCGGGTTTCTCCCGGACTCCACCGAGACCTCCTTCAACAAGCAGAACGTGCGCGACGGGCACTACCCGCTGTGGGGTTACGTTCACTTCTACACCGCCAACATCAACGGCTCGCCCTCTCCCACGGCGGGAGCGTTCGTGACCCGCTTCTCGGTTCCCAAGCTGGATCGCGATCTGGTCAAGGCCATGATCGATGCCTCGCTGGTTCCTCAGTGCGCGATGCGCGTGGCCCGCGACAGCGAAATGGGCCCGTTCGTGCCCAACCCCTACAAGTTCCAGTGTGGCTGCACCTTCGACTACCAGACCACGGGGCGCACCACATGCACGACGTGCACCACGGCCAACGACTGCCCGGCGGATGCTCCCGCCTGCAACTACGGCTTCTGTGAACGCGGATAGCACAAGACTCGCTTGGTTCCCTTCTCGAATTGCGTTGTTCCAGTCCTTGGAGGGCACGCGCCGCCCTCCCCGGCATCTCTCGCCTGTGCTCGAGGTACGGAGCCACAATGCAAAACAAAGGCAAGAACGGACGGACAAGAACCGACCACGATGCTGATGGCCCTGGCCTTCAGATGAACGCGATCCCAACCCTCGTGGTCAATGAGAACAGCAGCGCTGCCATTCGCTGTCCCGTGCCGTGGAGCGAAGCCCCGGCGGCCAAGCCCTCGCGGCCCTCCGCGCGCCCCGGCAAGACCATTCTGTGGTTGCTGGTACCGCCGGTGATCGCCGTGACGGCATGGCTCCTCATCGTCGGCCGCTTCGCCCCCCAAGGCGTGGCCGGGCTGAGCCTACGAGAGCTGTCCGCCGTGATGGCCATCATCTTCCTCTCAGGTGTGATGAGTGGTCTCTCGGGCTTCGGCTTCTCCGCCATCGGAGCTGCGAGCCTCATCGTCCTGCCGCCGGTCTTGCAGGTGCCGCTCCTGCAGGCCTTGTCGACGGGAAACCAGTTCCTCTCCATTGGACAACTGCGCGAGGAGATGCCCAAGTCACTGCGCGAGCTTCGCACGGGACCCGGTCCCTGCCTGCTGGGCGGCGCGGTCGGTGTGCCCATCGGCATATGGCTCCTGTTCCACCTACCTGCGGCTCGACTGATGTCGATCTTCGGCGTGCTGCTCACCGCCTATGCCGTCTATTCACTGCTCAAGCCGGCCAGCTTGAAACTGCGCGGCTGCGACAGCCGTTGCTGGGGCATCGGGGTTGGGTTCCTGGGTGGCGTGGTGGGTGGGTTCACCGCCTTCCCGGGCGCGGCCGTGGTGGTGTGGACGGGACTGCGCGGCCTGGCCAAGGCGCAGAATCGCGCCATCGTCCAACCCTACATCATCCTGTCCCAGATCTACTCGTTGGTGCTGGTGGCGCTCCTGCACCCCACGTACTTGAACACCCAGTTTTGGCTGTTGCTGATTCTCAGCTTGCCGGTGGTCGTGCCCGGCACTCTCACCGGGCTGGCCATCTACCGGCGAACCTCGGACGTGAATTTCAAACGCATCTCGTTCGTGCTTCTCGGGATCTCCGGATTCTCGCTGCTGGCCAAGACCTGCGGCTCCTGGATCCTGTCGCTGTTCTAGTGCGGGTACGGCGATGTCATGACTCAACGAAAGGTGAACATGGCACTGGTGAAGAACACGCCGATTCGACTGGTCGCGCTCGATGAGGAGCCGCCCCACGACGACACGACTCATGTACAGGATTTCCTTCTGGACGAGGACACCGCTCCCACGCCCTCGCACGCGAGCGGCCCCGCGCAAGACGCCTCACCGGTCAGAGTCACCCCCGAACACGAGGCGATCACGCGCAGGGTGCCGGCGCTCCCCGAGGTCGCGCAGGTCCCGGAATGGCCAAAGCCGAGGCGCACATGGCGGAGGTTCATCCCTGTCGCCGTCGCCGTCGTGCCCTTGGTCGGGCTTTCGACGTTTTGGTTCCTGAGCAAACCAGCCCAAGAATCCACCAGCGCGGCGCGAACCCAGACGGCAAAGACGATCGCGCCCGCGCTCACGCCTCCGCCCGGCACGCCTTCACCAAGCGCGAACGCGCCCGACACCATTCGACTGCGGATCACCGCCACGCCGACCCAAGCTGAGCTTGCGTTGGACGGAAACGTCCTGGCCGGGCACCGGCTGAACTTGGAGGTACCAAAGGATCGGGGCATCCACGTGGTCAGCGCCTCGGCGCCCGGCTATCTCCCTTTCAACCAGCAGGTCATCTTCTCGGATGATGTCGTTCTGAACATCAGCCTGCGCCGCACGCATGGTCCGGCTGGGCGAGCGATGGCGCGTCCACGCCACTCTCCCGTCGAGAGCAGAACGCCGGTGGCCAGCAGGCCCACGCCGCCCTCACCTGCCCAAGCGGAGGCCAACCCGCCCAGCAGCAGCAAGTCGTCCCCTGCGCCTTCCGCGCCACGTCTGGAACCAGGCATGGATCTGGATGCCCTGACGCCCGGACGAGGCTCCAAATCGATCGATGAAAGGAACCCCTATCGGCCATGAAAACCATCGCTCTGCTGTCGCTGCTCGGATTGGCAACCCTTCTCGGTCCTCACGTGGCAGCCGCCAATGAAGAGGCCAATGCCGCGGAGGCCGCGGCCAGATTCCAGCGCGCGGTCGACATGTACCGCGAGGGGGGGTACGAAGGGGCCTTGGCCGAGTTTCGCAAGGCCTACCAAATCAGCCCGTCCTTTCGCGTCCTGTACAACATCGCGCAGGCCCAATACGCGCTTCACGACTTCGTGGGTGCCTACAAATCATTGGTCCAGTACATGAGCGAGGGCGGCGCGGACATCCCGACCGACCGACGTCTGCAGGTGGACGAGATGTTCGCCAAGCTCAGCGAGAGGATCGCCCGCATTCAGGTCACGACCAATGTGGCTGGCGCGGATATCCGTATCGACGACGTCAGCGTGGGGACCTCACCCCTGCCCGAGGCGGTCACCGTCAACGTGGGAAAACGCAAGGTCAGCGCCTCCAGACCGGGGTTCCCCGAAGTGGTCCGCGCGGTCACCGTGGCGGGCAAGGAGATCTTGAAAATCGAGCTGCGCCTCGAGGAGGCGTCGCGACCGGTCTCCGCCACCAACCTGGCCGACGCCAAGTCATCGCCGTTCGTCGTGGTCACAGAACCCCAGCGCGCACCCAGCCGCATCCCCCTGATCCTCAGCCTGTCGGTGGCCGCGACCTGCGCGGTGACGACGGGCGTCTTGGGCTATCTGGCGCTGGACGCGCACAGGAAATTCAAGGACCAGGTGAGCACCTTCCCCAACAGCAGCGCCGAGATCGAGGATGCGCGCACGCGGAGCAAACGCTACGGGTACTTGGTGGACGGCTTCGGAGCCGCGACAGTGGTCTCGGGAGGTATCGCCCTCTACCTGGCGCTGACCCGTGGCGGGTCGGAGGCCAAGCCAGCCAAGCCGATCAAAGAGGTGGTGTTGGCACCCACACCCGGCGGCGTCGTATTGCAGGGCATGTTCTGAGCCAGTGAGGAGGTCTTCTGCGCCGACCAGCCTCGGGGGAATGACACGCCGGACCTGTGACAAACACGTCAGCCCTCCTCGGCCTGCTCGGCGGGTATTTCGAGAACTCGCCCACCGACACGGCGTGTTTCCTGCGTTTTGTCGGGCTGGCGAATCGGCACGGGGGTTGCTACACATGGTCCCACAGAGGACCGAGTGCCTACCTCAGCATCGCTCAAGGCCGTTTCTTCGCGTCCGTCGGGTAGCCAAAACACCCGCCGGTCCGCTTCGCGTCGAATCTTCGACACGATGGAGAACCTGTTCTTCAAGGAAGGCGAGGAGCTGTCCACGCCCCCCCCTTTCGAGGACGATCCTGACGAGGTCACGGAGCTCGTCCCGCGCCCCACGAGCAAGCGCAAGCTGGCGGTGGGCATCGCGCTGGCGACGACGGCGCTGGTGGTCTTGGCCGTTCTGATCTTCTGACTCCCGCTCCCCACTTTTCCGCGCAACCCCACACGGGGCCTGGAGTATGCTTGCGCGCGCCGGACCCACCCCCCCGGCGGAGAGCAAGCCACATGAAAGACAGAGTCATCATCTTCGACACCACCCTGCGCGACGGCGAGCAGGCGTTGCCCGCCAGCCTTTCAGTTCAGCAGAAGATCCGAATCGCGCGACAGTTGGCCGCTCTCCAAGTGGACGTCATCGAGGCGGGGTTCCCCATCTCGTCTCCCGGCGACTTCGAATCGGTGGAGACCATCGCCCGTGAGGTCAAGGGCCCCGCCATCTGCGGCCTGGCTCGCGCGGTCGAGAAGGACATCCTCACCTGCGCCAAGGCGGTCAAGCCGGCGGAACGCCCACGCATCCACACCTTCATCGGCACCTCGACCATCCATCGGGAGAAGAAGCTGCGCCGCTCGCCCGACGAGATCCTGGACCTGGTCACCCAGAGCGTGAAGTTGGCGCGCAGCAAGTGCGATGACGTGCAGTTCTCGGCCGAGGACGCCGGCCGCACCGAGCCCGACTTTCTCTGCCGGGTGGTCGAGGCCGCCATCAAGGCCGGCGCGAGCACCATCAACATCCCGGACACCGTGGGCTACACCACGCCCGAGATCTTCGCCGCCATCATGGACAACCTGATGAACAACGTGCCCAACGTGGACAAGGCCATCATCGCCGTCCACTGCCACAACGATCTGGGGCTGTCGACGGCCAACTCGATCACCGCGGTCAAGCATGGCGCCCGTCAGGTGGAGTGCACCATCAACGGCATCGGCGAGCGCGCGGGCAACGCGGCCTTGGAAGAGGTCGTGATGATCATGAAGGTGCGCAAGGACTACCTGAACGTCACCTGCAACGTGGTCACCTCGGAGCTGACACGGACCAGCAGACTGGTGCGCGATCTGTGCGGCATGCCGGTGCAGCCCAACAAGGCCATCGTGGGCAGCAACGCCTTTGCCCACTCGTCGGGCATTCACCAGGACGGCGTGCTCAAGGCCAAGAACACCTACGAGATCATGACGCCGGAGTCGGTGGGGCTGAAAGACAACAAGATGAACCTGACCAGCCGGTCGGGCAGCCACATGGTGAAGAACCGCCTGGAAAGCCTGGGTTACGCCGACAAGGACGTGAACATGGAGAGCTTCTATCCGCGCTTCAAGGCCCTGGCCGACAAGAAAGGCACCATCTACAACGACGATCTGGTGGCGCTCATGGAGGCGGCCAACGCCGACGAGATGGCGGACGCCTACAAGCTGGAATACCTGAACGTCACGGGTGGCAAGGGCGTGATCCCCACGGCCACGGTGCGCATCACCTACGAAGGCAAGTCCCGCCAAGAGGCGGCCAGCGGCGACGGCGTGGTCGACGCCACCACCCGCGCCATCGAGCGCATCGTGGGCTTCGACATCAAGGTCCTCGACTTCCGCGTGGATTCCATCAGCGCCGGACAAGAAGCACTGGGTCGGGTGGCCATCGTGGCCTCCGCGCCGGAGGGAACCTTCGCCGGCGTGGGCACCAGCACCGACATCGTCGAGGCCTCGGCCCTGGCCATCATGGACGTGGTCAACAAGGTGGCGCGCATGCGCAAGTTCGCGCCACGACTGCGCAGCCGACTGTCGGGGCCGACGGCGGTCCTGTAGGCCGGATTCGAACAAAACCACAGGGAGCGAGCTGGGCCCGCAACCCAAGACCAGAACGTCGTAGACGTGGCCACGGCCGTGGCCGGACACTTCTGATCGTCATGCGACCACGGCCACGACCACGGCCACGGCCACGGCAATACCCACGGAGCCTCTGATCGGATCGACGTTCAGGAGATCTTCGCGGCCCGCGAAGGAAGTCCGCGTTAGTAGTAACCGGAGGGAAGCTCAGCGCACGCGCACGATGAAGCCGACCATCTGGCCGGTGCGCCGGCCGGCGCGGCGGTAGGAATAGAAGCGCTGGGCTGGATCGCAACTGGTGCAGGCGCGGGTGGTGTCGATGTTCTCGGGCAGGACGCCGGCATGGGCGAGCTGGTGCTGCAGCAGGAGGCGAAGATCCACGTGGGGGCGGCGCTCCCCGAACTGCAGCACGATGCCAGCGGCGCGCGCGCCTGGCCAGGCGGCCTCGACTTGATCCACGACCTCGGGGCCCACCTCGAAACAGCACGGGCCGATGCACGGCCCGAGCGCCACGCGCAGGTGGCGTGCTTGGCTACCAAAGTTGGCGATCATGGCGGCGACGCCTGCCTGACTCATACCCGCCACGGTGCCGCGCCATCCGGCATGCAGAGCGGCGCACGCGCCGGTCACCGGGTCGGCCATGAGGATCGGAACACAATCGGCCACGTGAACCGTGATCCCCAGGCCCGGCTCGTCGCTGCACAGGCCGTCCGCCTCTTCCGCGCGCACCTGTTGGGCATCGGCCCCGGCCGATACGCGCAGGACGCGCGTGCCGTGCACCTGGGAGACCGCCAGTAGAGTCTCGGTGCCGGCCGCCTGACGCAAACGACGCCGGTTCTCCTCGACGTTTTCCGGCGTGTCGCCCCATTTGTCCCCCAAGTTGAGACCATCGAAAGGCGCAGGGCTCACCCCGCCGAGCTTGGTGGTGAAGCCATGGCGAAAAACATCGGGAATGCCCGGCGAAACCATCACGGTCAGCACGCTGGTGCGATCGAAGATGAGTCTCTTGGTTTCCAACTTACTCTTTTCCTGCTCCCGCTTTGCTTGATCCCCGCATGGCCAGGGCGCGCAGACCGTGCAAGGCCTCCGCAAAGTCGGCGGGCGGTTCCGCCTGAAACTCCAACCACGCCTTGGTTTTCGGATGGAAGAAGCCTAGCACGCGCGCGTGCAAAGCCTGTCGCCCAAGCGTTCGCGCCAGGGCGCGAAGCTCCAGATCGCGTGGGGGCCGTCCGTAAGTGGCGTCGCCCAAGAGGGGACAGCCCATGGCCGCGAAGTGCACGCGCACCTGATGGGTGCGCCCCGTTTCCAGCTCGGCTTGCAGGTGAGCGGCCGCTCCCAGCTCTTCCACCAGCCTCCAATTGGTGATGGCCCGCCGGCCGGTCCTGACCTTGGTGGTGAACTTCTTGCGGTCGTAGGGATCGCGGCCGTGCAGGGTGTCGATCTTGCCGGAGGTGCGCGGGACGCGGCCCACCACCAGGGCGTCGTACACGCGCTTGATTCGGTGGATCTTGAAATCGGCGCCCAGCGCCACCAGGGTGGGCTCGTCCTTGGCCACCACCAGCAAGCCCGAGGTGTCCTTGTCCAGGCGGTGCACGATACCAGGCCGCAACTCGCCGCCGATGCCACGCAGATCCCGACAGTGCGCCAGGAGCGCGTTCACCAGGGTGCCGTCCTCGTGCCCGGCGGCCGGATGCACCACCAGCCCGGCGGGTTTGTAGATGACCAGCAAGGCCTCGTCCTCGAAGACAACCTGCAAGGGAATGTCCTGCGCTTGGGCCTCGCTGCTGGCGCGCGGGATGGGCGGCGTCCACGCCACCTGCTCGCCCACGTGCAACTTGCGCGACGGGGTCGCGGGTTGGCCGTTCACCGTGACCGCGCCCTCGGACACCTGACGAGTGAACTGCGTGCGCGAGACCTCGGGGAACTCGGCCGCCAGGGCCACATCCAGGCGCTTTCCCGCCGCGTGCGAGGCGACCAGGAAGGTGCGGACGGTCGGGCTGGTGCTCACCAAATCTTGGACTTGATGTTCTGCCCGCGCTGTTTCAGCAGGATGTCCACCAAGGCACGTTCGAAGAGATTGGTGGCCGCGATCTCGGGGGTGACGCGCGATTGGAAGTGCGTTCGCCCTTCCTCGATCTCCTCTTTCATCAGATCGAAGAGCGAATCCTCGACGATGCCCTGGGACAACTTGGCTTCGTTGTACATGGCCAGATCCGAGGCGATGGCCCGGGCGAATTGGCGCGCGCGTTCTGCCTTATCGATGAGAGGAGGCATACGGGGAGATTAGCCGATTTTTTTCGGCGGCGCGAATGGGATGTTGGGCCTCGTTCCAGACTCCCGATCGCCCGAAGGACCAGCCTCCGATTCTCTGGCGAAGCCGTGAAAAACATCCCGCTCGACCGGCATCAAAGGCCAACAGAACGCGCCCCCTGCCAGGGGCCTTCTATCCGCTTGCGGAGCTTCGAGGGATCAGATGGGAACACACCAAGGTCGGTCACCAAGGCGCAAGCGCAGGCCAGAGCCCACGATGGGAAGACGCCCACCGCAAGGCTTGCAGCGTGCCTCCGAGAGTCCGCGCGGGCAGGGAGATAGAATGGACGAGACGGGGCGCTTCTTGGGCTTGGCTTCCTTCTCCGACGCGGCCGTGGTGGAGCGCTTTCTCGCCCATGTGCCGCGCGACAGCGGCTTGGCCTTTGTCGTGGCCCTGCCGCCTGACCCGGCCGGCCGGGGCATGATCGAACGCCTGAAGCAGGCCAGCGGCCTCTCCGTGATCACCGCCAGCCAGGGCATGAAGGTGTGCGCCAACCACATCTATGTCACCCCCCCGGACAAGGCCTTGTCGCTGGGGCAGGACGCCTTTCGCCTGGCGCCCTTCGACGACGGGCTGGCTCGCTACACCGCGCTGTTCGACAACGCCCCCATCGCCACCATCGCGCTTCACCCCGACGGTACCATCTGGGAGATCAACCTGGCGGGCGCGCGTCTGCTCAACCGGAAACGCAACCTGTTGCCGGGCATGCGCTTCAGCTCGTTCCTGCCGGACGAACAGAAGACCGCCTTCGACAGCCTGGTGCAAAGCGCTCTCAACCAGGATGGCAAAGTCTTCGGCGAGTTCTCGCTCAATCCCGAAGAGGCCCGCCCGGTGCAGCTCCGCTTGACCGCCATCAGGCTGCACAGCCAACAGACCACGGTGTTGCTGGTCGCCGAGGACATCACCGAACGAAGGCTGCACGAGGAGCAGATGGCCCGCACCCAGCAGGCTCTGCGCGAAAGCGAGCGCCGCAAGGACGAGTTTCTGGCCATGCTCTCGCACGAGCTGCGCAACCCGCTCAGCCCCATCCGCAATTGCCTGCACGTGCTGGCCCGCAGCGTCCCGGGCCAGGAGCAAACCCGCCAGGCCCAGGCCATCCTGCAGCGTCAGGTATCCCACCTGGTGCATCTGGTGGACGATCTGCTCGACGTGACCCGCATCAGCCGCGGCACCATCGAGGTGCGGCGCAAGCCGGTGGAACTGCGCGCCCTGGTCATGCAGACCCTCGAGGACCATCGCGCCACGCTGGAGGAGGCGGGATTGCGCCTGGAGGACCACCTGGATCCCGAACCCCTTTGGGTGAACGCCGACGACACGCGCCTGGTTCAAGCCCTGAGCAACCTGCTCAACAATGCCAAGAGGTTCACCGCCAAAGGCGGGTTGGTCACCGTCAGCCTGGGTCGCGATGACGACCAGGCCGTGCTGACGGTGCGTGACACGGGGGTGGGCATCGCCCCCGAGGTCCAGCAACAGCTGTTCCAGCCCTTCTCCCAGGCGCCGCAACCGATGGATCGCAGCCGGGGCGGCCTGGGCCTCGGCTTGGCCGTGGTCAAAGGCATCGTGGATCTGCACGGCGGCAAGGTGCAGGTGACCAGCGAAGGCCTGGGCCAGGGCACCATGGTCACGATGTCTCTGCCGCTGCAGCCCATGCCCGCGCCAGGGATCGACGGCGCGCCCGCCCCGCCGGTGTCCGCGCGCCGGCTGCTCATCATCGAAGACAACCGAGACGCGGCGGACAGCCTGCGCGATGCCCTCACCCTCAGCGGTCACCAGGTCGAGGTCGCCTACGACGGGCTGACCGGCTTGAAGAACGCCCGCAAGTCTCGCCCGGCCATCGTGATCTGCGACATTGGGCTGCCCGGCATCGATGGCTACCAGGTGGCGCGCCTGTTCCGCGCGGATCATGACCTCAAGGATACGTACCTCATCGCCCTCACCGGCTACGCCCGGCCCGAGGATCTCGCCCGCGCGGCCAAGGCCGGCTTCGATCGGCACGTGGCCAAACCGCCCTGCGTGGAAGAACTGGATCGCTTGGTCGGAGGAGCGCCGGTCAGCCCCAAGGATGCCCGTCCGGGCGAAGAGGCAGGCCCGCGTGCCTAGCGCCAAGCAGTGGCTGGCGTTTGTCGGCCTTGCGTGATAGCAACTTTCGAATCGCCATGGAAAAAATCGCCGAACTCGCCATCAACAGTATTCGTCTTCTCTCCGTCGACGCCGTGCAAAAGGCCAACTCCGGTCACCCCGGACTCCCCATGGGCGCCGCCCCCATGGCCTATGTGCTCTGGCAGAAACACCTCAAGCACAACCCGAAGAACCCCAAGTGGCCGGACCGCGACCGCTTCGTGCTCTCGGGCGGCCACGGATCGATGCTGCTGTACTCACTGCTGCACGTGACGGGCTACGACCTGTCACTGGACGATCTGAAGAACTTCCGTCAGATGGGTTCGCGCGCCGCCGGCCACCCGGAGTCCTTCCTGACCCCCGGAGTCGAGGCCACCACCGGCCCGCTCGGCCAGGGCGCCAGCAACGCCGTGGGTATGGCGATTGCGGAACGCTTCCTGGCCGGCCGCTACAACAAGCCGGGCCAGACCATCGTGGATCACTTCACCTACGCCATGATGGGCGACGGCGACATGATGGAGGGGATCACCCACGAGGCGGCAGCCCTGGCCGGCCACCTCAAGCTGGGCAAGCTGATCTGGCTCTATGACGACAACCGCATCTCGCTCGATGGTCCCACCTCGCTGTCGTTCTCCGAGGACGTGGCCCAGCGTTTTGCCGCCTACGGCTGGCAGGTGCTGAAGGTCGAGCAGGGTGACACCGACATCGACGGCATCGATCGCGCCATCGCCACCGCCAAGGCCGACAGCAGCCGCCCGACCTTGATCATGGTTCACACCACCATCGGGTTTGGCTCGCCCAAGAAGGCGGGGACCTGCGAGGCGCATGGCTCGCCACTCGGCCCCGACGAGGTCAAAGCCACCAAGAAGAACCTGGGCTGGGATCCGGAAAAGTCCTTCTACGTGCCCGAAGAGGCGCAGGCCCATCTGTGCTCGGCCGTGGACCGCGGCGCCAAGGCCGAAGCCGAATGGCAGAAACGATTCGAGACCTGGGCCAGCCAGAATCCCGAGCTGGCCAAGGAGTGGTCGCAAGCGCAAAAGGGCGAGTTGCCCGAGGGCTGGGAAGCTGGGCTGCCGGTGTTCACGGTCAAGGACGACCTCGCCACCCGCCAGTCGGGCGGCAAGGTGCTGGCTGGCATCGCCGGCAAGATCCCGTGGCTCTTGGGCGGCGACGCTGACCTCTCGTGCTCGACCCTGACCGGCCTGCCCGGCATGGGCGACTTCAATGGCCAGACCGGCCAGGGTCGCAACATTCGCTACGGTGTGCGCGAGCACGCTATGGGCGCCATCGCCAACGGCTTGACCTACCACGGCGGAGTGCGCACCTTCACCGCGACCTTCTTCGTGTTCTCCGATTACGAGCGGCCCGCGGTGCGCATCGCGGCCCTGAGCAAGCTGCCCGTGACCTTCGTGTTCACCCACGATTCCATCGGCGTGGGCGAGGACGGCCCCACCCACCAACCGGTCGAGCACCTGACCTCGCTGCGCCTCATCCCCAACCTGTGGGTCTTCCGCCCCGGCGACGCCAACGAGGTGGCCGAGGCATACCGCGTGGCCATGAAGCGCACCGACGGCCCGGTGACCATCATCCTCAGCCGGCAGAAGATGCCGACCATGGATCGCACCAAGGTCGCGCCCGCCGCGGGCGTGCAGAAGGGTGGCTACATCCTGAGCGAGGCCACCGGCGGGGCGCCGCAGGCGGTGCTCATCGCCACGGGTAGCGAGGTGATGGTGGCCATGGCCGCGCAAGAGAAGCTGCAGGCCCAAGGCATCCGCACCCGCGTGGTGTCCCTGCCCTGCTGGGAGCTGTTCAGCGCCCAGAGCCGCGAGTACCAGGACTCGGTCATTCCCCGCACCATCAAGGCGCGCGTGTCCATCGAGGCCGGCACCACCCTGGGCTGGGAGCGCTTCGTGGGCGATCACGGCGTGACCATCGGCATCGACCGCTTCGGCGCGTCGGGCCCGGGCGGCACGCTGATGAAGCACTTCGGCTTCGACGCCGACGCCGTGGTTCGCACGGTCACGGGCCTCGTGAAGGCATGAGGCGCGCCCTTGTCTCCGCGCTGTTGGTGAGCCTGGCTGCGTGCGGCCTGGCCACCCCGGCGCGGGCACAGGGAGGCGGGCCCTCGTTCTTCGAATACGGGTACGAGGGCCTGGGGCTGGGCGCGGGCGTGGGTCTGGCCGCCGGTTACCTGGTGGCCCGCGACGATGGTTGGGAAAAATCCGACTGGAAGCCCTTGGTGTATGGCGGTGGCATCGGCGCCCTGGTGGGCGCGGGTGTGGGCCTGACCTTGGGGGCCCTCGACCTGACCCGAAGCAGGCCGAGCCAAAAGGGCTATTACGTCCTGCACGACATGGGCCTGGGTGCGGGTTTTGGCTTCTGCGTGGGCGCCATCGCCGGCGCCCTGGCCGCCATCTCCACCGAAAAGTTCGAGCACGTCCTGTTCGGAGGTGCCATCGGGACGCTCGCGGGTGCGGGAGTGGGTGGCATCATGGGGTTCTTCGACGGACCCCGCCAGAGCGAACGTCCGGCCTCGCAGCAGCCCTTTGGCGTGGCGCTCGTTCCCGTGCGCGGACCCCACGGCAAGCTCGCGTACCTGCCTTCGCTGTCGGCGCGCTACTGAGTCTGTGTGATCGGCATCACCGCGCTCCCGCCAGGCGCGCGCGGCCTTGTGCTAGGGTCACGTACGTCCTGGAGGTGATCATGCGGCGAGTTCTGCTCTCTCTTTGTTTCCTGGCAGGTTTGGTGGCGAACGCACACGCGGACATGGTGCCCTGGCCTCCGGCCGCCTGCCCCGCTGGTTCGAGCCCCATGACCTGCCATGGGGGCGCCCACTGCGAGGTCATGAACTGTCAAGCCGATGGCAAGTGCCCGTCAGGGCGCACCTGCCAAGACGTGCGGGCCTGTTTTAGCCTGCTCGACTGCCTGGGAATGATGATGAGGGTCGATGCGTCTCGGCCTTTGCGCAACACCATGAAGACCGCCTGCCCTGCCTCGGGCGTCTGCGCCGACACCAACCTGGAGTGCGAGACGCAAAAGGTCTGTGTCTTCGAGAGCAGCACATCGACCGTCACCTCGATGGTGACCGCGACCAAGACGAGCGCGACCACCCAAAGCGGCACGGGCAGCGGCACCGGCACCAAATCCGCGAGCCAGACCCTCACATCGACCAAGACACGCACCGATCCCACGACCGGTACGGAAAACGCGACCGCGCCCCAGACCGAGACGCTCACCCAAGGTACGACCGAGACGGGCACCGGTACCGGCACGGGCGCGGGCAGCGGCACCGGCACCGGCACCGGCACCGGTCAGGCCACGGGTGTCGCCAGCGGCACCAGCACCGCCAACACCACGGGCACGGAGGCTGCCACCAGCCCGACCACCGCCAGTCAAAGCTCGACAAAAACCTCGCTGACGTCCACCGCAAGTCAGACGTCAGAACAGACCGGCGTGGCCACCTCGGCCGCCACCTCGACAGGAACCACCCCGGATGCGGGCTCGAGCGTCGGGCGGGGGGACTCGGGCTGTTCGTGCCGCATCGGCGATTGGGCCAGCGCCAAGGCCATGGGGCCCTGGTTGCTGGCGGTGGTGTTTGGCGCGGCCGTGACCCTGATTCGCAGGCGCCGCAGCTCGCACTAGGTCAATTGCTTGCGGCGGGTTTCCACGAACGCGTCGCTGGCGGCATCGTGGGCGTAGGTGATGACCTCGACCGCGTGGTCCTGGATCTCGTAGATGTTGTAGCGCGAGCAACGCTCGGGGGATCCGCAGTACGAGCCCGAGCCCGTGCCCACCACCGGGATGCGCCGCCCCTCGGGACCAGCGACCTCCGCGAATTCGTCGCGGTGGTCGTGGCCGTGCAGGATCAGCTCGGCGCCTACCCGGCCCAGCAATTCGATCAGGGCGTCGCGGTCATGCAAGTTGCGGTTCTCGGGCGGCCGGTGCATGACCGGTGGGTGGTGCATGATGAGCACGCGGAAACGGCCGCGCACCTCGGGGGCGGTCAGCAAGGTTTCCAGGCGCCGCAGTTGCGCCTCCCCCATTCGCCCCCAGGCCCCGAAATCGCCGGTGGGCACGCAGGTGTTGAGGGCCAGCAAGGCCACGTCGCCCAGCAAGCGCGCGAAAGGGTAGGTTTCACCGTCAAGGCGCAGATCCGCGGTCTGGTAGGCCGCGAAGATTCTCTCGAATCCCCCGGAGGTCACCGCCTGGGCCACGTAGGCGTCGTGGTTTCCCGGGATCACCGTGGTCTTGTCCACCGGGCTGGTGCGCTCGATCCAGGCCCGGGCCTCCTCCCATTCGGAGACCAACGACACATTGCCCAAATCGCCGGTGATGGCCAGGTGGTCGTAGGGTCGCTGGCGCAGATCCTCGCCCAGGGCATTCACCAGCTCCATGCGGTGTTTCTTGCGTCGGATGAGCGCGAGGTTCAGGCCCCCGATGGCCCGCTTGCCGAGGAAGTCGCGCCAGCGCGCCCCGGAGAAATTGCGGATGTGCACGTCGCTGACATGGGCAAGACGGAACATCAGTTGGGATCTCCCGCCATCTGAATCTCGGCCATCACCCCGAAGTGGTCGGAGGCGAACGCGCCATCGGCGGCCGGCTTGTCCAGCACCACCTCGCACATCTTGATGCGCGCGCGCCCATCCTTGCGCATGGGCGTGACGAAGATGTAGTCGAGCCGGCGGTCGGGCTCCAGAAACTCGAGAACCTTGGTGTAGGGATTGGCGCTGGTCCAGGTCCAGCCGGGTTCGTTCGGGTGCAAGCGCGACCAGGCGTCCTGGTAGTAGGTGCGCCGCCCGCCCAGCGAGACCTGCCCGCGCAACCAACGGATCTCGTCCGCTTCGGGTCGCGCGTTGAAGTCGCCCATCAGAATCGAAGGCGTGTCCCCGACACGCGCCGCGATCAGGGCATCGATGGCCTGCACCTGATCCTCGCGCTGCTTGCCGTGCGCCAGACGGTAGTTCAGGTGCGTGGTGTGGACCCAGACCGAGATCGATTCGAACGCCACCCGCGCCGACAGCAGGATGCGCCGCTCTTGCGATTCGGCGTGGGGCAAGGCAAAGGCCACGTGCTCGTGGATGGGCCCGCGCGACAGGATGGCCAGGCCCTCGTGACCGCCGGCGAAGGGCATGGCCGGCACGTACACGTGCTGGTAGCCGAGCTCCTTGGCCAGGGTCTCGGCCTGGTTGGGGAGCTTCCCGGGCACCTCGCGCACCTCTTGCAGGCCCACCACATCGGGCTGCAGGTCGCGCAACCCGGCCACCATCAGTTCCATACGGCGCTGCAGAGGCGCCTCGGCCCCCCACAGATTCAAGGTCAGGCAACGCAAGGGACGCATGCGCACCTAGCCCTTCTCACCGCGATAGGTACAGCAGGAATCCATCGTCTCCCACACCGTCACCGACGCAAGCTGCGGCAAGCGCGGCAACAGAGCGCCCCAGATGTACACGCACAGGTTCTCGCAGGTCGGATTCTCCAGCCCTGGCACCTCGTTGAGCATGTGGTGATCGAAGCGCTGGTGCAGCACCGACCAGGCGTCGTCCAGGACCGCGAAGTCCACCAGCCACCCGGTCTGCGCATCGACGGGGCCGCGCAGCCCCAACTCGACGCGGTAGCTGTGCCCGTGCACGCGCGCGCATTTGTGCCCGGCAGG
>CAZHUY010000084.1:0-15102 GCA_964535465.1 uncultured Myxococcales bacterium
GGCGGCCGCACCATCGGCGTCAACACGCAAAGCGGTATCGACGTGATGGGGCAGGCTTCGCGCGACGCCGTGTCCAACCTGATCGAGCCCTATGTCGACGATACCCTGCAGCTCCTGACCGGTCACAAGGTGAACCTGCGTCCCACGGTAGGGGCCGACGGTTTCGAGCTGAAGCTGCGGGCGCTAGCCAGCCGCGAGCTGGCCATAGAGTTGTCGTACCTATACGGTTTCCAGTCGCAAGCCCACTACCGAGCCTCGGCCAACGCATGGATTCGCGACTACATCACGGGCAATCTGGGGGGCGACTACCTGACCTACGCCCCCAGGCCCGGGCTCAACAACGATCCGATCAGGCGCCTGTATCTCGAACTGCGCCTGGCTTACCCCCTTCGCTTCCTCAGCCCGTGAGCCGCTCTTGCTGACCCTTCCTCGCACATCCGCCCGTCGCATGGTCATGGCAGCCGCGCTGCTGGCCATGGGCCCGTCCGGGCCGGCGCGCGCGCAAACGCCCGACAGCGAGGAAGGGCCCGAGGCCGCCGCTCCCCCGATCAGCCCCCCGGCGCGCATCACCTCCATCACGGTCGAGGGCTCGATCGATCCGCCGGGCCACATCGAGCAGTTGGTCGCCGGTCTGGTCCCGCTTGACAGCCCCTTCGTGGAATCGGGCGATGCCGACCGCATCGGCAGCACGCCCCTCGGGACCGTGCCGCGCCTGCGCGAGTTGCTGAGGACCGTCGGCTATCAGGCCAAGACCGAGGCCGTCCCGCGCGCCGATGGCATCAGCCTGAACATCAAGCTGCGCCCCATGGATCGCATTCGGCTGATCCTGGTCTCCGGCAACTTCCTGCAAGGCATCCGGCAAGAAGAGATCCTGCGCCAGTTGAGCCTGCGTAACGGACAGGCCTTGCCCTCGGCCGGACCGCGACGCGAGGCCTTGTTCGAAGCCGAAGCCACGCGCGTGCGCGACTACCTGCGCAGCCAGGGACACCAGGAAGCCGAGGTGACCATCGTTCCCCATAGCACCAACAGCGTTCCCGCCACGGTGAACCTGGACGTGCGCGTGCGCCCCGGGCCGGGCTATCTGCTGGGCAAGGTCACGGTGACGGGCAACCGCGCCCTCTCCAGCGGCGACATCGAATCCGAGCTGCGCCATCGTGACTGGCACCGTCTCTGGCTCACGCACGAGCCGTTCCGTCGCCTGGTCATGCGCCTGGACGTGGCCGAGCTGGGCCAACGCTACAGCAAGCTGGGCTATCCCGGGGTACGCATCACCGACGACTTCGACCCCAACGCCAGCGTGGATCGCCAGAGCAAGACGGTGAACCTGAAGTTGCAGATCAAGGAACGCCGGCGCATCGAACTGGCCTTCGAGGGCAATCATGCCCGCTCGGACGCGGGCCTGCGCAACGAGCTCGGCAAGGGTGTGTACGACGACGTCGAGGCCGGCGAGGCAGCCTCCACCCTGGAGAAGTCGTACCGCGAGCGCGGCCACATGCTGGCCAAGGTCACCTGGCGCCGGCAGCGCCTCGACGAGAGCGCCGACCGTGTCATCTTCACCATCGACGAAGGCCCGGTCCTCAAGGTGCGCGGGGTCCGCTTCGTGGGCAATCAGAGGATCTCATCGTCGACCCTGCAGGACGAGATCCGAACCAAGGAGTTCCCCTTCCTGGGTGCCATCGGGCTGGGCCAAGGCGGCTTCGCCACGCCCCGCCAGATCGAGCTGGACGTACAAACGCTCGTCGAACACTACGAGAGTGTCGGTTATCCCGGCACCAAGGTGGTGGCCGAGATGGGGCCGGCGCCCGACCAGTTGCGTCCGCTGCCCGCCCCGGGCGGCAAGACCGTGGTGCCGGCCGAGGACGAACCCCTGTGGCGCAAGGCCAACGCCCTCTACGTGCGCTTCACCATCCAAGAGGCGCCGCTGGTGCGCGTAGTCGACATGCGCTTCGTCAGCCTCGATCCCAACACCCCCCTGCCGCGTGACGACGCCTTCATGCGCAAGTGCATGCGCACCGTGGTGGGCGAGCCCTATCAGCCCTCCACCATCCAGCGCGACGAGACCCGCCTGAAGCGTCTGATGGGCGACGAGGGCTTCCTGCACGCCACCGTCGAGGCCAAGATCGAGCGCCAGGACGACCTGGTCCGCCTGACCTGGAACATCACCCCGGGCGTGCAAACCCGGGTCGGTTCGGTCTTCATTCGCGGCAACTTCCAGACCGCCGACGACACCATCATGACCTGGGCGGAGATCCAGCCCGGGCAGTTGCTCACCACGCGCTCCATCGAGCGTGCCCAGCGCAACCTGGCGATGATCCAGTTGTTCAACAACCCCAACCCCATCAGCTTCCCCAGCGAAGGCCCGCACGCGCCCGTGGTGCCCATGGTGGTCGACGTGGAAGAACGTCACGATCACTACGGCATCATCAGCGTGGGTGGCGGCATCTCCACCGAACAGAAGGATCCCAACTCCAGTTTTCCCTTCGGCTACAACGTGTCGGGGGGCTATGAACACCGCAACCTGTTCGGCCACGCCTGGACGCTGGCCTCGCGCCTGGACTACGGCCCCTCGCTGACCCGTGGCAACATCAGCCTGCTCGACCCACGACTCTTCGGCACGCTCTTCCGCCTCGAGCTCGGCGGCCAGTATCTGCGCCAGGCCACCGTTCGCCTCGGCGATCTGCGCTCGGGCGCCGCCTACATCGGCCTGGCGCGCGAGATGTACCCCGGGGTCGACGCCAACGTCCGCTACAACTTCCGCAACACCTACCACACCGAGCCCCTGGCCCGCGCCGCCGGCGCCGACGAGAACCAGGACACGGTGAGCATCGGCACCATGGTGGGCAGCTTCAGCACGGCCATCGAGTGGCAACGCCTGGACAACCTTCTGGTGCCCACGCGCGGCTTCAAGGTGGGCGCCGGAGTCGAAGTCGCGCTGCCGGCATTTTCTTTCAATCAAGGCGGGGATTCCTTCGTCAAGCTGAGCGCCCGCTCGCTGGCCGTGGCGCCGCTGGCCTCGTGGCTGACCCTGCGCCACAGCCTGCGCTACGACCAGGGCTTCCCCCTGGGCGGGCCGTCACTGCTGCCGCGGGTCGAGCGCTACTTCGCGGGCGGCGACACCACCCTGCGCGGCTACGATCTGGACCGCGCCCTGACCGACGGGGTGCAGACCCAGATCGCCCCCGGCGTCTATGGCGTCAGCTACCAGCCGGTGGGCGGCAACCTGCGCATCCTGCACAACATCGACCTGCAGTTCCCCATCGCCCGCCCCTGGTACGGCTCGGTCTTCTTGGACAGCGGCGTGGTGGCCTTCTCGCTCGACGGCCTGCGCGCCAAGCAGTTCCGCCACGGCGTGGGCATCGCCCCCTTGGTCGTCAAGCTGCCCATCGGTGACCTCAGCCTGGCCTTCGCCGTGCCCCTCAACCGCAAACCCGGCGACAGCACCTGGCGCTTCCACGTCAACGTCGGACTGATGTTCTGAGGGATCCGGATATTCCCCTCTGCTCCTACGGGATGTCCGGACCTGCGTGAGCACCTAATCCGCAGGTGCCCATTGCTCCTGCGAATCACGTCCATTCTTGCGCTCACCGTGTTTGCTGTCCAAGCCCTCGCCGCCGATAGCGCCAGCGACGGGCCCGGTGCTCCCGCGGCCTGGACCACGGGCAACAAGGTGGCGGTGGGTACCGCCGCCACCAAGGAGAGTAAGGTCTGGTTCACCGTGGCCAAGGGCATCACCACCGAGATCTTCTATCCCCGGCTCGACATCGCGAACCTGCAAGACATGCAGTTCTTGGTGACCGACGGTGCAACCTTCGCGGATCTGGAACGCGACGCCACCGACCATGTGGTCACCATGCCGGACGAAAAGGCGTTCGAGTACACCGTCACCAACACCGACAAGCGGCCCAAGCCGAAGTACCGGCTCACCAACACCTATGTCACCGACCCGAAGCGCGACACCCTGCTCATTCGCACCAGGTTCGAATCCCTGGATGGCGAACTGTATCGCCTCTTCTTGATCATCAACCCGTCGATGGCCGGCGGCGGCGCCCGCGACCGGGCCTGGTGGGATGCCGACCACGCCGCGCTCATGTCCAGCGGGACCGAGTCTCTCTTCGGGGCCACCATGACCATCGTATCCGCGCTCAAGGTCGCCGGCCCGAGCGGATTCGTCGCCCACAGCAGTGGCTACGTCGGGGCCGCCAGCGACTGCAGCATCGACCTCCGCGCACGCCTGGGGCTCGGGCGGCAGCTCGACAGCACCGCGGATGACGGCAACGTGGTCCAGTGCGGCCAGGTGGGTGGGATCGGTCGAGGCACGACCACCTTCACGCTGGCGCTGGGTTACGGCCACGATGCGTCCTCGGCGCTCGCCTCCGCCAACGGCTCGCTGGCCACCGGCTTCGCCGCGGTCGAGGCGAACTACCGCTCGGGATGGCACGACTACGTGAACAGGCCCCCCATCAAGGCAGCTCCGGCCAGCGTGTCCGGCGATCCGCAACGCCGACGCGCCTACCGTGTGGCGCTCATGACCCTGCACGCCGCCGAGGACAAGACCTTCCCGGGCGCCAACATCGCGGCCTTCGCCACGCCTTGGGGCGATTATCAGAACGGCGACAACCTGAACGACGGCTATCACCGCGTGTGGGGTCGTGACATCTACCATCAGGCAGCCGGCCTCATGGCGGCGGGTGATTCGGCGCATGCCCTGCGCATGACCCGGTTCATGTGGGACAGGCAGTACATCGCGGCGCCCACGCCCGGGGATGGCACCACCTACGCGCCAGGATCCTTTCCGCGCTACACACCGGTCAGCGGCATCGTCGGCGCCACACCCAACCAGCTTGGTTGTTGCGAGCAGCTTGACCAGAGCGGCTTCTCCCTCCTGCTGGCATGGATGACAGGCTTGGTCGACGCCGCCACATACGACAAAGTGAAGACGGTTGCCCAACGCATTCAAAGCGCGGGCCCGGTCACCACCGAGCGCTGGGAAGAGATGCCTGGCAAGTCACCTTCGTCCATCGCCGCCCAGATCGCGGGTCTGATCGCCGCCGGGGATATTGCCCGCCAGAACGGCGACCCAGTCAACGCGACAATCTGGGAGACCACCGCCGATACCTGGCTGGCCAATCTGCCCGCCTGGACCCTGACCACCACCGGCACGTGGGGCGGTCAGCCCGGTCATGGCGTGTACTTCGAACGCCTCGACAAGACCGCCAGCCCCAACGACGACGCCATCCTCCACCTGGCGAACGGCGATTTTCCCGAACGCGACGTCGTCGATCTCGGTTTTCTCGAACTGGTGCGGCTCGGCCTCGTCGCCCCGGATGACTGGAGGGTGTCGCGCTCGCTCGCGCCCACCCTTCAGGCGTTCGATCGCAACGCGGGCATGCAAGTACGCCTGCCCAACGGGAATTCCTACTTCAGGCGTTATGTGCACGACCACTACGGCGAAAACAACCTCGACTGCAGCGGCTGGCCGGTGAACGCTCCGCGACGCTATGGCCGAGCATGGCCACTGCTCTCGGGCGAGCGCGGGCAGTACGAGCTGGCCAACGGCCGCGCGGCCAACCTTTACCTGCAGTCGATGGCCGACGCGGCCAACGAGGGATTCCTGATCTCCGAGCAGGTCTGGGATCGCGCGGACATCTCTTGTTTCCCGCTCGGCAGACCCACGGGAAGCGCGGCCCCTCTCACCTGGGCCGAGGGACAGTACCTGCGGCTGGCCCAATCCATGGATGCAGGCCACAACCTGGACACCCCATCCGTGGTCAAGGCCAGGTACGGCGGCGACCGCCGCATCGCCGCCGCCGACAACAGATGCTTCCATGCTGGCGACAACGTCGTCCGTCTTGCCAGGTGCAGGAGCGCCAGCGCCCAGACCTTCACGTGGAACCCTCAAACCGGCGCCCTACAGGTCCGGGGCAAGTGCATGGCTGTCAGCGGTGGCTCAGTCCGCGGTCCCCGCGTCCATCTGGCGACCTGCGACGGTTCGCCCTCGCAAGAGTGGCGCTGGCGACTACAGACCAGCCTGGTCCATGCGCAGTCGAAGAAATGCCTCGATGCCACGGCCCGCCCGCCCTCGCTTCGCGACTGCAACGGGGGTGCGCAGCAACGGTGGTTCCTGCGGTAGACCCAGGGCGTACGCGTGCGATTCTGCACCAACGCGCAGAGTCACACCCGGCCATGGACCCAAGGATCTTCATGGGTTGCCGCCGCCCGGAAATAAATCAGGGCCGAATGTTACACAAGGGCTTGCCATACGGGTGCATTTCTTGCTAGCAGCCGAACGTGCACGCAGATCCAAACATGCCAGAAGGGGAACGCGGGCCCAAGTTGGGTGACGAATGGCGCGATTGGGACGGCCGGGCCACGCCTGATGCCGCTGCGCCCAAACGTCTCTTCTTCGCCCTGAGCATGGGATTTCTGATCTTCTCGGTCGCCGCGAGCTGGCTCACCTGGTACTTGGTCTCTCCCCGCCTGGCCCAGTGGCACCCCATCGCGCCCACGGTCCTGTTCGTCATCCTGGCCGTGGCGCTGACCACCCTGGCCTGTGCGCTCAGCCTGGTGACGCTCATGTTGCTCACCCGCTGGCCGCACAACACGCACGTCTCGGCCCTGGCCGGGAAGATCCTGTCCCTCATCGAACGCCGTGTCTTCTGGCTGGGCCGTTTGCTCTTCATCAACAAGGATCGGCTGGCCCACGCCTTCATTCGCACCAACAACGCCCTGGTGCGCCTGGCCCCGCGTGGGGTCTCGCCCGACGGCGTGCTCATCCTGCTGCCCCGCTGCCTGAGCAAGGACCAGTTGGAGAAGGCCAAGGCCCTGGCCGGCGCCCGCGGGGTGGAGACCGCCATCGTGGCCGGCGGCGAGCAGGCCCGTCAACGCATCCGCGAAAAACGCCCGAGCGTGGTCATCGGTGTGGCGTGCGAGCGCGACCTGCTGAGCGGCATCCGTGACGTGCGTCACCGGCTGGCGGTACTGGGCATCGCCAACACCCGCCCCGACGGCCCCTGTCGCAATACCCTCATCAACATGCACGAGTTGGAGGCCGCCCTCGACCTCTGCGTACGCACCCCCGCCTCAGATGCAAAATCTGCTGCAGCGGAGGCCTAGAACGTGACAAGGTGGAACCTTCGGAAATGAAAGTCATGAAGCCTCAACGGGACGTGGGCATCGTGGGCTACGGAGCCTATGTGCCACGCTACCGCCTGCCCGGAACCCACATCAGCAACATGTGGGACGCCGCCACCGCCCTCCCCATCAAGGAAAAGTCTGTCCCTGGTCTGGACGAAGACGTGGCCACCATGTCGCTGGAAGCGGCCCGCAACGCCCTCAAGCGCGCCGAGGTGCCTCCCACCAACATCCGCGCCGTCTGGGTGGGCAGCGAGAGCCACCCCTACGCCGTCAAGCCCACCAGCACCATCGTCGCCGAGGCCATCGGCGCCGTCCCCCACACCCTGGCCGCGGACTGGCAGTTCGCGTGCAAGGCCGGCACCGAGGCCATGCAGGCCGCCCTGGGCTTCGTCGGCTCGAGCATGGCCGACTACGCGCTGGCCATCGGCATGGACACCGCCCAAGGTCGACCGCGCGACGCCCTGGAGTACACGGCGGGCGCGGGCGGCGCGGCCTTCCTCGTCGGGCCAGCCGCGCAGGCGCTGGCCGTGCTCGAGGGTTCGACCTCGTACGTGACCGACACGGCGGATTTCTGGCGACGCCAATACGAGCACTACCCCGCCCACGCGGGCCGTTTCACCGGCGAGCCTGGCTATTTCAAGCACGTCCTGGCCGCCGCTTCGGAGACCATGACGGCCCTGGGTCGCAAGCCGACCGACTACCAGCACGTCGTCTTTCACCAGCCCAACACCAAGTTCCCCCTCAAGGCGGGACGCCAGCTCGGCTTCAAGCGCGAGCAGATGACCGCCGGTCTGCTGGCCAACGACATCGGCAACACCTACGCCGGCGCCGCCATGATCGGGCTGACCGCGGTACTGGACGTGGCCAAGCCGGGCGACCGCGTGTTGATGGTCTCCTTCGGCAGCGGCGCGGGCAGCGATGCCTTCGACCTGCGAATCACCGCGGCCATCACCGAACGGCAGAAGCGCGCCTTGCGCACCCGCGACTACGTGGCCAGGCGCCGCGAGGTCGATTACGCCACGTACGCGCGCCACCGCGGCAAGATTCAGATGGAATAGCCCGGCGCACGCCTGGCTGCGAAGCAAGGATTCGAACAGACATGCGAGATGTATCCATAATCGGAATGGGCCAGACGCCGGTGGGCGAGCACTGGGACAAGTCGCTCAAGGACCTGGCGGCGGACGCCATCTTGGCCGCCATCAAGGACGCCAAGGTCGAGCGCATCGATTCCCTCCTGGTGGGCAACATGCTTTCGGGAGCGCTCAACGGACAAGAACACCTGGGCGCCCTGGTCGCGGACTGGGCGGGCCTGCGCGGGGTCGAGGCCATCAAGATCGAGGCGGCCTGCGCTTCCAGCGCGGCGGCCCTGCGCCTGGGGTACACGATGGTGGCGGGCGAGATGGCGGACTTCGTGGTGGTTGCGGGCGCGGAGAAGATGACCGACCACCCCGGCGATCAGGTGACGGCGGCCCTGGCCATGGCCGCGGACGGCGATTTCGAGGCGCAAAACGGGCTGTCCTTCGTGGCCCTCAACGCCTTGCTCATGCGCCGCTACATGCACGAGCACAAGATCAGCCACGCTGAGTTCGCGCCCTTCGCCATCAACGCCCACAAGAACGCCACCACCAACCCCAACGCCCTCTTCCCGCACGCGGTGACGCTCGAGGATTTTTGCGCGGCCAAGATGATCGCGGATCCCGTCAACCTGCTCGACAGCTCGCCGGTGTGCGACGGCGCGGCCGCGGTGGTGCTGTGCCCAACCACGCTGGCGCGCTCGTTCACCGACCATCCGGTGCGCATTCGCGCCTCGGCCGTGGCCACCGACACCATCGCCGTGCACGATCGGCGCGATCTGCTCGCCCTCGAGGCGGCGGCGCTCAGCTCGGCCAAGGCCTACCAGCAGGCCAAGGTGACGGCCAAGGACATCGATGTCTTCGAGGCGCACGACGCCTTCACCATCATGTCGGTGCTGTCGCTCGAGGCCAGCGGCTTCGCCGAGCGCGGGCGCGGCGTGCGCCTGGGCACGGAGGGGGCCATCACCCCAGGCGGCCAGATCCCCATCTCGACCTTCGGCGGCCTGAAGGCGCGCGGCCATCCGGTGGGGGCCACCGGGCTTTACCAGATCATCGAAGTGGCTATGCAGTTGCGCGGCCAGGCAGGCGCCAACCAAGTGCGCGATGCGCGGTTGGGAATGGCACAAAACATCGGTGGCAGCGGGGCCACCGTGATCACCACAATCCTCGAGGGCTGCGACTGATATCCCGGACTTGACAGCCGGCGCCGCAAGGAGCAAAGAAGCACACCATGGAGATTGCCAGACACTGGAGATTGCAGCGCTCCCGCTATTCCTTGATCGGGGAGATCTGTAATCAATGTGGCGAGAAGATCTTCCCGGCACGCGACGTCTGCCCGCAGTGCAACGCGCCGGCCAAGACCCCCTACACCTTCAGCGGCAAGGGCGAGGTCTACTCCTTCTCCACGGTTCACAATCCCCCCGAGGGCTTCGAGCACTACGCCCCCTACGTGGTGGCCTTGGTCCGCTTGGCCGAGGGTCCTCTGGTGGCCGCGCAACTGACCGACATCGAGGGCGAGAAGCTGGAGATCGGCATGCCGGTCGAGATGGTCACCCGCCGCCTGCGCGAGGACGGCAAGAAGGGCACCATCATCTACGGCTACAAGTTCCGCCCAACCGTCGTGAGCCACGAAGAGCGCGCCTAGTGCCTTCGCCGTGACGCCATCAGGACCGAGCGGAGGGGAGACCATCTGAGGAACCCTGGAAACCAGGAAGTCTTCCTGAGGCCGCAGGCAACAATGACGCCTCTGCCCCCAGACTCTTGACCGCCGCGAGTCCCATCCGGTTCGCCGTCTGCTCGTCCGCTTCCTGATTTCGTGCCTTCCTCAGAGGCTATCAGGCTCGCTGCGCGGGCGTGGGGAGAACCTGTCGCGGCTCAGTCCCTCTCCGGTCCGCCTGGCCAGCTTCGGCTACGGTTTGCCCCGCAGCATGTCGCGAATCGTGCGGTGGTAGGGCTCCCAGAAGGCGCCGCCATCAATGTCCTGCATGAGCTCTTCGTACAGGGGTTCGAGCTTCTGCTTCCAGGCGGGGTCGATGTGCACCGAGCGCGCGGCCCACTCGTGGCAGTAGCGGCACTTGTTGCAGTCGGTGGATTGGCAGTTCTTTTCCAGGAAGCGGTCGAGGTACCCGTCGAGCGCACGGTTGTCGACTATGACCGGGTTCTCGCCCTCGCGTGGGTACAGCATGCTGGCCGCGTGGCCGAACTCGATCACCTTGCGGAAGCGCAGCAGGTTGATGGTGAACGGCTTGACGAAGTACTTGAACATGCGCTTGAGCGAGCTGGCGTCCTTGCCCACCACGCCCAGCTTGTCCTTGGGGTAGGCGTAGTTCTGCACCAGGTCCAGCAGGTTGCCGTCGTAGCGACGCTCGGAGTAGGCCTTGACCCGTTCGAGCAGGATCTGGGTGGGGGTGTTGCGCTCGACGATCTTGAAGGTCTGGTAGCCGATCTTCTCGTAGTGGTGCAGATCCTCGGGCCGGATCCAGTTGGCGCGAATGTAGTGCACGGGCTCGAGCAGGCGCATCTGGTTGCACAGGATCGAGCAGTAATCGAGCGGGAAGCCGCGGTTCTTCTTCTGCGAGGCCGCCGACAGGGCCACCGCGTGGCTGCCGGCGATGGCGCAGTCCTGCCGGCACCAGTTGTTGACGATGAGCTGCAGGTCCACGTTCCCCGCCGCCTCTTTCATGGCGATGAGGGTCTGGAACTCGCGGTGCACGCCCACCTCGGAGACCACGATGACGTCGGCGCCGTGGTCGACCCAGAAGCGAACCTTGCGCGGCGTATCCGTGAACCGGTGCGAGCTGACGCGCACGTTGAGACGCGGGTGGCGCTTCTTGATGAGGCGCAAGAAGTAGACGTTGGCTACCGTGATGGAATCCACCCCGGCGCTGTCCACCCAGTCCAGCATCTCCTCCATCTTGCGCTGCCCGGACTTGGTGAACTCGATGTTGCCCATGGCCGAGGCGTTGAGCAGGTAATTGAACTGGATGCCGTTGGCGTGCGCCGTTTTGACCGTCTGTTCTAGCTTCGCGCGGTTCACCTCGGGCAGGTAGAAGGCGGGGCGCCCGCCGCCGAAGTAGTCGGAGGTGAGCTTTCCGTAGACTTCGTAAACCGGATAGCCCGCGAGGCCCTTGAGCAGGGCTTCATCGAAGTTGCATGCAACGGAGAGCTTCATCTTCAGAACCTTTCCTCTCGTAGGGCGACCCGGCGCGTGCAGAAAAGTCGCCTGGCTGCGCGAATCCGGGATTTATACCCGTGCCTGATGGCTCTGTGGTGCAAAAAAGGCACGCCCGATTCCGGTTGGGACGACGTAACGGCGTCGAGTATCATCGCGGGCCTTCGGCATGATGAAGGGGGTATCGACCAACCTGGCGCAGTTCCTCGAGGCCGCTTTGCGCGGGGCCGCCAAGATCGTCGGCTGCGATTCGTCCAATCTGTTCCTGTACGACGACAAGGCACGCGAGATCCGCATCCACCTGGGCATCACCGCCCATGCGGCCCCGGCGGTCGCCGAGATCGAAAAGCTCGTAGGCATGCGTTTCGGCACCTTCGCTTGGCCCATGGACTGCGCCGAAGGCAGCCTGGCCACCCGCTGCTGGCGTGATGCCATTTTCGGCGAGACCAGCGCCCTCGGGGAACTGGTCGGCAAAGCCTTGCCCCCTTTGATTCTGCCCTTGGTTGAACGCCTCATCGGACCACGCCAGTTCGCCTGCGCGCCCGCCCTGAGCGCCACCCGCAACTACGGTGTCTTGCTCTTCGAGAAGCGCGGATCCCAGCCCTTCAACCGCCAGCAACGCGAGGTTCTGGTTCGCTATGCCCGACGCATCGGCGAGATCCTGGAGAACGATCTGCTGGGGCAAAGCCAGAACCTGCTCGCTCACCTTCCCCGCGAGCAGCCCGACAGCCTGGTGTTCGATGCCTCGGGCCGGGTGCGCGGACACGGCCCGAACGGCAGCCCTGTCGTCCAGCGCGTGCTGCGCGACGATGAGCTTCGCCACGGCCTGGCCGCCCACGCCCGCGCCTTCCTGGCGGATGCCAACCTCCCGCACGAAAGCCGTCTGGAGCTGCACGGGCTTCGCCTGCTCTTGGGGCGCGTGCAACTCGATGAGGCGCCTGCCGTGCTGTGCACCTTTCCCCCTGACCGCTCGGGCGTGGTCAGTCTGGAGAGCCAACTGGTGCGCCTGACCCTGACCGATCCCGCCCCTGCCCTGTTCGTCGACCCCGAGTTTCGCATCACCTCGTGCAACCAGGCCCTCACGCAGTCTCTCGGCTATGAGGTGGCCCAACTGGCCGGCCAGCCGCTCGACATCCTGTTCTCCGCGCACGACGAGATCATGGACATTCTCGGGCAGCAGACCGTCGATCCGCACAAGCCCTACTCCGAACGCACCACCGTGATCCGACGCCAGGACGGCTCGCTGGTACCGGCCCGTGTCGAGGCCCTGCTGCTGGCCAACGATGCCCACGAGCTGGTGGGCTTTCTCCTGGTTCTGCGCGCGCCCACCCGCCACGACTCCGATCACGCGCTCGCCCAGGAACGCCTGGCCACCATGGGCGAGATGGCCGCGCAGCTGGCGCACGAGATCCGCAATCCTCTGACCGGCATCGGCGCCACCATCGAAAGCCTGCTGCACGACGGCGAGACGCCCGACAGCCAGCGCGCCCTGTTGACCGCGGTGGCCAAGGAGATCGTGCGCATGGACACGACCCTGAAGGACTACCTGGCCGCCCGACGCGAGATGGCCGTGACCCAGGTGCGCGTCGCGGACTTGCTCGGCGATGCCCGGCGCTTGCTCGCCGAGGCCCACCGCACCAGCGGCAAGACCATCCGCTGCCAGGTCGATCCGCCGACCCTGATGGTCGAGGCCGACTACGACGGCGTCAAACAGGTGGTCTTCAACCTGCTGCTCAACGCGCTCGAAGCCACCCCCGCGGAGGGCGAGGTGTTCTGCCAGGCCGTCCAGAACGGCTTCGATGTCTCGATCAGCGTCGAGGATCGCGGCCATGGTCTGCGCGCCAGCGCCGCCGAGTGCATGCGCCCCTTCTTCACCACCAAGAAGAATGGCACTGGACTGGGCCTGCCGGTCTGCCAGAAGATTGCCCGCTCCCACGGCGGCTTCATCGACCTGCGCGGTCGCCCGGGGGGCGGGTGCCGGGCCACCTTGGTTCTACCCAGCAAGCATCCAGCACGAGAGGCAACCTCATGAATCCTAGTTTCCGAGCCCTTGTGGTCGACGACGAAGAGCTGTACGCCCAGGCCATCGGACGCGAGCTGGGGCGCCAAGGCATCGCCTTCGATCTGGCGTACAACGGTCGCGAAGCCCTGCATTCGGCTGCGCATCAGCAGTACGGCGTGATCCTGCTCGACCATCGTCTGCCCGATGAAGACGGTCTGCGCATCATCCCGCAACTGCTCTCGCAGCAGTCCGACGCCGCCGTGGTCATGATGACCGCCTACCAGACCATCCCCAACGCGGTCCGCGCCATTCGGCAAGGGGCCGAGGACTACATCGTCAAGGAAGCCTCGGTGACCCCCATCCTGGAACGGGTGCTCGAACTGCGGCGACGGGCGCGGCTACGCGAGGAGGCCCAGCGCCCCAGCGAGGCCAAGTGCGCCGGCCTGCTCGGGCATTCACCCGCCATGCGCGCCGTGGTCGAGCAGTTGAAGAAGGTGGCCGGCAGCAAGGACACCACGCTCCTGCTCACGGGCGAGACCGGTGTGGGCAAGGAGGTGGCCTGCCGCTACGTCCACGCGCTCTCGCGCCCCAAAGCGTCGCCCCTCATCGTGGTCGACTGCCTGGCCCTGCCGGAGAACCAGGCCGAGAGCCTGCTCTTCGGCCACGAGCGCGGCGCCTACGCCGGCGCCCAGGAGGCGCGCGCCGGGGCCTTCGAAGACGCAGGCGACGGCACGGTGCTGCTGGATGAAATCGGTGACATGGAGCACGGACAGGGCAGGCTCATGCGCGTGCTCGAGAGCCGCAGCTTTCGTCGCCTTGGTTCGACGCGCGAGATCCCCTTGAAGGCGCGGGTGGTGGCCGCCACCAACCAAGACCTGGCGATCCAGGTGAGGACCGGACGCTTCCGCCAGGATCTGTTCCAACGCCTGGCTGTCTTTCCCGTCCACATCCCGGCGCTGCGCGAGCGCGGCGACGATATCCTGCTGCTCGCCGAGCACTTCCGCGCCCTATTCAGCGAGCGCCTGCACAAGAACACCGAACCCTTCCCCGCCGAGGTCAACCAGCTCTTGCTCGGCTACAGCTACCCCGGCAACGTGCGCGAGCTGAAGAACATCATCGAACGCGCGGTTATCCTCACCGAGGGCACGCGCATCGAGCTGCGCCACCTGCCCGAGCGCCTGCTCGCCCAGAATCGCCGAGGCAGCGCCGCCCCCGTGCGCCCGCTCGAGGTCATTCCCGGCGTGGACTCGCTGGAGGACGTGCAAGTGCGCATGATCCGCCAAGCCATGGACCGCGCCGGCAACGTGCGCACCGAGGCCGCCAAGCTCCTCGGCATCAGCCGCTACCAACTGCTACGCCGCATGCAGAAGTTCGGCCTGGGCCTCGACCGACAAGAGAATCCAGGCAAGGACTCGTAGCGCGCATCGGAACGAACGCGCCTGACGCTCGCAGGCGCGCGGGCCACGCGAGCTGACCAGACGTCCTGGTGCTGGGTTAGCGCTGGGTCACGTACGCGATCACGTTGTACTTCTTCTCGAAAGCCAGCTTGCCGGCCAGGGCGTCTTTCTGCGTGGCGAAGTCGCCCACGCGCACGCGGTACCAGGTGCCCTTGCCCGGAATGTCGGACACGGTGATGAAGGTCCTCTCGGCGCCGACCTTGGCGGCAAAGGCCTCGGCCTCGGCACGATCCTGGAACGAGCTGAGCTGCAGGGTGAAGCGCC
>CAZHUY010000084.1:15112-23114 GCA_964535465.1 uncultured Myxococcales bacterium
AGCGCCCCTTGCCCTTGACGGCATCGGTGGCGGCCCCCACCACGGGCACCGGGCCCTTGGGCGCCACGGACGCGGCCTCCTCGATCTTGGCCGCGGGCGCGGCGACCGGCGCCTTGCCGGCGACTGCCACCTTGGGCGCCTCGCCCGGCGCGGGCTTGCTGGCCACGCTCTTGTCGGCCGGCTTGCTCGCCTCCGCGGGTTGTTCCACTTTCGCCAAAGCCTTGCTGGCCGGCTTGGCGGCCGGCGCGGCCACGGCCTCCGCGACCTTGGCCTCGACCTTGACGTCGCCCTTGCTCTCGACGGGCGCGGGTACGGCCAGCTTGGTCTCGACCTTCTTGGCCGCCCCCGCGGCGTTCTTGCCGAACAAGGCCTGCGGGAAGGTCATGGCCGGTGTCTGCGTGGTGCGTGGCGTGGACGCCACCTTGTCGAGCAGAGCCAAAGGATCTTCCACCTCGGGCGCCACCGCGCGGCCACGCGATTCCAGGCGCTTGCCCACGATCACGCCCAGCACGAAGAGCAGGCACGCCACCAAGGCACTGCCGAAGAACAGGAAGAACACCTGTCGGTTGTCCAGGCGCACCTCGATCTTGTCGCGCCAGCGTTCCACGTCGCGAAGGGCTCGTTGATCCATCGCCGTACCGGAAGTGTAGCTCATGCTCTTCTCCTGCAAAAAAGCTGACAAGACGTGCCTAGGCGCTCTCCCCTGCCTCCTCGTCTGCGCGCTTCATCGCGGCCGGCGCCGAGACCCCCACGATTCCCAGAGCCGTCTCGAGCACGCGACGGATAGCCTCGACCCAGTGCAGGCGGGCCGCGGTCTTCTGCCAGTCCCAGGTCTCGCGCCAGTTGCCGACCCGCTGTCGCTCCTGCGGCAACACGGTGTCGCCGTGGACCTTCTGCAAGCGGGTGTAGTAGCTCTGAAACTCCCCAGCCAGCTCGGCGATGAAGCTCACCAGCCGGTGAGGCTCGCGCGCCTCGGCCGCGTCAGCCACGAAGTCGGGGAAGTCAGACAGGCGACGCAGCAGCGCGATCTCCTCGGGCAGGACCAGGCGTCCGAACAGCTCGGCCGACATGGGCATGCTGGGCGCGCCCAGCTCGGCGGCGCGCCGCAAGAGCGAGGCGCAGCGAGCATGGGCGTATTGCGCGTAATACACGGGGTTATCCATCGACTGGCGCTTGGCCAACTCAAGGTCGAACTCGAGCGGGGTGTCGTGCCGCCGCATGAGATAGAAGAAGCGCGTGGCGTCGCGCCCGATCTCGTCGATGACCTCTTCCAGCGTGACGAACTCCCCTTCCCGCTTGCCCATGGCCACCGGCTTGCCGTCGCGTAGCAAACTGACCATCTGAATCAGGAGAACCGTCAGGCGCTCGGGATCGTGGCCCAGCGCCTTGAGGGCGGCCTTCATGCGCGGCACGTGACCGTGATGGTCCGCGCCCCAGATGTCGCACAACTCGTCGAAGCCGCGATCGATCTTCTTGCAGTGGTAGGCGATGTCGGCCAGCAGGTAGGTCGGCAAACCGTCGGACTTCATCACCACGCGATCCTTGTCATCGCCCCACAACTCGGTGGTCTTCAGGAAAGCCGCGTTGTCCTTGCGGGCGATGTAGCCGGCCTTCTCCAGCTCCGTCAGGGTGCCAGAGACGTCGCCGCTGTCGTGCAAGGCTCGCTCGCTCTGCCACACGTCGAATTGCACATCGAATTTGACCAAGGTGTTCTTGATCATGTCCAGGCAGCGCGTGATGGCGAACTGCTTGATGGGCTCCATGTCCTCGGGCGGGTTGGCCCCGACGAATCTGCCGGCCTCGCGCTCGAGCAACTCGCGGCCCAGTTCCCTGATGTAGGCGCCCTTGTAGCCGTTTTCGGGGAAGGCCACCTCGGGCACGATCACGCCGGTCCAATCCTCGCCGCGCGCCAGCTCCATGTAGCGGGCCCACACCGAGAGGGCCAGCATGCCCACCTGATTGCCGGCGTCGTTGACATAGAACTCTCGCAGGACGTCGTAGCCGGCGAAACGCAGCAACCGGGTCAACGAATCCCCGACCGCCGCGTGGCGGCCGTGCGCAAAGTGCAGCGGGCCGGTGGGGTTGGCGGACAGGTATTCCACCAGCACCCGCGGCGTGGTCTTGGACTCGCCCTGACCCCAGGTCTGACCGGACGCCAGAACGTCCAGCAAGCGGCGCTGCCAGAAGGCGTCCGACAGGCGCAGGTTGATGAAGCCCGGGCCTGCCACGGCGATCTCGGACAGATCCCCCGCCCCCACGGTCTTGAGGCGCTTGACGATCTCGTCCGCCAGAACGCGCGGCGGCTTGCCTGCGGCCTTGGCCAGGGCCAGGGCCACGTTGGTGGCGAAATCGCCATGTTCTGGCCGCTTGCAGCGCTCGAGCGGGATGCTCTGGGGCGTCTCTGGCAGAAGCCCATCTCGTTTGGCCTGCTCAACGGCGATTTGCAGAAGACTTCGGACGGTGCTGCGAACGCTGGAGGTCATTTACCTACACTGTAGGACAATGGCACACAGCCTGTCAAATTCCGCTGCCGAATTCGCCCCAATCCCGCGGAATGACCGAGTGTGCCGGGTTACTGGATCTGGAAGGGCTGGGTGCCGGTTGTGGCCGCATCCAGCGTGGTGACGGCATTGTCACCCTTGAGGGCGTTGATGCGCACGATCTGTCCCCTGCTTCCCGGGGTCAGGGCCGTTCGCCCCTGGTCAAGGACGTACACATAGGGATACGCCGGCTTGCTGACATCCGCGAAGAACGGGCTATCCGGCAACTTGGTCGGGCTGATGAAGAGGCGGATGGGTTGGGTCAGGGCGACATCAAAGGTGGGAACGGTCACGGCAAAGGGAATGAACCCTCCCTTCAACGAAAGTTGGGTGAACAGATCGTCGCCGGCGTAGTCATCGAGGTTGGTGAGCACGAAGCGAGTCTCCGGATTTTCGAAGACGGCCTTGACGGTGGTGGGAACTCCCGATGGGGCCCCGCCCTCGTCATGGTTGTGGTCCAGGTAGAGACACGGGTTGGGACTAGGAGGACCGACCCAAGAATAGGGCGCCCTGAACGTGCCAGGTCCGGCCAGGGGACCGAACAGCGCCACCGCCGTGTTGGCTGGCTGGGTGGGATCACTGAAGCCCTGGAAGGGCTGGGTGCCGTCGAGGGTGGTGCACTGGGGCGCGGACATGGGGATCCGGTTGACCAGGAGAGGATTGTCGGGGGCCGCCTGGCAGTGCCCGTTCACCGCTTTGGCGGTGACCAGGTCAGGCAACACGGTGCCCGAGACCAAGAAGCTGTTGCCCGCGTTCACGTGGTAGCTGTTGCCCGGCTGAGGCCAGCACTCGCTGTCAAGGGGCGGAGCCTCCACGCAGTATCCGACGGCGCCCGCGGCCGTTCCCGTGGCGGGCAGGGCCCCGGGCAAGGCTTCACACACGAACCCCGGCCGACAGTCGCGGTCGAAATCCTTTGGCAGCTTGCCCGCGTCGGACGCCTGGCGAGGGAGGGCGCAGGGTTGCACACAGCGCAAGACGTCTTCGGGCCAGACCTGTTGCCAGGAGAACCCCAGGCGCGTGCCGGCCGCCTTGTGGGCCAGCGACGTCACGGGTTGGCACGCCGAATCCGGGAGACTCGGAATCTTCTGCCCGGGGTTCTGGGGATCGTCCATCAGCTCAGCGCGGTTGAGGACGGTCTTGGGGACCTCGTCCAGGTGCAGTCCCAATGACAAGCGGGTGGGCGTGGCGTCGCGAATCTCATAACGACGACGGCTTCCCGTAAAACGCTCGCACTTTTCCACGAGCTCTTGCGAGGCGTCCTTGGGCAGGCACAGCCCGATCGCCCCGCCGCCCGCCAGGTGACATGAGTAGAGCTCTTGCGGGCTGCAGTCAGCATCGTCGGAGCAGCCGGGCAGGACCACCAGATCGCCGGGCAGAACGCCCTTGCCGCAGAAATCGGCGCCCTGATCGTCCAGGGCCCCGGCCGGCGTGGACGGATCGCCGGGCGGCGAGAGCTTGCCCGAGCTGCGCTCGGTCCGCGGGATCATGTCTTCCCACGTGATGTTGATGGTGCGCGACACCTCTCGGCCCTGATTGGGGAAGTTGGCGAAATACTCGTTGGTGACGAAGTTCGAGGAAATGGGAACCGCCGGCGGCACATCCACGCTGACCCGCTCCAGCCGCGGCCCGTTCGTCGAGGAAAGCAGCGGCGTCGAAGGGTAGAGCAGGTCCGAGGTCACGGTCGTGCGCAGCGGCGGCGTGGTCACCGGCATGAGCATGTCGGCCGCGAACTGGCCGTTGGACCGGTACTCGCGGAAGGAGTGGGTCATGACCTGGTCGCCGGGACTCTGGGGCGACAGGTTGAGGACGTAGATCACGGTATCAGAGGCCAAGAGGAACGCGAACTGACCGGCCAACGCCTGCGGATTCGTCTCGATTTGCAGCGAATCGGACAGCAGGTCGATCACAGCGATGTCGCGTGGGACGGGCGGGGCCGAGGTCCGCGAAGGCAGCGCGGGGACGCGAATCCCGGGCCCTTGCGCCAGTGGCCGACGGGCTGCCGGGTTGACGGGAAAACACGGCGTGGTGACGGGCAGTCCGGTCAACTCCGGGCGCACGTTGACGTCGCACTCGCGGCCTGGCTGCGCCCCCACATCCACCACGCGAACCGAGCCATCCTGGGCGAAGGCATACAGGAACTGTCCACGCGTCTCGACGAAGCTGCCGCCCAGGTTGACCGTCTTCCACGGATCCACCGAAAGGCGCAGGTGATTGATTCCCATGGCACCGCGCTCGAGCGCGATGCGCCCGGCGTCGACCAGTTTGCCGGCCACCACATCCAGCACGGCCAGAAAATCGTCGCCATGGCTCGCGCCGACGTAGACCGTGGGCCGATCCGGCCGCAACACCATGGCTCCCACGCCCAGGCTGCCGGGCGCAACCATCTCGCCGCCGTCCCCTGCCCCGCCATCGCCTTCCTCGCCAACCCCGGCATCCTCGAGAGGCGCGACAGGGCCGGCATCGAGGCAGGAGTCGACCGGACAAACCGGCTCGGTCCCCGCCGGCACCGTCCCATCAGAGCCGACATAGACAGAGTCCTTGATGTTGCCGGAGGGCAATTCCACCAGGGCCACCAGGTCGCAAGAGGGAAAGCTGACCAGGGCCAAGGCAGGCTGCCCCGTGCAAAGCTTCGCCTTGCCATCGGGATCCAGATCAGGCTTCAGGAAGACGATCTCCTTGGGCGCGAGCTGCAGCCACTTGCCCGAGGCGGTCAGCGGTCGCACCGGCGACACGGCAGGGCTCGCCTTCGGGTCGTTCGGGTCGCGGAGGCTCGGATCCAGTGTGGCGGGCGTCGCCGACCGGAACAGCGACGAGAGCAGCCGCGACGGATCCACCACGCCGATGTCGCACGACACGCGATTGGCGCTGGCCACCCAGCAACCGTCGGGGCTGGCCGCAAGACTCTCGGGCGAGGCCCCGAGTTGCGCCATGTTGAAACCAAAGACCACCGGATCCAGGTCGACGAGCCTGTTCTCGTCCAGATCGACTGCCGCCACTTCGCCGCGGGCGCTGTTGCTGACCAAGGCGAAGGTGCCCAGCCTGCGCGGTGACGTGGCCGATTCCTGAATCGGGGGCTCCGTCTCGGCGGTCGGGTGACAAACGCTCATGGGCCGACCGCTCAGCCGCTGGTCGGCGTCGACCTGCAAGCACACCATAGCCATGTCGCTTGGCCGTTCCAGGTTGCGCGCGGGGATCACGGCGGGCGGCGAGCTACAAGCCCAAGACACGGACCCGAGGACCAGGCAAACGAGACGACGCGCCCTCATTCCGTCACCTTATGGGGGAATCCGATCCGTTGGACGACCATGTATTCGGTGGGACTTCCAGGTTCAAGGTCGATGACGACCACGTTGTTGTCCGCGTAGTTCGCGACGAAAGCCACGGTCTTGTCCGTGGGCGAGAAGGTCAAGGCGGTGGGCCCCTGACCCACTTCGATGGGGAGAGCCTTCATCTCCATCTTCTCGAGATCGACCACGTTGATCTGCCCGCCTTCATAACAAGTGATGAACAACAGGTCGCCGCGACCGGCGTCGTGCATCTGCATTCTGGTCGCGCCGCTGCAGATCTCGAGGATCCTGCCGGTGCTCATGTTGTTGCGACGATCGATCTCCACCAAGGCCTGGGGATTGGATGAGCCACTCGACTCGGGCGTGTTGCGATGCAGCACGTAGCCCCTGGTGCCTTTTTGCAGGAAGTCGCGAATGTCGGTCCCCATGGGAAGGAAAGCAGAGGACTTGATCTGCTCGCTCGGAACCAGCGAGAGATCCCGGAATCGATTGTTGGGATCGCAGCCAGCCGCCTCTGACTGGCAGAGCAAGACCATCTCGCTGATGTCGGGCCCCGAGCGCGAAACCGCGTAGACGACGCTGTTGGGGGTCTCCGCATCGGGCAGGGTCACCGAGGTCACCCCTTGCACCGTGCTGGAGGGAAACACCGTGCGCGCCACGCTGTTGATGACGTTGGGCGCCTCGGGATCGATGAGCGCCTGCACATCGATGGTGGAGATGCCGCCACCGCGGCTGACCCCTCGCACGGTGGCCGACAGATGACCCACGTACAGAATGCGCGAATGCCGATCGAGGGTGAGAGAGTGCGGCTCCTCTGGCAGCACGTTGTCCTCCACCTCGGCCCCGCCCGGACGTCGCACGCGCCAGTGGTCGTCGCAGAAGACGTTGCCGGACGGCGGCTCGGCCGAAGCGCGTGGACCGGTGCAGCGCAGCTCAGGCGCACCCGCAAGGCCATCCGCCCCCAGAGGACGCCGCACATCCATGAAGGTCACCGAGGGGTCGGCCCTAACCGCGACGAAAATGCGGAAGGTCCCCTCGCCAGGCAGGGCCTGGACGGCCGTGGCGGCCGCGAAGCTACCGATCTGAACCGTAGCGCCGGCATGCGCATAGGCCCTGCCGTTGCAGTTGAGCACGTGCGAATTGACGAGGTCCACGCAACAAGGCCGGTCGAGAGTGTCGGCCAGGGTCGCCGGATCGTTGTCGTTCTCGAAGGCGGTGGCGCTGCAGGGGGGCCAGCTCGCCAGGCCACTATCGCGATGCTGCTTGGCCTTGGTCAAATCCAGAGGCAGCAACGTCCCCGCGTTGAAGCGCAGATCATTGTTCGAGTTCACCACGTACAGCCAGTCACCGGCCGGATCGATGGCCAGTCCACTGGGCAGAAAGATCTGATCGTTGGGCGGTTCGATGCCGGCCTCGCCCAAGCTGCATCCCGACGCAGCCAAGGCCAGCAGCACCGCGAGCCGGGACCTGAACACGCGACCGACGGAGGACCTCATGTGACGATTTCCTCCGTCGGTGAAAATGAGCGGTCTGATGTCTCTCTTCCCTGAAATGGGCGAACCGTCGTTACTTCTTCAGCACGGCCTGGGCCGCTGCCAATCGAGCGATGGGCAGTCGGTAGGGCGAGCAGGAGACATAGTTCAGGCCCAATTCGTCGCACAGCATGACGGAATTTGGATCACCGCCGTGCTCGCCGCAAATGCCGATCTTGAGGTCAGCGCGTGTCTTGCGGCCCCCGGCCACCGCCATGCGCATGAGCTGACCGACCCCATCACGATCCAGGCTGACGAACGGGTCCACTTCGTAGATGTCCTTGGCGACATAGTCGGCCAACACCCTGGGGACGTCGTCGCGTGACAGACCGAAGGTCGTCTGGGTCAGATCGTTGGTACCGAAGGAGAAGAACTGCGCGGTCTCGGCGATGGCGTCCGCGTTCAGCGCGGCTCGCGGCACCTCGATCATGGTGCCCACCAGGTACTTCAGCTTGCGCCCACGCTCCTTGAAGACCTCGGCGGCCACACGGTGCACGATGCTCGCCTGGTGTTCGATCTCCTTCTTGGTCCCCACGAGCGGGATCATCATCTCGGGCTCGACCACAGTGCCCTCGGCGGCCACGTCACAGGCGGCCTCGAAGACCGCGCGCGCCTGCAGCTCGGTGATCTCGGGGTACGAGAT
>CAZHUY010000085.1:0-1272 GCA_964535465.1 uncultured Myxococcales bacterium
CCCATCAGAAACCGCGACTCCCAATCCCTCAACGAGCGTGACCAGTCTCAGACCATGTATGCCAAGTTCGCCTGGGCGACAGCATTGCCTCGATCCGCAGCCTTCTTGTAAATCTTCACCGCCATCGCCGGATCTTTCGGTACGCCTATCCCGAGTTGGTATCTCCGTCCAAGTTCGTTCTCTGCAGCAGGGTGGCCTTGTTCGGCAGCCTTCCGATACCATCCCATGGCCTTGGCGAGATCCTTTGGCACTCCTTCGCCGCGGTCGTAAGTCTCACCCAATGCGAACTGCGCAGCCGCATCACCCTGGGCGGCTGCCTTCATCCACCATTGAGCGGCCATGGCGGGGTTTTGGGGCAAGCCATCCTCACCTCTCATGTACTTCGCTCCCAACCGCCACTGCGCTTTCGGATCTCCCGCCCTCGCTTGTTCCTCTAGAGCGCGCACGTTGCTTTCGTCTGCCACGTCTTTTTCGGCGAACGGGTCTGCCCCCAGATGCATTGGCTGAGCAGTGTCGGGCGAGGGAACGGCCGCTTTTGGGTCGCTCCCTGCCGCCGATTTTGCCGATGCGGTCTTTGCGAATTCTGGCACCAGGATCAGTACGGCAACAAAGCCGAAGACTCGAAATTTCCGCATCACCAACATTCTAGCGCCGCGCCGATTTTTGTGTGAATCGTTGAGCAAGTGCGGTAGCCGCAGACCATCCCCAGCGTAACCAAGAGCACCGGAAACGGGATCAGGTGCGGAAATCACAGGTGATCAGCGGAGGGCGGCTTCTGCGTTCCCCAGTCGAGAAGCCGCGAATTTGATCGCTCGCCGCGATCACCAGTGATTAGGTCCGGACCGACTAGGGCTTCACCCTCCGTCGAGTTACTGGCTCAAGATGTCGGTGACGGTGCATTCTTGGCCCGAGGAGAACCTGATCTTGTTCCCGGCGGCGTACTTGCCACCCCAAACCAGCGTTGCGCTGTCGAAATAGACGAACTGGAAACAGAACTGGGTCTTGATCCATATGGTCTTGCCCTGGACTTTGTAGAGATCGGCGTCCTCTCGACTTACGGTCACTGGGTAGGTTCCAGCTGCCTGGGTCGAACTTGTCGGAACAGTGACCGTCGTACAGAACGAGGCAGCGGAGCAGACCCGGTAAGTGGCTCCGTTGACGGCAGCACAGCATCCGCTATAGCAGTCGGTGTTGGCCGTGCAGTGATCCTTGCAGACATTGCGGGTTGCGACTCCTCCCGACAATTCGGTGATGCATGCAGCGCCTCCACAG
>CAZHUY010000085.1:1282-23059 GCA_964535465.1 uncultured Myxococcales bacterium
CCTGACCTGCCTTCTTGCAGGTTGCGCAGTATGAGGACGCTCCACAGACTCCGCCGCCCTTCTCCAGGGGGACGCAACAACCGCTGTTACAACCGTCGCCAGTCGTGCAGTTCGCAGCACAGAACGAACCGCCCAAGTCAGGGAAGTTGGTGCAGGTGGTGCCCGCACAACAGACCGCTGGCGAGGTCGCACACGAGCTTCCCGCTTGCGCGCAGCTAGGCTGAGCATCCGCGCCCGCTCCCCCATCGGACTGCACTACCAAGGTGGAATCGAGCACAGCATCTGCCACGCTCGCGCCATCCGGACTCGGCGGCCGGTCGGGCAGCTTGGAATTTGCATCCTGACCACTTGGCGTGCTGCTGTCGACAATCGGGGCATCAGATCCAGGATTGGCGTCTCCGTTTCCGCCACCACCACCGCCGCCACCGGCGCCACCCGTTCCGGCTGCGTCCACGGGCTTGGTTGAGTCTCCACCACCACCACCACCACCACCGCCGCAGCCCAGAACCAGGATGATTGCTACAACACCAGATCGTCGCATGTGGTCTCCTTTCGGCTTGGTCCCTCGCATCCGCCTTGTCGCGCGCGATTCTCTGCACACGGCCGGCGCGACTTTACGACATTTTGGGCCGTGGTGCAGAAAGGCTCATCCCTCTACCGTCGCCCCCCTACGTGGAGGAACCATTTCAGCGCTTCTGCAAGACGTTCGGACGGCGCATCCGTGCGCTTCGCGAACGGCGTGGCCTCACCCAAGAGGACATGATGGAGCGCGGGTTCAGTCTCCGACACTACCAACGGATCGAAGCGGGTAGATCAGTGACCCTTCGGACCATCTGGAAGCTGGCGGGCGCGTTTGGCGTGAATCCGCGCGACCTGTTCTTGCAGCGCTGACCTGCCAGGCGACTGACCTTCCAGGGGCATGGCTGGCGAGCCGGAAGCGCAGCTCTGCGGCGGACTTCGCCAGCCCAGTCCGCTAAACGGGCTCGCGATTCCAATCAGTAGACGGCCCCCATCGCGCGCACCCGCGCGTTGGGCTCCCGTGATCTGCCTCGCGCGCACGTGTGTGAACGCCTCCCCAAGGCGGGGCCAAGGGCCCTCTTGCTGGGGGTATCCTTGGGGGTATCTCGTAGGGCGTGACGCGAGTGAACCTAAGGATTACGCCACGATGGAGCCATAGTTCGGTGGCGAGACCCGCCACAAACCAAGTCGGCCCTTCGGGGCCGACTAACGAACTTTCTTCGCGGCGGCTTTGGCCAGGCGGTCGCACAGGGCCAGCCAGTCCGGTTCGGTCTCGGTGAGCAGGATCCCGATACGGGCGGAGAAGCGGACGTCGACGCTTTCGAAAGGGGCGGAGTGCACGATGATGCCGGCGACCGTGATATCGCTGCGCGGCTCTTCGATCTGCACGGTCACGCGGATGCGCGTCCCCACGGGGCGAGCGTCCGGCATGACCAGCAGCATGCCCCTCTGACTCGCGTTCAGGATGCGCGAGCTGACCGTCGATCCGGTCAGATCAAGCTTGATGACGGCGTTGGCTTCAAGGACCAGCCGAGGTCCGTCTCTGCGCCTGTCGTTGGACAAGAGAATGGCCGCCCCTTGTGGTCGACGGGGCTACTTGGAAGAGGTGTTTTTCTCAGGCGTCTTGTCGGCCGGAGCCTTGCTAGCGGCCGCGGGGGGCGCCGCCGCGGGGGGCGTGGAGCCAGCCACAGCCGAACCAGCCGCGGGCGCGGCTTCAGGCGCGGCCTCGACGTTTTCGGGATTGCGCTCCCACTTGTTGGCGCGGCCCGACCCGGTGGTGTCGATGCCGATGCGGTCCAGCTTGCCGCCTTCGTAGTACTGCCATTCATCGGCGCGGCCGTCGTTGTTGCCGTCGCGCTCGACCCGGACCAGGCGTCCTCCCTCGAAGAACTCGAGGTAGTCGGGGCGACCGTTCCCGTTCATGTCGCGTTCCATGCGGACCTTCTTGCCGTCCTGGTAGTAGACGCGCTCGTCGAACTTTCCGTCGAAATCCAGGTCGAACTCCTCGCCGATGAGGGTGCCGACGTCGTTGTAGCTGTAGATGATGTCCATCTTGCCGTCGTGGTTCAGATCCACCTGGCGGCACGAGAGCTGCTGGACTTTCTGGCCGTTCAACTCCGAGAGGGTGAACAACTTGATGACGTCGGGCTTGCCGTCCCCGTCGGTATCCGCCGTGACCACCTGCTTGCCATGGTCGTTGCAGCGAGACCGGTCGAACTGGGCGCCGAAGTCGGCCTGGCTCAGCTTCAGGTCGGCCTTGGCGGCGGGCGAGCTGGCCGCCGTGGAGCCCCCACAACCGCCCCACGCAGCCGCGCTGCAGAGAAGCGTTAAGACCATCACTCTGCGGGACGCGCCCTGGGTGCACCCGCTTGACGACACATGGCGAACCATCATGCGGCGTAGGCTAGGCCCAAAAAAAACCGCTAGCAAGATCGAATGGTTATCATCGTTATCGCGCAATACCCGGTTGACTGTTGACGTATGGTCATGCATGGTCCCGTCATGGCACGGAAAAAGATCTCCACCACCGTGTACATCACGCCGGAACAGGACGAGCTGCTGAAGCTTCTCCACAACAAGACCAAGGTTCCGGTGGCGGAGTACATCCGCCAGGGAATCGACCTGGTGCTCGACCGGGAAAGAAGTCATCTTCCCGGGCAGCTCACACTAGACGTCGTGCGCCGCTAGCCTCGCAAGGTTCTCGTAAGTGACCACACCCATCTCTCAGATACGCAACTTCTCTATCATCGCTCACATCGATCACGGCAAGTCGACCCTCGCGGATCGGCTGCTGGATGCCACTGGGGCGCTCACGGAACGCGAGCAGAAGGCTCAGTTTCTGGACAACATGGAGCTGGAACGCGAGCGCGGTATCACCATCAAAGCCTCCACGGTGCGCCTGAACTACAAGGCGAGGGACGGCAAGACTTACGAGTTGAACCTGATCGATACCCCCGGGCACGTGGATTTTCACTACGAGGTCTCGCGCTCCTTGGCGGCTTGCGAGGGCGCCCTGCTGGTCGTGGATGCCTCGCAAGGGGTCGAGGCGCAGACCCTGGCCAATGTGTACCTGGCCACCGAGAACAACCTGGCCATCGTCCCCGTGATCAACAAGATCGATCTGCCGTCGGCGGATCCGCAGGGGGTCAAACAGCAGATCGAGGAGGTCATCGGCATCGATGCCTCGGGCGCCATCCTGGCCTCGGCCAAGGACGGGCGTGGTATTCCCGAGATTCTCGAGGCCGCGGTGGCGCAGGTGCCGCCGCCCCAGGGCAGCCTGGACAAGCCACTCAAGGTCTTGCTGCTCGACAGTTGGTACGACAGCTACCGGGGCGTGGTGCTGCTGGCGCGCGTGGTGGACGGGACCCTGCGACCCAAGCAGAAGATTCGCCTGATGGCGGCCGGGCGCGACTACGAGATCGTCAGCCTGGGGGCGTTTGCGCCATTTCCCACCGATGTCAGCGAGCTGGGGCCGGGCGAGGTCGGTTTTCTCACCGCCGCCATCAAGGATGTCGCGGACGCGCGCGTGGGTGACACCATCACCGAGGCGGGCAAGCCGTGCGACAAGCCCCTGCCAGGATTCCAGCCGGCCAAGCCCATGGTGTTCGCCGGCATCTTCCCCACCGATCCGGCGCGCTACGAGGATCTGCGCGACGCCCTCGACAAACTGCGCCTCAACGACGCTTCTTTCAGCCGCGAGCCCGAGGTTTCGGCCGCGCTGGGCTTCGGGTTTCGCTGTGGGTTCCTCGGTCTGCTCCACATGGAGATCATCCAGGAACGCCTGGAGCGCGAGTACAACCTGGATCTCGTGACCACGGCGCCCACCGTGCGTTTCCGCATCGTGCGTCGCGATGGTACGGTCATGGACCTGGACAACCCGGCCAAATTTCCCGCCGAGGGCGAGATCGATCACATCGAGGAGCCGGTGATCGCCGCCACCATACACACGCCTCCTGAATTCGTGGGTAGCTTGCTCAAGCTGTGCCAGGAGCGCCGGGGCACGCAGACCGGTCTGACCTACGCGGGTGAGCGCCGGGTCATCATCCGCTACGACCTGCCTCTCACCGAAGTGGTCTTCGGTTTCTATGATCGCATGAAGTCGGTCTCGCGCGGTTACGCCTCGTTCGACTACGAGCCCAAGGGCTACCAGACGGCTGATTTGGTGCGCCTGGATCTGCTGGTCAACGGCGATCGCGTGGATTCGCTGTCCGCGGTGGTCCATCGCGACTGTTCGTACGTCAAGGGCCGCGACCTGTGCGTGAAGATGAAAGAGCTCATCCCCATGCAGCAGTTCGAGGTGGCCATCCAGGCCTCGCTGGGCTCGCGCGTGATCGCCAAGACGGTGGTGAAGGCTTTGCGCAAAAACGTGACCGCCAAGTGCTACGGTGGCGACATCTCGCGCAAGCGCAAGCTTTTGGAAAGGCAGAAGGAAGGAAAGAAGCGGATGAAACAGGTCGGAAACGTGGAGATCCCGCAGGAAGCCTTCCTGGCCATTTTGAAGGTCGAGTAGCCATGGTCGGTAAGCTTTGGACGGCGTGGCGAGAGCGGCGGCTTTGGCGTCGGGCGCGGGATGAAGGACGGCGTTTGGTCAAGGAGGCCAGGCGGCTTGTGCGACGCAAGGCCCGCCACCTGCCCCAGGCGGCGATCGCCGAGGTCGAGGCGGGCGTGTCGGCGGTGGAGTCGGCCATGCAGAGCGGTGATTTCGACAAGCTGCGCGAGTCCATGACCAGCTTGGACGAGGGCCTCGATCGCCACCTCGCCTCCGCCCGCAAATCGACCGCGCGCGAGTACGCCGAGTCCATCGGCGTGGCCTTGGCCGTGGCGTTGCTCTTGCGCGCCTTCGTGGTCGAGGCCTTTCAGATCCCCTCGGGGTCGATGATTCCCACGCTCGAGATCGGCGACCACATCTTCGTCTCCAAGTTCTCCTACGGCATCGGCGTACCCTTCACCAACAAGAGGATCGCGGAGTTCGGCGATCCCAAGCGGGGCGACGTCATCGTGTTCCGCTACCCGCCGGACCCGTCCATCGATTTCATCAAACGCGTGGTGGCCTTGCCTGGCGAGACCATCGAGCTGCGCCGCAACCAGATCTTCATCAACGGCCAGCCCTTGGCTCGCGAGCGTGTGGACGGCCCGTGCCGCTACGCCGAGGGTCGTAACCCGGAAGATGCGCGAGAGTGCGAGCGCTGGATCGAGCGGCTGGACGGCTCGAGCCACCAGACCTATCAGGATCCCAACCAGGTGCCCCAGGATTGGGGGCCCGTGGTGGTGCCGGCGCGCAGCGTTTTCGTGATGGGGGACAACCGCGACAACTCGCGCGATTCGCGCGTCTGGGGGTTCGTCCCGTTCGCCAACATCAAGGGCCGAGCGCTCATCGTGTGGTGGTCGCGCGATCCCGCCTACGGCGGCCTGTCACCCTCGGGCCTGGTCGAGTATTTCAAGTCGATTCGAGGCAGCCGCTTCTTTCACGTGGTCAAGTAGCCGCTAGCGCGAGAGCAGGTAGATCGCGGTTCCGATCACCAGCAGAATGGCGCCCACCACCGCCACCACGCGCGCGGCTTCGCGGCGCACGGGCGCGGCGTCCAGGGAGGCCAGGGCCTCGCTGATGTGCTGGCGCAGGGCCAGCGCGCTCTCGTGGCGATCCTCGCGCGTCTTGGCCACCATCTTGAGCACCAACTCGTCGACCACGGTGGGCAAGGCCAGCTCGGGGCGCAGGCTGGACGGGGGAGGGGGCGGATCCTGCAGGTGGAACTGGATGACTTCGGTGGCGCTCTTGGCGTTCTTGAAGGGCAGCTGGCCGGTCAGCATCTCGTAGGCGACCATGCCCAAGGCGTAGATGTCCGAGCGGCCGTCGAGCGGCTTGCCGCGTAGCTGCTCGGGCGACATGAATTCCAGCGTCCCGACGGTCTGGCCGATGGCGGTCAAGGCCGGGATGGCCTTGTGGCCGTCGCCCGACAGAATCTTGGCGATGCCGAAGTCCAGAACCTTGACGAAGTCGGCCTCGTCGCGACGTTCGACCATGATGTTCTCGGGCTTCATGTCCCGGTGGACGATGCCCTTGTCGTGGGCCTCGGCCAGCGCCTCCGCGACCTGGTCCAGGATCATCAGGGCGCGAGAGGGGTCGATGCAGCCGGCCTTGTGCTGGATCTCTTGCAGGCTTTCGCCGCGCACCAGTTCCATGGCCAGGTAGAGCACGCCATCATCGGTCTGGTCGAAATCGTAGATGGTCACGGTGTGCGGGTCGCGTAGCTGCGAGCAGGCCTCGGCCTCGCGGCGGAAGCGCGCCACCACGGTGGCATCGGCCACGCTGTGGGGATGCAGGACCTTGAGCGCTACGGCCCGCCCCGTGGCCAGTTGCTTGCCCTCGAAGACCGCGCCGAAACCGCCTTCGCCGATCTTGCGTTCGACCCGGTAGCGGTTGTTGAGGTCACGGCCCACCAGGCTGTCGAGCGAGGTCGGTCGGGGCGCGACCACCGAGGGCGGAGGCGCAGCCAGTGAAGGCGGAGGCGTGGCCGGACGGACAGCGGCGGTGGGCGGGTAGGGCGTGGAGGGGGCCGCCGCCAGGGGGCGGCTGATGGGATTAATCTTACCGACGGCGACCCCTACGGGCTGGTTCAGTTTGCGCACCCCCGAGGCGGGTGAGTGCGAGCGTTGAAAAGACGACGCGGGCTCGACCTTTTCGGCGACCGCCGCCACCGGGGCGCCGCACACACCGCAGAACCGGGCGTCCGGCTCAGCGGTGGTCTTGCACTTTGGGCACTGTAGGGATGACATCGTTCGCGCTACCTCCCAGCGTCGCCGTTGCTGTCTGTGCCTGCGGTTGGTGCGGGCGGGGCTTGGTGGTCAGCGGCCAGGCCAACCCGGCCAAAGCTTCGGTCTGGAATGGTCTCGCGCTGGTAGATGAGGAACAGGGCGCCCGCCCCGGCGGCCAACAAGAGAAGCAACACGAAGGCCAGGAGAGGGCGGGCCTCCTGGTCTTGTGCGGATGTCTTGGGCGGGGCGGCCGTTTCCCGGGTGGACGAGGCGGGCGACTCCTGGACGACGGCCTCCTCGCGAGGGGACGGATCGCGCGTGTCATCGAGCGCCTGCCTGAGGGGGGGAATCTCGCCCGTTGCCTTTTCGCTCATGACGGGAGCGGGAGGTTCGGGATCCTCAGGATCCAGCCCCGGGTCGTAGTGCAGGAAGGCCACCTTGTCCTGTTCGCTCGGATCGGCCAGTCCCGCGCCCTCGAAACGCGCGACCACCGCCGTGATGTTGTCCGGGCCTTCGTGTTCGTTGGCGCGCGTGATCAGGCGGTCGCAGGCCTTCTTGAGATCGCGCTCTTCCAGCAGGATCTGTTTGATCTCGTCGTCGCTGACCGGCCCGTGCAACCCGTCGGAGCAGACCAGGACGATGTCGCCCTTGCGCAAGGACACCTGCGAGAGCACCACCTCGACCCTCTCTTGCACCCCCAGGGCCTGCAGGATGATGTTGGTGTGCTCGAAGCCCTTGGCCTCTTCCACCGTCATGGCCCCGGCTTCTATGAGCTGCCACGCCAGGGATTGATCCTTGGTGACGAGGCTCAGCGTCTGGCCGCGCAGGACGTAGCAGCGAGAGTCGCCGATCTGGCCGACCAGCAGCAGGTCGTCGACCAGCCCCACCGCGGTGCAGGTCGTGCCCATCCCGCGTTCGTTCTGGTTGTCACGCGACTCGGCGAAGATGCGGGAGTTGGCTTCTTCGATGGAGCGGCGCACGCGGCGGGCAAAGCGTTCGCGTGGCAGGGGAACCGCCGCCCCCACCGTGGTCGAGATGGACTCCACCGCCATGGTGGAAGCCACTTCGCCCGCGGCCGCGCCCCCCATGCCGTCGCACACCAGGAAGAGCGCGCCCTTCTCGCTTAGCTGGAACTCGAGCACGGTCTCGGGCGGCGTCTTCTCCGATTGGGCGAAATCCATGACGAGGAGGTTGTCCTCGTTGTGTTCGCGCAAAAGACCCACATCCGTCTTGCCGCAGACTGTGACTTTGATTTCGGGGAGGCTTGTCATCTGTTGAGGTGACCGGTGTGGGATTCCTCTCTCTATCCTACAGCATCGCCCTAACCTGTCTCGAAGCGCAAGAGTTCATCACCAAGTCGGATCATCTCCCCAGGCGACAAGGTGTGTTGAGCCGCCAGGCGAACATAGGTCCCGTTCGAGCTCCCCAGGTCGGAAACCAGGGCCCGCCCGTTGCGGAATTGCAGCAAGGCGTGGCGGCGGGACATGAATTCGTCGTCGGAGAACACCACGTCGCCCTGCTCACGGCCGATGACCAAATCGCTGCGGGTCAGGTGGAAGACATCACGGCTGGTGCCGGCCGAGGTGATCTGCCGCAGTCGGCCCCAGGGCGATTTGAGCGGGGTACCGAAAAGCAGCACGCCATGCTCCAGGGCCGGGCGAAGGGTCTTCTCCACGTCGGTCAGGAGCTCGAAACGCAAGACCTGCTTGCCCACCAGGATCATGTGCCCGTCGGACAGCTCGGTGGGCTCACCGATGCGCCGGTAGACGCCGTTGCGCACCTCGAGCGGGCTGATCACGTATTGGCCGGAACGCAGGCTGATGCGGGCATGGCGCGGCGCCAGGTGAGGATCCTCGAAGTGCAGATCCCCCTCGCTGCGCCCAATGTCGGTTTGCTCGCCCACCAGGGGGTACGACTCCCCGTCGCTGCCGTCGCGACGCACGGCCACCAGACGTGGACCGGCTTGCTTCCCTTGGACCGAGGGTCGGGCTGCCACCGCCGCCGCCAGGGCCAGCGAAATGTCGGCGCTGATGGGGGTGGTCAGACTGAGTCGCCGGCCGCAGGTCCGACAGAAATTGGTGCCAGCCGGATTGGGATTCCCGCAGCCCGGGCACACCATGGAGGGACCGGTCTGCGCCGGCTGCCCCACCGGGGCGCCGCACCGCTGGCAAAAAGCAGCCCCCTCGACCAGGGAACCACCGCATTGAAGACAACTAATCAGCATGCCGTCCTGGCGATTGATGGCGAGAAAGTGCCGGCGAACATTGCAAGGCAGTCCATCCTCTACTAGAAGTCGAGCGGGACGTTTTCAGTCGACGGGCCAATCAACCGTGCTGCAACTCATATCAACGATTTCGGATAGCGTCAAATCCGTCCGCGTCCAGACAGGCCTGGTTTGGGCCGTGGCCGCGGCGTTCATGGTGACCTCGCTCGCCTGCGGTCCCATCATCGAAAACGCGCCTTTTTCCGCGCGACCCGACACCTTGCGCCCCGGTGATCTGCTGGGGCCCTACGACGGCACCGTGATTGATGCCGAGGACGAGCGGCCTGTCGCGGGCGCGGTGGTGGCGGGAACCTGGGCCTTTGAAAGGGGCATCGGTCTGCAAGGCCCGGCCGCGGCGCTGGAGGTCACGACTGAAACCGGGGCTGACGGCCATTTTCGCATCGAGGCTCCCGAGGACTTGCCCAGGGGACGGGGGCTGCGCTTGCGGCGCTTCACCCTGGTCATCTACCACCGGGGACACGTGGCCTGGCGCAGTGACAGCATCTTTCCGGGGGGGGAGCCCCGGCGTGACTTCGCCCAGGCCGGCAACCGCATTCGCTTGGAGAAGTGGCGACCCGGCTTGTCGCACTACCGGCACTTGGTTTTCCTGGGCGGCGGTCCCGCCGTCCGAACCGCGGCGGCTTGGGAGGTCCAACTGGCGGGATTGGAGCTGGACGGTGCGGCTCCGGGGGCTGCGGGCCAGGTCGCGGGCGAGGTGACTGGTGCCGTGGGCGGGGAGCTGCTCGATGTCTCCCCGCTGCTCTCCGAGGACGAGGTGCGCGGCGTGACGGGCTTCGCTGGCAAGTTCGAGGTTGGCAAGCTGCCGGATCGGGCCACCAGCGATGTCTATGACAGCCGCCACTTCAAGGCGGTGGACAAGCCCGAGACCTACGACGTGGGTTTGCGCGTGTGGGCCATCGGGTCGGAGGCGGCGGATGCGCAGTTTCGCAAGCTGCTGAGCGAGCTACCGGGTGCCGCGCCCACCGAGGAGTTGGGCGACGCGTCCTTGCGGGCCCGCGGCGGCGAGGTGGCGGGTTTCGCCTTCTTGCTGCGCGATAGGGGCGTTGTGGTTCAGCTGAGCTGCGGGGCAGCCCAGTGTTCGGAGGCGTCGATGATCCTTCAACTGGCCAAGCTGGCGGAGAGCCACCTCGCCGAGGTCAAGTGGCCCTCGCCCGAGGACACGGGGCTGGCGCCCAACCCTGGCCCGTCGCTGGTGCCCGGAGGTCAGCCATGAGTCGGCTCACTCGCTGGGCGCTGTTGGCTGGCGCGGGCTTGTCCATGGCAGGGGGATCGGCCCATGCCTACGAGCCCGCCACCACCCACGCCGGGCTGACCGAGCGTGCGGTGGCCGTTTCGCATCTGCATCAGGCCCTGGCGCGTGTGGGGCGGCCTCTGGGGCTGTTCGAGCCAGTACGGCTGGGCTTGGATCTGCTGGGGGCGGACGAGCGTCGTTTCTTGTCGGCGCGTCTGGATGCCTTGGATCCGGCGGGCGGCTACCGGCCTGGCCCCGATGGGGTGGCGGCCGCGCTACGTTGGGTGATGGCCGGGGCGGTTCTGGCCAAGACGCCACCCGAGCGCGGGGCCAACAATTTTCTCGATCCGCGTACCGGCAAGGGCTTGGATGACGCGCCGGGGTTGGCGGGTCTGACCCACAGCCTGCGCCTGCTGGTGGACGGCGGGACTTCGGTGCGGGGCCTGGCCACGGGCACCGCCTTCGCGCTCGATGGCAAGTCGGCGCTGGAATGGATCTGGTCGCCGGACAACGATCTCGGGCTGCCGGTGTTTTTCGACAACTGGGAGCGCTCGGCCACGCTGCCTGGGGCGCGGGAACGGGAGGATGCCCTGGCGCGCGCGCTGCTGGCCCTGGGCGGTGTGCTATCGGTGCTGCAGGACATGGGGCAGCCGGCCTACGTGCGCAACGATTTCCGCGCGGGCCTGCGCCAGGGCGACCAGGGTTCGGCCTACGAGCAGTTCGTGTCCGAACGCTTTGGCCAGATGGGCCTGCCGCCCGCGACGGAGCCGGTGTCTCGGCCCGACGTGGACAGCTTTTTCGCCGCCAGCGACGGCAAGGGCCTGGCCAATCGCACCCAGCGCCACTTTTTCTCCGAGGGCAACCTGCCGGCCGACGTGACTTACGAGCATGACAGCAAGCCCGAGGACGTGGCCCGCCGCGCGCGCGAGACGCTGGCCTTCCCCGAGCCCTCCTTCTCCAAGTTGGTCCTGGGTCCGGGGCAGGCGCGACGCTACCTGAAGTTGCAGGGCCGTCGCGTGTTGGCCTACGAGAACACCGGCGGCGAGGTGCACTTCCTGCTGGACGACGCTGTCTTTGCCGACATGGCCGCGGCCTTGTTGCCCGAGATCGCCGGATATGGCGGTGGATTCATCGATCACCTGGTGCGTGCCCGCCTGGATATGAAGGCTGAAGGAAACAGGGTCAGGGTGACCCTGGGCGAGCAGGTGAAAGAGCCGGGTGCGTTGCGGGTCTTCGCGGAAGATGACAAGGGCATGCGCCGCGAGGTGCAGAGCTCGAGCCTGGCGCCGGGTGCGGAGTTCGCGTTCGAGGCACCCGCCGGGGTGAAGAAGCTGGCGGCCGTGATCCGGGGCAAGGACGCCGGAGGGGTGTTCGTGGCGGCGGCTGAGCTGGTGCTGCCGTAGGCGTTCTGTGGTCGGGGGGCGTGCTCAACACGCTCTCAGAGGGCGTGGGCCGCGGTTATCCCCTCGATGTCTCGCAGCGGGAGTCGAACGACAAAAGTCGTTCCCTGGCCTACCGATGATTCGAACTCCACGCTGCCGCCATGTTGACCGACGACGGCGGCATGCACCTGCGCCAGTCCCTGACCGGTTCCATGCCCGGGCGGGCGTGTGGTGAAGAACGGGTCGAAGACCCTTGCTTGGATCGCGGGAGGGATCCCGACCCCGTCGTCGATCACGTGGAACTCCACCATCCCATCCGCCGGTCTGTGAAGCGTTTCGATGGTGATCTGACCTTTGACTCCCGAGTCCTTCACCTTTTCGGCGATGGCTTGCGCAGCGTTGATGACAAGGTTCATGACCACCTGGGCAATCTCGCCCGGAATGCACGGGACGGGCGGTAGTCTGTCGTCGAGCCGCATGGTGAGCTCGAGGTATTGGCTCCACGCTCGCGACGCTACCAGGGCCGCGTTCTCGAGTATCGGATTGAGGGCCACGCGGATGCGCTCCTGCCGACCCGCGGATTCGAAGGTCTTCATCGCTTGAACGATGCGCGCGATGTGCGCCAAGCCATCGAGTCCGCGCGACAGGGCTGGTGCGGTCGCCTCGCGTAGGTACGAGAGATCGATCTCGTCTTCCTTGAGCGTGATGGCTGTCTCCACCTCCGGCGGCAACGGCCCCACGAGCTTGTGGAATTCGTCAATCAGCGAGAGCAGGCAAGAGACAGAGTCCTTGACGAATTCGAGGTTGTCTCCGATGTACTGCAAGGGCGTATTGATTTCATGGGCCAGTCCGGCCGCCAATTGTCCAACCGCCTCCAGCTTTCTTCCCCGCGCCAGCTCCTCTTCGTTGCGCCTTTCCAGGGTGACATCCCGAACGATGCAGACCGCTTGATCCACGCCGCTGCCCATGATGCGAAGCTCGTATTCCGTGGGCCGAGATCCTGCCTCTTGCAGACGACAGGATATCTGCACGACCTCCTCACGTCGTCCGGCCGTCGCAAGACATTCCATCACACGTGGGCCGACCTCCGAGGTTCTTATGGCCGCAAACAGCTCGTGGGCGGTCTTGGCTCTCGGGGCTCCAGCTTTTGATCGGCTCCCATCCTTGGCCGCCAGTATCGTGCCGTCCGAACGAAGGCTGATGATGGTGTCGGGGATACCCTCGACCAGAGCATGCACCTGAGCCTCGGCGCGCACCCGTTCGTCGATGTCGGCAAAGAGGAGCACCATGCGCCTCGGTTTTCCCTCGGCGTCCAGGCTCGCCCGCCCGCGTACCAGTATCCAGCGCCAGCCCAGGATGCGATGGCGCATTCTGATCGTCTGCACGAGCGGCCAGGCCGATTCCAGGTGCTCGGCGATGGCGGTCTTCAGCGAAGCCTTGTCGTCCTCATGGACCATGTCCCGCCAGGTGTTCGGCGTAAGCTCGAAGTTCGCCTCCTCCCAGCCCACTTCATTCGCTTGAAAGTCAACGGACCGGCCCGCGGACTGGTCGAAGTGGCGCTGACGGGGATCCGGCCGGGCATGTTCCTGGCTCAAGGGGTCACTTCGACCTCGGGCCTGCTCCTGGTGGCGCGCGGTCAAGAGGTCACGGTGGGTCTCATGCACCGCTTGCGCAACCTCCCGCACGGCACCGTGCGCGAGCCCATCTCGGTGTTCGTCCCGTCGCCCGGAGGGGGCAAGGTGTAGCAGCGGAGGAGACATGAAAGCCGAGATCTTCGCCTTCATCGACGTCTCGGACGGCGTGTTCGTCAATGGCACCACGCGGGTGGAACACTAATGGCGTTGCACAGCCTTCTGGCCCGGCAGCTGCAGTGCCTTTCCTTGGAGGAGAGTAAGCCTCCGACCCCACTGGCTTGGCAGCAACTGTTGACGGCCATCAGTATCAACGCCGCCATGGCGCGTATGCTCGGTCGCCCTGCACAGGAGATCGTGGGAAAGGTGGTTGCGGATTTTGTGGATCCCAGCGAGGTCGACCTGTGCCGTGCGCGCCTGCAGGAACTGCTGCAGGCCAAGGTCACGACCCAGCGTGTGAGGGAGCGCTTCGTGGATGGGCAAGGCAACATCGCTCTGGTGGATGCTCAGTCCTCCGCGGTGCTGGATGCTCAGGGCAAGACCAAGATGGTCGTGACCATCGTCGAGGATGTCACAGAGAAGAATCGGCTGGAGATCGAGCTGCGCCATTCGCAGAAGCTGGAATCCGTCGGACGATTGGCCGCGGGGATTGCCCACGAGATCAATACCCCCATCCAGTTCGTGGGGGACAACGTCAGTTTCATCTCCGGGGCCTTTGAGCAGCTGCTCGCCCTGTGCGACACGTATCGCGAGCAGTGCGTTAGGGCCAGCACGGCCCCGCTGACGGATGAAGACCTGGCACGGCTGAGGCAGAAAGAGGAAGAGGCCGATTTCGAATACACCCGAAGCGCCGTTCCGACATCCATCAGTGCCACCGTCGACGGGGTTGCGCGGGTTGCTCGGATCGTGCAGTCGATGAAGGCCTTCGCACATCCCGATCGAGGCGAGCGCTCGATGGCGGATATCAACGCAGCTTTGCGCAATACTCTGACCGTGGCGACCAATGAGCTCAAATACGTGGCCACGGTCGAGACCGAGCTTGGGGAGATTCCCGCGATCCCTTGCTACCTGAGCGACCTGAACCAGGTGTTCCTGAATCTCCTGGTCAATGCGGCCCACGCCATCGGCGATGTGGTGGGGCAATCCGGGCAGCGTGGGGTCATCACGGTGCGCACCTATGTGGAGCAGGAGCGACTGGTGGTCGCCATAAGCGACACGGGAACGGGGATCCCTCCCGCCGTGCGATCGCGGGTCTTCGAGCCGTTCTTCACCACCAAGGCGGTGGGCAGGGGCACGGGGCAGGGGCTGGCGCTCGCCCGTTCGGTGATCGTCGAGCAGCACGGTGGCACGATTACGTTCGAAACCGAGGTGGGCAAGGGGACAACGATGTTCATTCGTCTGCCCTTGGCAGTGTCGTGAGCCGGTTGGCGGGTGGGGCCACTCCGGCTTGCCCTCGGTTCCCGCCTGCTAGTCCCGTCCGGCAGTGCGCGCCTTGATGAGGGCGGCGCGGAATTCTTGCCACGAGACCAGGCGATCCACGCCTCCGATCACCGCGCCGCGAGCGTCGAGCAAGCGCACCGCCGGCAAGGTGGCCACACCGTAGCGTTGTTTGACGGCAGGCAGGCTGTCGTCTTCATCCTCTCGCGTGAGGTCGATCTTCACCAGGATGAAGTCCTGCATCACCTCGGCCACTTCGGGGCGGGCGAATACGCCGACCTCCAGCTCGCGGCAGGGCAGGCACCACTCGGCGGTGAAATCGACGACCACCGGTTTGTCTTGCGCGCGCGCCTGGGTCAGGGCCTCGCTTTCGTTGGTCAGCCAGGCGAGCGAGAGTTTGGGGGTCAGCATGAAGTTGAGGGAAGCGAGCAGACCGCCCACCACCAGGACGAGGCCCAGGCTCTTGCGCAGGCGCGCGGCCGGCGAGCCGTGAAAGGAGAGGTGAACGGCCCCCAGCAGGAGGCCGAGTCCCACCGCGCCCAGGGCCACCACGACGAAGATGGTCGAGCGGCCCGTGAGCTGTGCCAGAGGCGGGAACACGACGCGCAGGTAGTAGAGGCCGGCCACGCTCAGGGCGATGCCGAACACGCTCTTGATGCCGTCCATCCACGGGCCTGACTTGGGCAGGTGCAGGGAGAAGCCGGCGATGGCCCAGAAGGGGACGCCGATGCCGGCGGCGTAGGTGGCGAGCAGCAGGAAGCCGCGCAGGGCATCCCGGGTGGTGGCCACGTAGGCAAGGATGCCGGCCAGGGGCGGGCCGGTACACGGGGCGGCGATGAGTCCGCCCACCAGGCCCATGAGGAAGGCGCCGACGAATCCGCGCCCGCCCACCTGGGAGAGGCGTTGCTGCAGGCCGGAGGGCAGGGCCAGATCGAAGGCCCCGAACATCGAGGCGGCCATGGCGAAGAAGAAGAGGGCCAGCGGTACCACCACCCAGGGGTTGGCCAGGAAGGTGCCAAAGGCCTTGCCCAAGAGCGCGAAGGTCGTGCCCAGGGTGCCGAACATGACGGCGATGCCGGCCACGTAGACAGTGGCCAGCAGGAACGCCCGCCCACGCGAGACCCCGCCCCGGCCCCCGAACACGCTGATGGTGATGGGGATCATGGGGTAGACGCAGGGGGTGAGCGAGGTGAGGAAGCCCGCGGTGAAGGCGAAGAAGAAGGCGCTCAGCACGCCGCGACCGGCCGCATCGGCGAAGGCCCCGTCCGCGTGGGCGATGCCCGGTACGAGCAGGGCCAGCGCCCCCAACAGGGGCCAGGAGAGCCGGAGCCAGTGTGAGGGTGGCGTGCGAAGCAGCATGACGATGGCCCTCAAGTTGTAGCCCAGGCATGCGCCCTCTTGCAGGGACATTTTCCGGGGGCACGCCGGACGAACGGCGCGGTAGAGACTTCCGCCACAGGCTGCTAAGTTAGCCGCATGAAGCACGACGGCCTCATATCTTCGGTAGGTATCCTGATGGCAACCCTGTTCTCTCTCTCGGCTTGCGGCAGCGGATCCGATGAGAACAAGGACAGCGACGCATCCGTGTGCTCGACGCCCGGCACGAGTTTGCCCACCACGGCCTGTGGCAATCCTGGTTCCACGGCTTCGCTCTGCACGGCCCTGCCCGCCAGCGCGGTGACTGATGTCTCGGGGACCTGGGTAATGAAGACGGTCGGCGCTCAGGTGGTCAAGGTCCCGGGATACGTCGATCCCTTCCAGCTCAAGTCGATCAACCTGTCCCTGGTTCACGTGACGCAAACCGGAAGCACGGTGAGCTTCGAAGGTCAGTACTGCGACCGCAGCCAACAGGACGATCCCCGGAACCCGGGAAAGGTTCTCGTGCTGGATGCCTGGCGGCTGTCACCCGCGCCCTTCCAGCGGACAGGAACCTTCGCGCCCGATGCCGTCGGGAACCCAACGCTGACCATGCCCGCTACTGTCGAGACCTACGGGGCGCGCCTCACCGACCCGGCGTGCGACTCCCTTCCGCTCGACCCCACGGATGCGCGCCTGGTGGACGACGATCAGGACGGATTCCCCGGGATCAGCGTCGGCCTTCAGGGTCTGGTCACCGGGACGCTGCGGGCCGTGCAACGTCAGGTGACGGCACTGACCGGGTACGCCGTGACCGCGGAGCGCATCGTAGGGGGCATGTCGTACAGCTCCGATCAGACGGTGGTGGCCTCGGATCCGCCCTCCTATCAGTGCCTGTACCGCACCTCCAACTCGTACTCCGATCCCACCCCGTGCAGCAGCACCTTCGTCATGGTCAAGCTGGACGCCAGCGCCGGTCCGGTGGATTGCGCGTGGGTTCGCACCAACCAGGCGGCCCTGCTGGGGTCGTAAGCCTCAGCGCGCGATTCGCAGACAGACGCCCAGGCCCAGCATGTAGCCCCGGCTGTCAAAGCCCGGGTAACCCGGGTTGTTGGTCTGCAATCCGGCGGTGTCGGCGGCCGGCAACCCGGTGCGCACGTCGATGGCCGAGGCGGGATACTCGTCGACGATCTGGGCGGGATCCTTGTCGGCGGAGCGTGGGATGAAGAAGGAGCCGAACAAGTAGAACCCGGCGGCCACATCGCGTCCCAGAAGCTGGACCGGGGCCTCGATGCTGGCGCTCGACACGATGCGCGCGTTGTCCACGTAGTTGCTGCGTCCGGTTTGATCGGGAACCGGCGAGGGCGCGTATCCCAGATCGAAGGCCAGACGGCGTTGGCCCCACGCGAAGTTGCCGCCGGCCACCAAGGTGACGGTGTTGCGCCAACCCTCGGGCGATTCGCCGTGGCGGTCGCGGTAATGGGACCAGCGCTGACCCACCGCCATCAGGCCGATCTGCCAAAGCGGCCGCTCGTCGACGATCCACTTGCTGTTCACCCCGATCCCCAATCCCAGGCGGGCGGGCTCGTTGCCCTGGGTCAGGGTGTAGACCTGCGGGATGTAGTTGACCCCGTCGGTGTACTGGTCCAGGGGTTTCCACATGCGCACCTGGTTCTCCCCGTCGGTGTCGTTGCTGGTCCCGAAGTGCAGGGTGCCGGCCATGGTGATACGCGGCCAAGGTCGATAGACCACGCCCAGGTACGGCCTGAATTTGCTGTTGGTGCGAATGTCGGGATCCAGAAGGACCCGCTTCTGGTCACCGGCGTCGGGCATGTAGACCGCCATGCTGGACTTGGTGACCACGGAGATGTCGATGCCGGCGCCGATGGACAGCCATTCGTTCAACTGGCTGCCGAGGGCAACCGCGAAGCTGGTGGCGTTCAGGCGGTCGCCGAGCTGCTCGAAGTGCAGTCTGTTGGAGAAGTACTGTTCGCGCTCGTCGGGGAAGAACCCCTTTTGGTCGAGGAAGGTGTTGACCGGCAAGAGCGAGTAGAAGCCGAAGACCAGGTACTTGCCCGCCAGGGGGCGCACCAGGCCCAGAACCGCATAAAGCGAGCTGTCGCTGGCCTCGTTGTCCGAGCGCGGGATGGGCAGATCCCGCGTGGCGAGCGGAGGCATGCCGCTCGACAGGCTGGTGTTGTAGACGGTGGACGGAACGTCGGCCTCAACCGGTCGAGTCTTGAGGCGAACGTTCGTGCGCGCGGTGAGATAGAAGAAACCAGCCTCCAGCTTGGGCATGGCTTCGGGGAGCAGGGCGGGGTTGAAGTAGGTCGCGCTGGCGTTGTGGGAGAACAGGCGCGCGGTGAGCGCGTTGGCCCCGGTGGGCGAGCCGATCATCTCGAGCGCGCTGGAGGCGTGAGCCGAACGGACGAGCAGAAGGGAGAGACCGCAGAGGAATGCGAAAGCAAGCGCCAAGCGATGCATGGTGGGGACTGGCTCTAGGGACAGACCGAGTTGTCGGGTAACCAGATGGTGTTCTTGTCGGCGCACGCCCGTCGGAAGCGTTCCGCCAGACGCCTGGTCGGCTTGGAGGGGCCGTCCAGCTTGGTCGGCTTGCACTTGCTGGTCTTGTCACACGAATAGGCGCCCCAACCTTGGGCTTCGCCCTTGCCGATGGCGAACACGGTGACCGGGCCAATCTGCGCCATGGTGATGCCGACGACATAGGAACGGCCCAGCTCCTCGAACCCGCTGAACATGGCCTTCTCGGCGCACTTCTGCGTGTCCTCGCGGCTGACGTCCTTGGCCGTGGCCTCCAGGCCGCCGCGGTCCAGGCAGGGCTCTTCGGGTTCGGGCCAGCTCTCCAGGCCCAGCATCTGGTTCAGCGATACCAGCGCCTCGCTCATCTCCTTGGCGATGGGGACTGGCAGTTTCGCCACCGGGCTGGCCGCGGTCTCGGCGGCCGCCCACAGCATCCATGCGATGATTGCTGACATGGGCGGCATGATAGCACCACCTATCCGACGAAGACGCGGGCGTTGCGGAACAGGCGCATCCACGGCCCGTCCTCTTTCCAGCCATCGGGATGCCACGAGTTCTGGACCGCGCGGCACACGCGTTCGGGGTGGGGCATCATGATGGTGACCCGTCCGTCGGGCGTGGTGAGGGCGGTCATGCCGTCGGGCGAGCCGTTGGGGTTGTCGGGGTAGCGGCTGGCCATCTCGCCGCGGTGGTCGATGAAACGGGCGGCGACCAGGCCGGCCTTGGCCAGGCGGTTTCGTTGCTCGTCCGCTTCGAATTCCGCGCGACCTTCGCCGTGGGCCACCGCGATGGGCAGCCAGGAACCCGCCATGCCGCGCAGGAGGACCGAGGGGCTCTCCTCGATGCGCACCATCGAGACGCGCGCCTCGAACTGCTCGCTACGGTTGCGCACGAAGCGTGGCCAGTCCTGGGCCCCGGGGATGATCTCCTTGAGGTTCGACACCGCTTGGCAGCCGTTGCACACGCCCAGGGTGAAGGTGTCGGTGCGGGCGAAGAAGCGCTCGAACTCGCCGCGCGCCCGGGCGTGGAAGAGGATCGACTTGGCCCACCCCTCGCCGGCGCCCAGCACGTCGCCGTACGAGAAGCCACCGCACGCCACCAAGCCCCGGAAGGACTCCAGCCCCACGCGGCCGCTCAGGATGTCGCTCATGTGCACGTCGACCGCCTCGAAGCCGGCGCGGTGGAAGGCCGCTGCCATCTCGATCTGCCCGTTGACCCCTTGCTCGCGCAGGATGGCCACGCGCGGGCGGGCGCCCCGGTTCACGAAGGGGGCGGCCACGTCCTGCTCAGGATCGAAGCCCAGGTGCACCGACAGGCCCGGATCTGTTTCGTCGGCTCGGCCTTCCTGCTCTTCGCGCGCGCAGGCGGGATCGTCACGCAGCGACTGCAGGGCGAAGGTGGTCTCGGCCCAGATGGCCCGTAGGGGCGAGCGCTTATCCGAGAGCAGCGTGGTTTCGCCACGACGGACGACGATGTCCTGGCCAGGCGTGGGGCGACCGATGCGGTGAACGTGCGGGCCCAGGCCGGCCAGGGCCTTGATGACGGCGGGCACGTCGCTCTTGCGCACCTGAATGACCGCGCCCAACTCCTCCGCGAAGAGCAGGGCAGGGGACTCGCCGGTCAGCGCGCCCAGGTCGATGTCCAAGCCACAGCCGCCGGCGAAGGCCATTTCCAGCAAGGTGGTCAACATCCCGCCATCGGAGCGATCGTGATAGGCGAGCAGCAGGTCCTGGCGGTTCAGTTCCTGAATGGCCGCGAAGAACACCTTGAACGCCGCGGGATCGTCCAGGTCGGGCGCCCCGGCCCCCAGCTGTCCATAGACCTGCGCCAAGGCGGAGCCGCCCAGACGATTGCGGCCTTGACCCAAATCGATGAGCAACAGCTCGCTGTCGCCCTTGTCCGTGCGCAGTTGCGGGGTCAGGGCCCGGCGCACGTCGGTCACCGGCGCGAACGCGCTGACGATGAGCGAGAGCGGGGCGGTGACGCGCTTCTCCTGCCCGTTCTCGTGCCAGACCGTGCTCATGGACATGGAGTCCTTGCCCACGGGAATGGCGATGCCGAGCGCGGGCGCCAGCTCGAAGCCCACCGCGCGCACGGCATCGAAGAGGCGTGCATCCTCGCCCGGGCGCCCGGCGGCGGCCATCCAGTTGGCCGACAGCTTCACGTCGCCCAGCTTGGCGATGGGCGCGCAGGCGATGTTGGTCAGGGATTCGCCCACCGCCATGCGGCCGGCGGCGGCGGCGTTCAGCAGGGCCAACGGCGTGCGCTCGCCCATGGCCATGGCCTCGCCGGTGAAGCAGTCGTAGCTGGTGGTGGTGACCGCGGCGTCGGCCACCGGGACCTGCCAGGGGCCGACCATCTGATCGCGGCAGACCATGCCGGTGATGCTGCGGTCGCCGATGGTGATGAGGAAGGTCTTGTCGGCCACCGTGGGCAGACGCAGCACCCGTCGTAGCGCCTCGGCCAGGTTGAGATTCGTCGTCGAGAACGGCACCGCCGGCACCGACACGCGTTCCGCCTTGCGCACCATCTTGGGCGGCTTGCCCAAGAGCAGCGACAGCGGCATGTCGATGGGTCGGTTGCCAAAGTGCGCGTCGGTGAGCAGCAGGTGTCCTTCTGCCGTGGCGTGGCCAAGCACCGCGAAGGGACAGCGCTCGCGCTTGCACAGCTCGGCGAACCGGTCCATAGCGTCGGCCGCCACCGCCAGCACGTAGCGCTCTTGCGCCTCGTTGCACCAGATCTCCTTGGGCGACATGCCGGGCTCGTCGTTGGGGATCTTGCGCAGCTCGAAGTGGGCGCCGCGCCCGCAGCCGTGCACCAGCTCGGGCATGGCGTTGGACAGACCGCCCGCGCCCACGTCGTGAATGGAATAGATGGGGTTGGCCTCGCCCAGGGCGCAGCAGCGATCGATCACCTCTTGGCAACGCCGCTGCATCTCGGCGTTGTCGCGCTGGACGGAAGCGAAATCCAGATCCTCTTCGGAAGCGCCCGACGCCATGGACGACGCCGCGCCCCCGCCCAAGCCGATGAGCATGGCCGGTCCGCCCAGCACCACCAGCGCCGCGCCCGGCGGCACGTCGGTCTTGTTCACGTGGGGCAAGCGGATGTTGCCGAAGCCGCCCGCGATCATGATGGGCTTGTGGT
>CAZHUY010000086.1:0-22974 GCA_964535465.1 uncultured Myxococcales bacterium
GTGTTCGAGAACCTGGGCGCCTACTTCGGCCTGGCCCTCAACCCCTTCAACTTCCAGCGCCCGCACTCGGGCCTGCTCATCATTCTGGGTGGCCTGGGCTGTGTGCTCATCGGGCGCGCGCTGGTGAAGGTCATTCGCCAGCGCAAGGAGCAGCCGAACATGCTCGGCTTCGCCGTGTTGGTCACGGTCTGGATCGGCATCCTGACGGCCATGCTGTTCTCGTACTTCTGGGGCAAGCCTCTGCATCCGGCGGCGGCCCGCCTCTACTTGCCCTTCAACGCGGTGGTCTCCATCGCCGCCGCCTGCTTCCTGGCCTGGTTGCTGCGCCAGGCTCCCTTGTGGCTGGCCGCGGGCGTGGCGGGTTTGCTCTTCCTGGTCTACGTGCCGGCTGCGGCGGAAGCCCGCTTCATCAACGAACTGACCTTGGCCCGGCAAGCGGCCCAGACTTGGCGCTATCTGGAAAGCCAGAACTCCAAGAACATCATGGTGGTGACGGACCGGCCGGGGCTCTACACCATCATGAACTACGGCGCCGAGGATCTTTCGGTGATGAAGCAAACCCGACAGATCCCCTTCGAGCTGTCCCGCCATCTCTATCGCGACGTCTACGTCATCCAGGAGATCGATCTCACCACCAAGAAGCCCACGCCGGAATTCGAGATCTGGCCAGAGCTGGCCAAAGAGCCCGTGCTCGAGTTCCAGAATTCCGAGAACAGCACGGTTCGCATCGGACGCCTGCTCCTGGATCCCCACAACCTCCCCACGTCCGCCGCGCCGCCGCCGCCCCAGCCATAAGCTCGCTCCCATTAATAATGGGCTTTGAAAAGTTTGCGAGGTCCGCAACACGTTTCGGGGTGTAAGGTGGGCGGCTCTGCGACCTGAATGTACCTATACCCACTCCAAAGTTCCCGTTTCCTCGCGAAATCACATGCCTTTTCTCCCCGTCCGATACTGGCCGGCGGCTTGCTAGCGGTAGGTGTTGGAGAACCAGCATGAGCCGTCATCCTTCCCGCGCTTTTCGTCGTTGGTGTGCGGCGCTGATCGTCCTGGTCTTCTCTTGGTCGATGCCGGCGGCCGTCGAGGCGCGGGTCAGCCCCGTCGAGGTGGTCAAGTTCCAGCTCAAGAAGCCCAACTTCGTGGTGGTGGTCGAGAGCGCGGAGTCCATGCAGGGACTGCCGGGCGAAAACCCCGCCAGGTACAACGAGGTCGGGGCGGACTGCGAGAAAGGCGACCGCTTCTGCCGCCTCTACGCCCAGACCGGGCGCTGCGAATTCTCGGGCATGGGCAAACACGGCCATGTCTTCGACGAGGTGCCGATCTATTCGGGGACCTCCACCTCGACCAGCACGCGAACCGGCGGGACCATCGTCGTCACGGAGACCGACACCGGGAGCATGACCAAGTTCACCACCGCCGTGGTGACCTCCACCGCCCCCAACACGGGCGGCCAGACCCTCACGCGCTCCGAAACCGGCACCACGACTGCCATCGGGACGGCCACCGCGTACACGACCGCCACCAAGACCAACTCCGAGACATACCGCCAGACGAGCACTCTATCGGCGGTCGCGACCAGCTATGCCACGGGGACCGTCACCGGGACCCAGTCGTACAACACGACGTCTACCCAGACGGGGAGCCAGACCTACAACACCACGTCGACGGTGACGGGGACCGAGACGTACTACCCGGTGGAGAAAATAGACGACCACGACGCCCAAGCAGGTAGCAGTGTTATGGGGGCCCAAGATCAGCTTAGCGTCAACCATACGATAGGCCTCAGCCCCTACAGGATGGTCATAATCTTCACCTTTAGCATCGGTAGCAGCACGGTAGGCCTCGAGTTTCCAAGCGTGAAGTACGGTTCGCTGAATGCTGTGCATTTAGGGGGCCAAACTACTCAGGCGGACTGGGGCAACCCCGGTCGGATTGACGCTTGGGCAGTGTACAGTGGCCTGCCTGCAGCCGGTACCACCACCACTGTCACGGGAACGCGCCCTACCAATTGTTGGAATGCCTGGATGATGGTGACGTCCTTCAATGGAAATGAGCTAACCTCCCCTGCAGTAATAGCTGTCCCTGAAAGTCGAAATCAAAGTTCGATTAGCTACACCAGAACGACTGAAGCCGGCGACTGGTTCGTTGATGCCGTGCTGACCCATGGCAACGGTACTAGTCTTCCTGTTCCAGGATCTTCACAGATATCGATTGGCAACAGGACAGTTTCTAATTTTTTCTCGGCATCTAGCAGAAAGGAAAACCTCGGTGCTGGTTCGAGCAGTGGGTCCTGGACGCGGGCGGATCAATGGGCTTTCGCGAATGTGATCGTGGTTCATCTCAAGCCGCGAAAATCGACCACGACAGCGACGCGCACGGCGACGACGACCAACACCGGAACGACGACCAATACCGCCTCGCGCACGGTGACCACGACGAACACCACGACGACGACGAACACGGGTTCGCGCACGGTGAGCACGACGAACACCGGAACGAATACCAAGATCGAAACCCGCTCCGTCACTTCGACCAACACGACGACGACCACCACCACCCTGAGCCGGGTCAGCACCTCGACCAGCTCTGACACCACCACCAACACCGGCAGCGTCACGGTCACGCAAACCGCCACCACCACGGGCAGCGTGACCGATGTGGCCGGCTTCGTGACCGCCAGCAACACCGACCTCACCACCAACACCGAGTCCACCACGCATACCCTGATAAGGACCTCGACGGCCACCAGTACCTACATCGTCCAGCCCATGCCCGACACCGATCCTTGCACGTCGGATGCGGACTGTACCGGCCTCAGCTTCTGCTACCTGCAGAGCACCCGATCCTGCGCCAGCAACGCCGAGTGCCCGATGGCGGGCGACTTCTGCCGCAAGATCGAGGCGGGCAAGAACCCGTCGAGCCGCATGCACGGCGACTTCTGCGCCAGCGAGGATCCCGGCAAGACCTGTCGTTACCAGGCCAAGACGTGCAGCGATCACACCTCGTGTGGCGGGGCCGCGGACGGAAGCGGGCCCGACTACTGCGTCTCGGGCATACCGGCCAGGATGTGCGCCAGCTCGGGGTTGTGGTGTCGCGACTACGACAACGAGTGCGAGGTGGGCGAAGCCTGCGAAGGCGCCACGTCGCGCATGATGATGGTCAAGAATGCCGTGCGCCGGGTGTTCCTCGAGCACGCCTACGACGACGCCGTGGCCAAGCTCGGCCACATGCACACCTATCAAGCCAACCGCGACGGCAGCACGGTCAACCTGTTCCCTTACGTCAAGCTGGCCGAGCCGACGATCCAGCAGACCGAGACCAGATTCCTGACCCGCGCCGAACTGTTGCGAGGCACATACAACAGCCAGCCCTGCTTCTCGGAGGACACCGGCCCGAGCTCGAGCTGCACCATCGACTACGGTGCCGGCGGCGCCACCAGCTCGCCCAGCGTGACTTACACGCGCGTCTCCACCGGCGCCAACAGCCGCTACGCCATCCCCAAGGGCGACGGCAAGACCTTCTCCCATGAGGACGAGTCCTGGGCCAAGTGGGCCGACACCTGCGTGACCGGCGACACCAACCCCAAGACCAGCCCGGTGTGCCGCGGCCACTACGAGGGCAGCTACTACACCTTCACCTACCGATGGGGCAAGCCCATCGACGTGGGTGACCCCGCCAATCCCACTCTGGGCAGCGTGAACAACCCGCAGTACTTCAGCACGTACCAAGGCAAGTCCTTCGGCTCCAGCAGCAACTACTGGATGCTGATGGACGCCGAGCGCAGCGACTTCGTCAACGAGAACAAGTACGGCGCCGCCGCCTTCTCGGGCCCCACCTGGAGCTACAACGCGCAGTACCCCTTGCCCCTGTCCGGCAGCAACTGGGATCTGGCGAGCGACTCCTGCAACGTCTGGAATGGCGGACAGTGGGACTACAACCTGGTTCCCATGGTCAACGCCACCACCTTTGGTGGCCAAACTCTGACCCCTCCCAAGAAGGGCCTGCTCAACGCCGCCCGCTTCGAGAAGGCCTCGTTCGGGGGCTTCCACGCCGTGGGCAGCCTCTCGCCCGTGGGCTGCATGCTGAAGAACGAAGCCGCCAACGACAGTCACCACAGCGTGGAAGGCTATGTGACGGCGGTGCAAGGGGTCGACGGCAGCGCCTGCTGGCAGAACCATGTCCTGATGGTGGTCGACGGGCTGCCACGTGGGCCGGGCGACACCGCGACGGGCGGGATCGACTGCTCGGCGGCCGCTTGCATCTACGCCAGCGGCAACGAGGACCTGACCGGGTGCAATTGCCCGGCCGTGACCAAGGCGCGCAGCCTGGCCCGGGACAGAGGGGTCAACGTCCACGTGATCGCGGCCACTCATGACCTGGCGTTGGTCAATCCCTACGCCGCCGCGACCTTGAACAACATCGCGCGCGCGGGCAGCACCACCCTCGGCTTCATGAACCAGCCGCGCTACGCCGCCAGCGAGGACGAGCTGTACTTCTGGCTGAACTACGAGATGAAGGAGGCCCTGCGGGTTCGGGTCGCCACCACGCCGGCCTCGGCCGCCAACAGCTCGCAATCCCTGGCGGGCATCACCTCCGGGAACATGCTGTACCAAACCGTGGCCGAGTTGCCCGAATGGCGCGGTAGCTTGGTCGGGTACACCATTGGCACGGTGTCGGTGGCCAGCACGTCCACTTCGACCAGCACGAGCACCAGCACCAGCGTCGAGGTCGCCTACACCACGAGCAAGGCCTGGGACGCCGCCCGGGTGAACGGCTGGGTGGCTTGCGATCCCACCACCAGCGGCTGCAACCCGCCGGACGACAACCGCTGGAAACACCGCAACGTCTTCTTCTCGGACAAGACGGGCGTGGTTCGCCGCATCCAGGTGGACTCTCTCGGGGCGGTGGACGGAGCCAGCATCGATGCCTTGAAGGGCATGGGCATGGGGGGCGACGCGGCCGAAACCCAGCGCATCGTGGAGTGGATGCTGGGCAAGCTCGATCCCACCACGGCGAGCAACAATCCTCGCCCGCTCAACCCCGCGGTCATGGGCAGCGTGACCAACTCGATGCCCATCTCGGTCGGCCCGCCTGGCATGAGCGATCTGCCTGGCGGCAATCACTTCTTCTACACTCAGGCCGCGAACCCGCGCCCCGAACTGGTTTACGTGGGGGCGGACGACGGCATGCTGCACGCCTTCGCCGCGGGGACGGGCGAGGAGAAGTTCGCCTTCATCCCCGCCGACATGGTGCCGGTCATCGCCAAACTGCACGCCCAGGGCGGACAGCGCTACAACCCGGATGAGCACATCTACGGCCTGTCGGGGTCGCCCAAGGTCAAGAACCTGTGCTGGGAGAACTGCCAGAAGAACGAGGCCTGCAGCGACGACAAGAACGGCAGCTACGACACCAACATCTGCCCCAAGTGGAAGACCGTCCTCATCATGCCGGAAGGGAAGGGCGGCAATCACCCCTTCGCCCTCGACATCACCAATCCCATCGTCGACGGTGAGGGGAACCTCACGTCGGAGTCGTTGCTGTGGCACGTGGGTCACAAGAACGCCGGCGCCCTCCCGGCGAGCAAGTTGGGCGACACGGTGTCCGTGCCCGCCTTCGCCTATCTGCACGACGAGAACCGCCTCGACCAACGCGTGCTCATGGCGTCCAGCTATCCCCCCGGCGGCAGCAGCACCGCCTGGCTGCTCGACGCCAAGCTGAGCAACGGCAACGCCAGCGGCGGCGCCGGTCTGGAGATGCAAGGCGACGCGAGCTGCTCGCAGGACTTCGGCATGGTGGCGGATGTGGCGCTCGCCCGCAACTACACCAGGGACGGCCAGCAGAGTCTCATCGCAGCCTATATGGCCGACACCCACGGGACGATTCACCAGTACGCGCCCGCCTTCCCCGCGCCGCCCCGCGACGCCGTGATGGAGCTTGGCTGCAGCCATCCGCTGCACTTCTCGCCCTCGGTGGTCCAGCTCAACCGCGTCGATGCGAGCAACGAGAACGGCACCTCGGTCTTCTTGGCCCAGGTGACCAACTCCCTGTTGGACTCCGCCACACGGGACTCCAGCACACCCTCCATGCTGGTCATCAAGAAACTGACCTCGATAGGCAACAGCCCCCCCGCGGCGGACGAGGCTTTTGGCGTCTCGGGCGAGATCAGGCTCAACGCCGGCACGTCGTGCTCCGGCACCAACTGCCTGTGTGGAAAGACCGAGGGCATCAAGCTCGGCGGAGATTCCGGGTGCGGCGCGGGCGGCTCCACCATTCCCGACAAGGCACGACCGACGGGCAGCCCCTTGGCGGTCATTCGCTCCGATGGCCAAGGCTTCCAGCTCTTCACGACCTGGTACCTGCCACCGGCCGCCAACTGGGACAATTGCCCGGACAGCGCCAGCAACGGCACCAGCTACATCACCGTGCACGAGTTCCTGGCCAACGGAACCTGGGCGCAGATCGCCGGCCTGACGATTCCGCGTCAGTATGTGACGGGGGTGCAGTTCGTGGGCACCACGCTCTTCGTGACCTACGGCACCAATGAACAAGCACCCGGCTCGCCCGAGGGGTGGAACAACTTCGGCCAGACCTTCACTTCCGACGACAAGACACTGCAAAGCCGGGTGGGCGACCGCTTCATCCGCACCGCCTGGGCCGAACGCCTGGACCAGTAGCCGGAGCCCGCAAAACGGGGCTCAGGTTGTCGTTGACACCCGCGGCCCACGAACCATACTCTGCAACCTTTCTGCTCAGGGCCCACAAGGAAAGACGATGACCAAGGCGGAACTGATCGAGCGTATTGCGTCGAGGAAGGACTTACCGCGTGACCTGACCAAGAAAACGGTCGCGCGAATCATCGATTCGGTCTTCACCGAGATCGGCGACTACTTCATCCGTGCCAAGCCCACGCGGTCCTCGCTGCCGCGCTTCTCCTATCCGGGCTTCGGAACCTTCACCAAGCGCCGGCGCAACGCCCGCATCGTGCGCAACCCACAAGACGGCAGCCCCATCGCTCTGCCGCCCCAGTCGACCATCAGCTTCGCTCCGGGCAAGGAACTCAAGGGCCTCATCAACAACGACGGCCGCGACGTCCGCTCGACGTCCAGCCTGGCGGCCTTCACCGGCCCGTAGTTCGTAGCTCGTCGTCGCGCCTATCGGCGCCGCTCCTCGAAGGCGACCAGCTTGGCACGCAGCTCCTCCAGCTTCTGCCGGTGGGCGGGGTTGTCGGCGAGGTTCTTGCGCTGGCCCGGATCGCTCTTGAGGTCGAACAGCTCCCAGCGCCGCTCGCTGATCTTGTGCACCAGCTTCATGCCTTGATCGACCATGGTCACCTCGTGCGTGGGGGTGGCGGTCGAGGGGAGCAACTCGGCGAAGGTTGGCCGTGGGGGCAGGGGCTGCCCTTGCATGAGCGGCAGCAGACTGCGGCCGTCGAAGTTGGGTAGGGGCGGGGCACCCACCAGGTCCACCAGGGTGGGGCCAAGGTCAAGCAGACCGACCTCGTCCTCGACCACGCCGGCCTTCTGCCCCGGCAACGAGATGATCAGAGGCACGCGCAACTGCTCCTCGGTCAGATCCTGGCCGTGGAAGTAGCGCTTGTGCTCGCCCCAGGCCTCGCCGTGATCGCCGAAGATCACCACCGCGGTATTGCGGTCCAGCTTGGTCTCCTGCAGCGTGGCCAGGATCTTGCCGGCCCAGCGGTCGGCGAAGGCGATCTCGTAATCGTATTTCTCCTCCAGGCCCTGCACCCCGGACAGCGTGGTGGGGAACTCCGCGTGCGGCATGTAGCTCGAGTGCGGCTCGAACAGGTGGGTCCACAGCACGAACCGCTCGCCAGTCTGCGCGGCCTTTTGCAGGCGCGCGATGACCCGGGGGCCGATGCGCGGCGAGGCGATGTCCTTGTTGGAATCGGCGATGCTCTTGGCGCCGTCGTTGGACCATTCGGCGAAGCTCTTGGAGAGGCCGCGATCGGCGGTGAAGTAGAAGTGCGAGAAGATGCCGATGGGCCGCAAGCCGGCCGCGGCCAGGGGCTCGAAGAAGGTGCGGTTGCTGGGCAGCAGGGGCGAGTAGTTGAGCGACTGTTTCTGCCAAGCGATGCCCGAGGGGTAGCGCGAGGTCACCAACGAGGGGAACGAGCGTGGGGTGTTGGGCGCCTGGGCCCACACGCGAGAGAAGCGCGTGCCCCGCGCCGCCAGGGCGTCGATGGTGGGGGTGAGCGAGCGGCCCTGCGGTCGGCCGTATCCCGCCACGCCCAGGCGGTCGGCACGCAAGGCATCGATGGCGATGATGAGGATGTTGCCGGAGAAGGCCCCCTGGCGTGTGGGAGCCGGGGCTGCGGCAGGCGAGGTAGGAGCGGCAGGCGAGGTGGGCGAGGGGGCTTCGGCCACCGGCTTGGCGTCCCCGGCCTGGCAATCCTGATCAATCCCATCGCCCGGTACATCCTCAGCGCCCGGGAAGATCTCGGGGTTGCCTTCGCCGCAATCGCCCCCGCCGAACGCGGCGGCATAGCCGTCGCGATCGCGATCGGCGATGTGGCGGGCCTGCTTGACGGCGAAACGCAGTCCCCAACTGGCCTCGTTGATGGCGGCGTAGCTGGGCGAACCGTCGGGCACGCGGCTGCCCAGCGAGAGGGCGACCAGGACGGCCAGAAGAGCGCCGATGGACAGAGCACGGCCAGGCACGCGTGCGCGCCAACGCTGGCCGGCGGGTACGAGGTACCAGAAGATGGCGTGCCCAGCGGCCAGGAAGACCGCGGCCACAGCCGCCTTGAACGGCCCCAGGTCAAGGACGCGCCAATCCGCCCGGGTGAGCGCCAGCGCGAAGGCGAGAACGCCAGCGAGCGCGAGAGCGAGCAACAGCATCCCCGTGCTGCCCAGCCGACGAGGGCGCGGCAGGCGCGACACGAGACGCGAGACCAGGCGCGTGCAGGCCAGCCCCGCCAAGGCGGCAACCGGGCACAGGGCCGCGCTCAACCCCGCGGTGGCGATGACCGCCAGTTTGCGGCTGGCCATGTCCGCCACGAAAAGCCCATACACCGCGGCCGCGGCCACGGCCATGAACAGGGCCGCGCCCACCAGACCCAGCAGCGTAGCAGCCGAGCGTTGGTCGGTCTCGCGGTCCTCGCCCAGGGCGCGCCACCCCCCCGGCACGGTCGCCGAGGCCGTGGCCACCGCCCAACCCACGAACCCGCCGAGCAGCAAACCGACGACACCGTAGAGGCCCAGCGCCAGGGCCAGGACGGCCCCCGCCTGCGCGCCCTGGCCCGAGGCCACGACGATGAGGGCGTCAAGAATTCCCGCACCCAAGATGCCCGCCAGCACGGAGGCACCGCTTGGCCAATGGAAACGACAGGATGGCTTGTCTGACATGCAGCCCGGGAGAGTAGCACCTGGGCCCCATTATTCACCACGATGCTTGACCTCGACCCCGCAGTCGCGCTACCTCGATGGACGTGTTGACCCACAAGCCTTCGATGACGAAATTCGCCCCCGGCTGGGGGTGCTTCTTGTGCGTTGTCCTCAACGCGACCTGTGGCCAAAGCGCACAATCCGATGTGCAGGCGGCCACGCCCCAGGTTCAGGCCAAGGCGCCCCCCGCGTCGCCCCCCGTCGATCTGTCCGGCACGCGCATGGCCCTCGACCTCCTGACCAACCGCGTGCACGGGCTCGAGCACCGTTCCGGCCGCCTCTTCATGGCCGCCGGGGGCACGGACTTCCTCAAGTACATCGACGGCGGATGGAAGGGCTCGTGGCTGCCCATGCAGAAGGACGCCGACACTCCGGTGGCCTTCGTGTCGGGCCTCTCGGCGGCCTTCTCCTTCCCGGTCGACGCCGACGGCGACGGCGTGTTGGCCAAGGGCCTGTCCGAGGTCCAGCTCAGCTTGCTCATGCGCGCCGTGGTCCCCAAGCAACGCCTCTCGGTGTTCGTCAACGAGAAGCCGGTGGGTACCCTGGATGTCACCCAGGAATGGGCGTCCTATGACGTCGCCATCCCCGCCGCCCACCTGGTCTCGGGCGACAACCGCGTTCGCCTGACCTTCCGGGCCTCGGGCGCCATCGCGGGCGGCAAGAAGGCGGCAGCCGCGCTGGCCACCGTCGAGATCGGGGCCCCCAGGGCCGCCGCGCCCTCGGCGGACGTGGCGGCGGTGAAATCCGCCTTGGCCCCCACCGAGGTGGACTTGGGCGGGGCCCGCCGTCGCGCCTTGAGCACGCCCGGGGCCTCGCGCCTGTCCTTCTACGTTCAGATCCCCGCGCGCGCCAAGTTGGCCCTGTCCTATGGCTCCAGCACGCCTGCCACCAGCGTGGCGGTGCGCGTGGCCCGCGACGGCGCGGCCCCCAGCACCCTCTTCGAGGGGCCTGCCGGCGCGCGCTTCAGCGACGGCGCCTGGGATTTGGCGGCCTTCGCCGGACATGCCGTGCGTATCGACCTGGTCAGCCGGGGTGGTGGCGTGGCCTGGGCCGACCCGCGCATCGTCGTGCAGTCCCCACCGCCCGCCGCCGCGCCCGGCCAGAAGTTCGAGCGCATCTATGTCTGGATGATCGACACGCTCCGCGCCGACAAGGTGCACGCCTTCAATCCCAAGAGCAAGGTGCTAACCCCCAACTACGACGCCTTCGCCGCGGACGCCACGCGCTTTGCCTGGGCCCAGGTGGCCGGCACGTGGTCGCTGCCCTCGCAGGCCACCATGCTGTCCGGGGTCTATCCCCGGCTGCACAAGGCCACGGCCCACGAATCCAAGGTCGCGCGCGATGTGCCCTTCCTGCCCGAGCTCCTGAAGAAGTCCGGGTTCCGCACCGCCTTGTTCTCAGCCAACGGCTACATCTCGTCCAAGTGGGGCTTCGACCGCGGCTTCGACGAGAACCGCAACGTGATCCGCGAAAACCTGCCCAACAACGCCGAGTCGCTGTGGGGCATGACCAAGAAGTGGATCCTGGCCAACAAGGCCAAGCCCCAGTTCGTCTACATGGCCGTCATCGAGCCCCACGTCATCTACAACCCGCGCAAGGAATTCCTCAAGATGTACTGGGACAAGCCCTACAACGGCCCCATCAAGCCGGTCATGACGGGCATCCAGCTCGGCAAGATCAAGCAGGGCACCCTGAAGGTCAACGACACCGACAAGGCCTACCTCGAGGCCTTGCACAACGCCGAGGTCACCCAAAGCGACACCGCGTTCGGGGCCTTCATTCAGGACCTGAAGGACGCCGGGCTGTACGACACCTCGGCCGTCATCGTGATCTCCGACCACGGCGACGAGTTCTGGGACCACGGCGACTGCGGCCACGCCCAAGGCGCGCACCAGGAACTGGTGCACGTGCCCTTCATCATCCGCGCGCCCGGCCTGCTCCCCAAGGGCAAGGTGGTGGAGACGGACGTGGAAGCCATGGACCTCGCCCCCACGGTGTTGCAGCTGGCGGGCCTGCCGGCTCCCGAGCCCATGCAAGGCAGCTCGGTCATCCCCTTGGTCTTCGACGAGCTGACCGCCACCCCGCGGGCCTCCCTGACCCAAAACGACACCACCGCGCGAGGCATGAAGAGCGGGCGCTACCGCTTCATCCACTCCGGCGTGGCGCGCATGGAGCTGTACGATCAGATCGAGGATCCGCGCGAGCAGCAGGAGCTCTCCGCCCAGCGGCCCATCGCGCTCAGGCAGATGCGCAACGTCCTCAGCCTGTTGGTCTTCCACGAAAATCAGTGGAAGAAGAAGAGCTGGGGAAGCCCCGCCAACGTCACCGAAGCCTTCTACAGCGCGGCGCAGTCTCGCTAGCCGCCTGTGAGCGACATCACGACGGGGGGCCTGTCGTGGTGGTTTCGCGGCTATCCACGGGTGACATGCCTGGCGTTTTGGGCAAGAATCCCCCCCGATGACTCCTACGCCCATGTCCTCGGGAAGACTTTGGTTCGTCGGAATCGTGGCGTTTGCCTTCGCGGCCTCGGCCGCGGGGTGTGGAGGCGGGCGCACCCCCCTGGGGGCCGACGACGAGTGCGCGGAGGACGATCCGAGCTGCAAGCCCGGCACGCTCAAGAGGCGAGACGGCGGCGTGGGTGGCCAGGGAGGGAAGGGGAGCGGCCCCCAGAGCGGCGGAGGCAAGAACAGCGGCGCCAGCCAGAGAGGCGGAAGCGCGGGCGTGATCGTCGGGAGCTCGCGCGGCGGCTCGGGCGGCACCAGGACGGCGGGCACGTGGACCAGCTCGCGCGGCGGCTCGGGCGGTATCAGGACCGGGGGCACGTGGACCAGCTCGCGCGGCGGCTCGGGCGGCATCAGGACGGGAGGGACGTGGACCAGCTCGCGCGGCGGCTCGGGCGGATTCCGCAGCTCGACCACCTGGACAGGAGGCAGCGGCGGCAGCTCGCGCGGCGGCTCGGGCGGCAGTGCCACGATCTGTGGATCGATCGAAACCTGTGACAACGGCCGAGACGACGACTGCAACGGTCTGGTGGACTGCGAGGACACGGCCTGCCAGAGCCAACCCTCGTGCTTCACCCGCAAGAAGGAATCCTGCGACAACGGCATCGACGATGACGGTAACGGCCTGGTGGACTGCAAGGATCCGGCCTGCTTGGGCGATCCGGCCTGCTTCGTCCCCGGACACGAGATCTGCAACAACAACCTGGACGACGACGATGACGGGCTGGTCGACTGCGCGGATTCCGACTGCACCGCGGACCCGGTGTGCGTCCCGAAACAGGGCAACGAGATCTGCGACAATGGCAAGGATGACAACGACGATGGCTTGGCCGACTGCACGGATCCCCAGTGCAAGGAATTCCCAGCCTGCCTGAGCTCCGCCTGCATCGTGGACGTGGACTTCGGCAGCATCGCCAGCTCTGGCGCCTCGGTGACCCGCACCCTGTCGACCATCGGCGCCACCGCCAGCTACAGCACCTGCGCTCCGCCCGGCGGCGTGGCGCGGGTGGGCAGCTTCACCTTGGCCGACCAGGCGGACGTGAAACTGGACTTCACCCAACCGAGCGGCGCGGCCCACGTGGTGGCACTGTACCGGGCCGGCGTGGGCCAGGCCTGCGACCAGAACCTGGTGGACTGTCTGCGCGTCGACGATGAGGCAGCCTCTCATCACACCTACAGCCGCCTGGCCGCCGGCAGCTACTGGCTCATCGTGCAGTCCTTCAGCAACGCCACCGGAGCGACCAGCATCACCTTGTCGACGGGGCAGACCAGCGTGGCCGAGGTGTGCAACAACGGCAAGGACGACGACGGCGACGGCGCCATCGACTGCGCCGACCTGGACTGCCGCGGCGTCAGCACCTGTCCCTCGTGCGTTCCCGACATGAACGTGGGCGCCCTGGTGCTGGGCGATCGTCCCAAGACCTTCACGGTGGACACCAGTACCGGCAGCAATCGCTATCATCCGAGCTGCGCCGGCACCTCCACCGGCAAGGACGTGGTGGTGCGCTTCACCACCAAGGCCGCGGGCGGCCTCCTGGTCGAAATCGTCCGCCAATCCGGCGATCACGCCTACGGCATCTTCACGGCGCCAGCGGCGGGACAGGCCTGCGACCAAGACGAGAACGGCTGCTATTACCTGGGTGGCCAGACCAGCATGCGCACGTCATGGCTCAAGTACACCCCCGGCGAGTATCTGCTCATCTTCAAGCCCATCGCCGAGGGCAAAGAAGGGCAGGTCACCGTCTCGCTGTCCGCCTTCGCCGATCGCGGCGTCGAGATCTGCGACAACCAGATCGATGACGATGGCAACAACCTCATCGATTGCGACGACCCCACCTGCGCCGACACGGTGAAGTGCCAGGCCCCCATGTGCCTGGCCGATGAGGACCTGGGCACCATCGAATTGGGAGTCAGCAAGACCCTGACCGTGGACCTGACCACCGCCACCCGCACCTTCAGCACCGAGTGCAGCAAGGGGAACGGCCTCGGCCGCGTCTACCGCTTGCACATGGATCGCGCCATGGGCCTCGCGATCAGCTGTACGCAAACCGGGCAGCAGATCCTTCAACTGGCGTCGCACCTCAGCCCGCTCGGCCCCTGCGAAGGCACGGCGCCCAACTGTCAGGATCCCGCCACCAACCCCTTTGGCTGCAACTTCGTCATGCCCAACGTGCAACCCGGGGATTACAACTTCATCGTCCAGGCCTTCGCCAAGGGAGACGAGGGCGTCGTCAACCTGACCCTGCGCGGAGGCAGCGAGACGGTGCTGGAGATCTGCAACAACGGCATCGACGACGACGGCGACGGCGCCGTGGACTGCAGCGACCGCAAGTGTGCCGGCGAGGCCGCCTGTCAGAAGGCGGTGTGCAAGCCCGACAAGGCTCTCGGCATCTTGCCGCTGGAAGGGACCATCACCGCCGCGGCCCTGCAGACGGCGGGCGCGGGCGACGACCAGACGCAGGTCTCGTGCGTGTCCGGCCAGGGCGGCGGCGATGCCGTGTTCTCCTTCGAGCTGACCAGCAAGGCCGACCTGACCATCGAATGGGCCCAGGCGGGCAACCATGCCCTGGCCATCTACAAAGAGGACGATCCCAGGTTGCCGTGCGACGCCAACATCCCCATCGACTGCCACGCCACCGCCGGCACCATCACCGGAAAGTACCAGGTCACCGGGCTGGTCTTGGGCAAGTACACCCTGGTGGTCGACGCCGACAAGGCAGGCGCGGAGGGCGGCGTGATCCTGCAGATCACGGGAAGCCCCTCGCCGTAGACTCCCAACGGCCCGCGGGCGAGGGAAGAACATCCAAGGAAGCCTGGAAACCAGGACGTCTTGGTGAGCCGGCAGAGAGGCCGCTCCTCACTGCAAACAGCCCGCCTGTCCGTTTCCTGATTTCCTGCCTTCCTCGGAGTCTATCCGGCTCGGTGCTCGGAAGTTGCGTCGAGAATCTGCAATCGCATACCATCGGCGGACGAAAGGCCAGACGATGACCGCAAGCAGAGTGCGAATGACGGTGATCCTGGCAGCGGCCCTGTCCCTTGGCGGATGCGCGGTACAGAGTGCGGCTCGCTACAAGGTCAAGCCGAGTCTCAGACAGGAATGCGTAGAGCACTGCTCGACGCTGGGCATGGAGCTGGGCGCCGTGGTCCTGATGATGGACCACGCCGGATGCGTGTGCTCCCCGAAGAGAACCCAGAAGGAAATGGCCGAAGCCGGCGGGGCCACGCTGGGAGGCAATGTGACGATTGCGGCAGTACAGGCCGCCGCCGCGGCCGCGCAACAGCAACAAATGCTGCAACAACAACAGCAACGCCGGCTCTGGCAGCCGACGGCCAGGTGACGTGTCCATGATGCCCTGAAAGACGCTGCCGAAGATGTGCGGGTCCACGTACTTCCAGCCGGCCTCAGCCGCCTTGGTCAGGGCGGCGAGCTGCACATCGCCGAGCGGCAGGGTCACGGGATTGGTGAAAAGCCCGCCATTGAAGTAGGGCACCGGGCGCTGCCCGACGACGTCGCGCGTGCTCATCAGCCGGAACAGCTCGCGCAAGCGCTTTTCGGTGTCACCGTGGCGTGCGCCCTCCACCGGCTCCTCGATGGTCGAATCGGTCGAGCGCCGATCCGTGACCTCCAGGTCGAAGTCCATGGCCAGCTCGCGCAGCCGATCGCGGGAGAGTTGTTCGAGAACTGTGCGACGGGCCTTGGGCGACAAACGTACTTCAGCCGGCATGGCCCGGGCGCAATACCCCGAACCGCGTCCGCCGTGTGGTGTCGCGTACCCGGCTTCTGCGCCCCCTGCGCGCCACCAACACCCAGATGCCTAGCCGGCGTAGGCGTGGGGGGGGGCGGAAGGAGGGGAGCCCCCCTTGTGACAAGCATCGCGGGCCTTGCTACCATGCCCGGGTGACCCTTTACGACGAGTTGCGCGCCGTGCTGGCGGCTTTGACCAAGGCCAACGTGGATTACGCCTTGATCGGCGGCTTGGCCGTGGCCGTGTGGGGGGCGCCGCGGGCCACCAAGGACATCGATCTGCTGGTCCAGCCGGCCGATCTGCAAAAGGCCATGGACGCCCTTGTCACCTGCGGATTCACGCTCAAAGCGCTGCCCCTGGAGTTCAAAGACGGCACCTTCATCCAGCGGGTGAACAAGGTCGATCCCGCCGGCAATCTCATGACCGTGGATCTGATGTTGGTCGATCGCAACTTGGCGCCAGCATGGGCCAGCCGGTCGCGGCTGCCGTTCGGGGACGAGCAGGTCGTCACCGTGTCACGCGAGGCCCTGATCGCGATGAAGGCGTTGGCCGCCCGGCCCCAGGATCTGGCGGATATCGCCAACCTGAGGGACAGCGACCGATGAGTGTCGACCTGTCGGGCCCGGCCATCGAGGCGCGGCTGCGCGAGGCAAGCCGTTTGGCCGGCTCGCTGCGCCCCGAGGCGCGCCTGGAAACCAAACTGAATATGGGCGGCGAAGCCGTCGCCGCGCGCCTGCGAGAGGCATCCGATTTGCTCGACCTGTGCCGTGAACTGGCCCGCAGCCGACCCGCTGGGTAGGTCTCCGGTACCTCAGCGGGCGCACCTTAGCAGGTCAAACACCCTTGCTCGCGTTCGTCCAGCCGCGACAACCAACCCGCCACAAGGGACCGCTGGAGGCCGTTCTTTCTCCTTCGAACCACCTGGGGGTGCCCCCGAAGGTCGCTTCTCGCGGTTTCGAACCGCGCCGGGGTGCCCTTGCACGCCGTGCTTTGCGCTTTCAAACCGCGCCAAGGGGGGCAGGGGGGCGGGTGTTTGTGGTTCGCCAGGCCCGTGCATGGGTCAGGGGGGCGGGTGTTTGTGGTTCGCGTCCCCTACAGGCAGACCCCGAAGGCCTTGTACACGCTGTTGATCAGCTCGGTGCAGGCCGAGCTTTCGGGACAAGAGGGGGCCGCTAATGCGCACAGGGGCCGGCAGGTCTTTTGCCCGCCTTGCTCCACGCAGGCCAGGCCCGGCGAGCAGCTCTCTTCTCCCAGACACGCCTGGCCAATTTCGGCCGTGCGGGTCGGGGCACGGCAGCCACAATCGGTGACGCCCCCTTCGTAGATGAAGCAGTGGAGTCCCGCCACGCATCCGTGGATTGCGCTGCCGGTGGGATCGCAAGGACGTGAACAGATGAAGGCCTGCCGTTGCGAGACGCCGCAGGGAAGGATGGAGATGCAGGTCGCGCCGGCCCCGCAGTCGCTGTCGTTGGCGCAGAACTTACGGCAGGTCTTGATCGAGGTGCCCGAGCAGGTGAATCCGAAACACTCGGAGCCCGGGGCGCAATCCGAAAGGCCGCCGCACACATCGCCGGGGCTCGCGGCTCCCCCCGCCACGCAGGTTGTCCTGGCTTGCTGCTGGGAATCGCACACGAACGCGCAGTTCTGTCCGTTGCCGCAGGCCACCGCCGGCTGCAAGGGGTCACAGATCGGGCTGACCCAGACCGTCGCATAGGTGATCTGGCCCACGCTCAACTGCTCGGGCTGGCTCTCTCCGCTGGCCACCACATTCTGGGCCGGATCCAACACCTCGACCTTGAAGGTCACGGTCCCCTTGTACTTGGGTTGGAAGGACATGGAAAAGGTGATCGGGGTCGTCAGGAGCGCGTCCTCTGCCCGCGGTTGCTCGGGAAACAGCAGGTCTTGCGCGTTTCCGCCGTTGCTGGCCCGGACCCGAAGCTGGGCCGCGCGGACGATAGGCGCGGCATTGCTTTGCACCGCGACCACCACCACCGACTTGTCATCGGAGCAGGCCGCGGCCGCGAGAACGCACAGCAGGGCCAGGCCGGCGCGCCTCATGGCCGAAACTCCCGGTTGCCCAGGGTCGTGCGCGGGGTCGACGATCCGCTGTCTATGAGGACGACGGCCACCACGGTGCCGATGACCGCCGCCCCTAGCGCGGTCCAGAACCACCACTTGTCGACCAACGATTCGTCCTGGTCGGGCTGCGCCGGGGGCTGGGAAAGGTCGAGGGCAGGGGACGCGGGCGCCGGTGGGACCGCCGGCTCGGGTGGGGTCTCCGCTCGTGGCACCGTCGCGGATGCCGCGGCCGCAGGCGCGGCATCACTCTCTTGCGCGAAGGCCGGCGACGGCCCCAACACCCCGAGGACGACGAGTAGACAAGTCGTGCGGAAGACTCTCAAACCTCACCTCCTCCGATGTTGGGGCTGCCTTGCTGCCTTGCTTTGCGTTTAGTCGTAGTACTCGAGACCCAGGTGGGTGATGAGCTCTTCCCCACGCATGTGGCGCAGGGTGTTCTTCAACTTCATCAGTTGGATGAAGGTGTCGTGCTCGGGATACAGCCCCTCGGCGGTCATGGGGCTCTTCCAGTAGAACGACAGCCACTCCTGGATGCCCTGCATGCCCGCGCGCTGGGCCAGGTCCATGAACAAGGCGAGATCGAGCACGATGGGCGCGGCCAGAATCGAATCACGGCACAGGAAGTTGACCTTGATCTGCATCGGGTAGCCCATCCACCCGAAGATGTCGATGTTGTCCCAGCCTTCCTTGTTGTCGCCGCGCGGCGGGTAGTAGTTGATGTGCACCGAGTGGTGCATCTTGCCGTAGAGGTCCGGGTACAGGTGCGGCTGCAGAATGTGCTCGAGCGCGCCCAGCTTGGAGACCTCCTTGCTCTTGAAGGACTCGGGATCGTCCAGGACCTCGCCGTCGCGATTGCCCAGGATGTTGGTCGAGTACCAGCCGTTGACACCCAGCAGGCGCGCCTTGAAGGCCGGCGAGAGCGAGGTCTTCATGAAGGTCTGGCCGCTCTTGAAGTCCTTGCCGCCCACGGGCACGCCGTTCTTGCGCGCCAGCTCCAGCAGGGCAGGGGTGTCGACCGTCAGGTTGGGCGCGCCGTTGGCGTAGGGTACGCCGCACTTCAGGGCGGCGTAGGCGTAGATCTGCGATGGCGCGATCTCGGGATCGCTCTCGGCCAGGCCCTTTTCGAAGGTGGCCAGGGTGGCGTGCACCGGCGCCGGCTTGCGGTAGGCCTCGGTCGAACCACACCACACCATCACGACCCGCTCGACCTTCTCGCGCTTCTTGAAGTCGTTGATGTCGGCCACCACCTGTTCGGCCAGGTCGGCCTTGGACTTGCCGGTCTTGAAGTGCGTCGCGGTCAAACGCTTGACGAAGGCTTGCTCGAACACGGCGGTCATCGGGCGAATTCCCGACAGGAAATCCTTGAACATAGCCAGGTGCTTGTCGGAGAGCACGCCAGCCTTGGCCGCCGCCTGGTACGCGTCATCGGGGAACAGATCCCAGCCGCCGAAGACCACATCCTCCAACCGTGCGATGGGGACCATGTCCTTCACCAGCGGAGAGCGATTCTCCGTGCGTTTGCCCAGCCGCACGGTGCCCATCTGGGTGAGAGAACCGATGGGTTTGGAAATGCCGCGTCGGATGGCTTCGACGCCGGCCATGAAGGTCGTCGCGACTGCCCCCATGCCGGGCATCAGGATCCCGAGTTTTCCGGTGGCGGGCTTGATTTCGACTTTGGATCCAGGTTTGGTGGTGGGCATTTCGAGTGACTCTCCTTTTCCAGCTTGTCCCGCGGGGGCGGCCATCTGTCATGCGGCGTACTTGCTCGCGGGTGCGTTGGTAACTTGCTTTGCCTCTCTTAGCAAGTGGCGGGCCGAATCTCGACCCCAAAGAAATTGCATCATTTGGCGCACAAGTGTGGGGAATGTGGTAAGAACCTGCCGCTTCTGACACCACACGCTGACCGAGAAGGCCGCGCGTGCCATGCGGGCGAAGTCGTTCGTCATGGTCTTCGGTCTTCGATGACATCAGCGGCGGACCACAACGCGAAAGGAAAGAAAAATGGAAACGACAGATCAAGGCCAGACGGCCACGCCGCCGGCCGCGCCGTCCAACGAGTCCCAGAACGCCATGGCGGCCATCGATACGCCGCTCAGCATGCGCGACATGATGGAGGCGGGCGTTCACTTCGGTCACCAGACCAAGCGCTGGAACCCGAAGATGAAGCCGTACATCTTCGGCGCGCGCAACGGTATCCACATCATCGATCTGCAGTTCTCGGTCAAGGCCTTCCGTCGCGCCTTCGACTTCCTGATCAAGACCGTGGCCGAAGGCAAGCCCGTGCTCTTCGTGGGAACGAAGAAGCAGGCTCAGGACGTCGTGCGCGAAGAGGCGCAACGCTGCAACCAGTTCTTCGTCACCAACCGCTGGTTGGGTGGCACGCTGACCAACTTCCACACCGTCAAGGGCTCCATCGAGCGCCTGCAGGCCATCGAGAAGATGGGCACCGACGGCACCTTCGAGCGCCTGACCAAGAAAGAGGTCATCAACCTCACCCGCGAGCAGGAGAAGCTGGAGAAGGCCCTGGGCGGTATCAAGGCCATGGGCGAGTTGCCCGGCGCGGTCTTCATCGTCGATACCGTCAAGGAGCACATCGCGGTCAGCGAGGCGCGCAAGCTCGAGATCCCCATCGTCGCGATGGTCGACAGCAACTGCAACCCCGACCTGATCGAGTACGCCATCCCGGGCAACGACGACGCCATCCGGGCGATTCGTCTCTTCGCCAGCAAGGTGGCCGATGCTTGCATCCTGGGCGCCAAGCTGGCTCGCGAACGGGCCACCACGGCTCGCGCGCAAAGCGAGGCCGCGGGCGAGAACGAGGTGCAGACCATTCGCGTCTCGTCGGGCGGCGAAGGCCCGCGCGTCGAGGTGGTTTCGCGTCGTCGTGGCGACATGCCCGCGCCCGAGGCCGCCGCCTCCCCCGAGGACAAAGAGGGCGAGAAGTAGTTTTCGGTTTTCCTTGAAGGCAGCAGGAGACGTGAGATGAGCGAGATTACGACACAGATGATCAAGGACCTGCGCGAGCGTACGCAGGCCGGCATGTCCGATTGCAAGAAGGCCCTCACGGAGTGCGCCGGCGATATGGAGAAGGCCGTCGAGTACTTGCGCAAGAAGGGCGTCGCCCAGGCGGCCAAGAAGGCGACGCGCATCGCGGCCGAGGGCACCATCGCCAGCTACCTGCACGGTTCGCGCATCGGCGTGCTGGTCGAGGTGAACTGCGAGACCGATTTCGTGGCTCGCAATCCTGACTTCCAGAACTTCGCGCGCGAGGTGGCCATGCAGGTCGCGGCCATGAGCCCGCAGTACGTCTCGCAAGACGAGATCCCCGCGGCGGTGCTCGAGCAGGAGCGTTCCATCCGCCTGGAACTGGCCAAGCAACAGGGCAAGCCAGAGGCGATGCTGCAGAAGATCATCGATGGTCAGATCGCCAAGTGGTTCAAAGAGGTCTGCCTGCTGGACCAGATCTGGATGCGCGACCCCGAAGGCAAGAAGGACATCCGTGGTCTGCTGACCGACCTGGTGGGCAAGATCGGCGAGAACATCAAGGTTCGCCGGTTCATGCGCTACGAAGTGGGTGAGGGACTGGCCAAGCGCACCGATGACTTCGTCGAGGAAGTGAAACGCCAGGCCGGTCAGGGCTAGGCACGTGGCCACCGAGTCGGGGACGAACGAAGGCAAGGGCCGGCGACAAAACACCGGCGCGGGGGTGACTTCTCCTGGGACGTCACCCCTTCCCCCCGCCGGAGGCGCGCCGGCCGCGCCCGGGCGTCATCCCTTGGCCCCCGGGGTCAAGTACCGACGCATCCTGCTCAAGCTGTCGGGCGAGGCGTTGGCGGGCGAGAAGGGTGGGGGCATCGACCCCGCCACCCTCGCTCAGATTGCCGACGAGCTGATCGACGTTCACAGCTTGGGCGTGGAGATGGCCCTGGTCATCGGCGGCGGCAACATCTTCCGGGGTGTGGCCGCCAGCACGGCGGGCATGGATCGGGCCAGCGCCGACTACATGGGCATGCTGGCCACGCTCATCAACGCCCTGGCTCTGCAGGACGCCCTGGAATCGCGTGGGGCCAAGACCCGCGTGCTTTCGGCCCTGGAGGTCCAGAAGGTGGCCGAGCCCTACATCCGCCGCCGCGCCATCCGGCACCTGGAGAAGGGCCGGTTGGTCATCTTCGGCGCGGGCACCGGCAACCCCTTCTTCACCACCGACACGGCAGCCTCCCTGCGCGCCATGGAGATCGGCGCGGACATCGTCATGAAGGCCACGCGGGTCGACGGCGTCTACGACAAGGATCCCCACAAGTTCAAGGACGCGCGCATGTTCCGGCGCCTGTCCTATCTCGACGTGCTGACGCGCAAGCTGGCGGTCATGGACTCGACGGCCATCTCGCTGTGCCACGACAACAAGCTGCCCATCCTGGTGTTCAACATGACGAGGCCGGGCAATGTCCGGCGGGTCGTGCTCGGCGAGCCGCTGGGGACCCTCGTGGTCGAGGACCGGCGCGAGCCGCGCGAAGGCGATCCCGGCAACCCACCGGGCGAAGAGGAGCGGTCACATGGTAAATGACGTTCTCAAGGATCTTCAGGGCAATCTGGACAAGGGCCTCGATGCGCTCAAGCGCGATCTCGGCAAGGTCCGCACCGGCCGCGCCAACGTCGCGATCCTCGACGGACTGCGCGTCGACTACTACGGCACCGCCACGCCGCTCAACCAGGTGGCCTCGGTCAGCGCGCCTGACCCACGCCTCATCACCATCAAGCCCTGGGAAAAGTCGCTGATCCCCGAAATCGAGAAGGTGATTCGCTCATCGCAGCTCGGCCTCAACCCGTCCTCCGACGGGGAGATCGTGCGCCTCCCCATGCCGCCGCTCACCACCGAGCGCCGCAACGACCTGGTCAAGATGATCAAGAAGATGGCCGAGGAGGCCAAGGTCGCCCTGCGCAGCGCCCGCCGCGACGCCAATGAAATGCTCAAGGAATTCTTGAAGGGCAAGGACATAACCGAGGACGAGGAAAAGGCCGGCCTGAAGAAGGTGCAGGACGCCACCGACGCCGCGGTCACCAAGGTCGACGACCTCGTGGCCAAGAAGGAAAAAGAAGTGATGGAGGTCTGAGCGCCGCTCCCTTCCACGCCAGCGGGGTCATGATTGGCTGCGGAGGGGAAGGGCGGGGTGGGGCACCGGCGATAGGAGGCCGGCGTGCCCGTGAGCGGTAGCGTGAGCGACTATGAAGGGGCTGGGGGGTCAAGGG
>CAZHUY010000087.1:0-11159 GCA_964535465.1 uncultured Myxococcales bacterium
GCCGCCTTGGCGATGCCGAAGTCGATGAGCTTCACCTCGCCCTCGAAACCGATCAGGATGTTCTGGGGCGAGACGTCGCGGTGGACCAGGTTGAGCGCGCGGCCCTGATGGTCGCGCTTGTTGTGCGCGTAATCCAAACCCTCGCACACCTGCATGATGACGAAGCAGATCTGCGGGGTGGGCATGACCTGGCGTCGTCGATGAAGATCGTCGAAGATGGCGCGCATGTCGCGCCCATGGACGTATTCCAGCGCGATGAAGTAAGCATCGTCGACCTTCCCCAGGTCGAAGATCTGGGCGATGTTCGCGTGCTGCAGTTGCACGGCGATCTTCGCCTCGTCGATGAACATCGTGATGAACTCTTCGTCCTCAGCGATGTGGGGCAGGATGCGCTTGAGCGCCACGATGCGCTCGAACCCCTCCACACCCGTGACCTTGGCCTTGAACACCTCGGCCATGCCCCCGACGTTGACGCGTTCGAGGAGGTAGTATTTTCCGAAGGGAGTGGGCTTGTTCAAGCGACGACCCCGTTGCGCAACCGGACAGCGGCAGGAGTTTTTCCCTTATCGCTGCAGGCAGGCATGAAGTCAAGGGAGCCGCCAGCCCCCTTGACGGTGGACAGAGAAGGATCCCTCACTCGGTGATCCAGACCTTGTTCATGCGATCACCGGCCTTGATCTTGTTGACCACATCCATGCCGGAGACGACCTGACCGAACACCGTGTGCTTGCGATCCAGGTGAGCCTGGGGCGAATGGCAGATGAAGAACTGCGAGCCGCCTGTGTCTTTGCCAGCGTGGGCCATGGAGAGCGAGCCGGCCTTGTGGACCTGGCGCTTGCCCATGGTTTCGCACTTGATCTTGTAGCCGGGACCGCCCGTGCCGTTACCTATCGGGCAGCCGCCCTGGATGACGAAATCCGGAATTACGCGATGGAAAGTCAGCCCGTCGTAAAACGGGCGGGTCACTTTCTTGCCGGTCGCGGGCTCGGCCCATTCCTTGGTGCCGGTCACCAAACCCACGAAATTCGCCACGGTATTGGGGGCATCGTCCTCGAAGAGTTCGGCAACGATCTCGCCCTTGGTGGTGTCGAAGTGGACTTTCTTCATTGCGACAGCTTACCCCCGTTTGCGCCTACAGTGTAGCAAGAGATGCTCCAAAGCACGCGCTTCCTGCGGGGATCGCCGCCGGCACCCTGAGCCGAAGCCAGACCGTTGCGGGCCGCCGCGAGGATGACGGAAGAATTTCAATCAGAAGTGCCAAAACCACACAACCCGGCGAGACTGGGTCCGACAAGCACGCATGAGATTCACCCCGCCCATGAGTCCCCATCGTTCGTCTGTGCTAGTGTCAGGAGTCGTCGATGAAGGTTTCTAAGCCGTCCTCGAGTTCCCCCGGCAGCCCCAACCTAGGGGCTTCCGAGGTCAAGGGCAGTGGGGCAGCTGGGTTCTCGGCGAAGCTGGCCAAGGCATCCAGCGCCGGCAAGACTCAGGCGGCTGCCCCAACCTCGGATGCCGCACCGACCACCAAGACCGCCAGCATTTCGGATATCGGGCAGGCTCTGAAGGCCGGTCAGATCACACCCCAGGTCGCCATTGAACGGGTGATCGAGCGCGTGGTTGCCCGCCAGGCCGGCCCCCACGCACCCTTGGCCGTCAAAGAGCAGCTTGCCATGGTGCTGCGGCAAGCCCTGGAGGACGACCCGATGCTGGCGGCCAAGATGCGAGCCCTAGCTGGGCCGCAGTCCGAGTAACCATCGCGGACGCTGCCGAGCGCTCCCCGCGGGCGGGGACAAACGCGCGTTTTCGGCCGCTTTTCCTCCGGGATTCGAAAAAGAAACGCATTTTCTGAGAATCCTGACCCATTCTGATTGGGTATCGCCGTCAATGAGTTATGGCGATGTGTGACGCTCAGGTCATATCTGCAGAAATTGACGATATGTGTGGGTCACCTGTGTGTCGACGCCATGAGCTACCAACGCGGCTTCGCGTTCAAAGAGCGATCCGCGGCTGGCAGTACAATCCCTCAATCACCCGATAACGCAGTAACCCCACAATCGACACGGCTCAGCATATTCGACAAGGAGCGCCCATGGAATACGGGAAGAAGGTTGGTACCGTCGCGCTTGCACTCTCGCTTCTATGCGGTGCATGTTCAAGCGACAGCACGTCATCGAACACAGGCGGAGGCGGCAGCGGTGGCTCGCGATCAAGCTCGAGCTCCGACGGGCCGGGCTGCTCGGATCCGACCAACGTGAACGCCTGCGGCGGCGACGTGGTCGGCACCTGGGACGTGACCTCGGCGTGCCTGGATCTCTCGGGCGAGTTCGCGACTCGCGGAACCGGAATGGGCTGTGACAAAGCCAAGGTCACGGGATCCCTCGAGGTCACCGGATCCTTCATCGCCACGGCCAAGGAGAGCTACCAGGACAAGACCACCACCAAGGGTCCGGTGACGGTCACCTTGGAGAAGCAATGCCTGTTCATGTCCGGCACCTGGACCAAGTGCGATTTGATCTCCATCGCCGTCGAAGGCCTGGGCTTCACAAATGTGAAATGCGTCGATGGCGAAGATGGTGGCTGTACCTGTCCGGGCATGATCAACCACGAGGGGAACATGGGGCTGATCCTGGCCACGCCAGAGCCCGTCGGTACCTACTCGATCGAGGGCAAGACGCTCGTGACCGGCGAGAATCCGCTGACCGGCGCGAAGCTCGAATACTCGTACTGTGTGGACGGCGACAAGATGACCCTGACCCCCAAGACCGCATCGCCGCCCGCGACGGGCACCATCGTCTTCCGAAAGGTGAGCGGCGGGGGCAGCGAGGGCGGCGCGGGCAGCTCGGGTAGCTCCAGCAGCGCGAGCAGCGCCAGCAGCTCGGGCTCGGCTGGTAAGGGCGGGGGCGGGAGCGCGGGTGGAGGTGGCGCGGGAGGCAGCGGCGGCAAGGGCGGCACCACCACTTCCAGCAGCAAGACCACCTCGGGCGGCACCGCCTCGGGCGGCACCGCCTCGGGCGGGACCACGACCTCGGGCGGCGCGGGTGGAAAGGGCGGCACCACCGTGACGGGCGGCACCACGACCACGGGCGGCGCCACCGGCGGGACCTCTGCCTCGACCGGCACGGCGGGCAGCACGGGGCAGGAAGGACCCTGCGACATTCTCGAGGCCGCCAAGACTCCCTGCGTGGCCGCCTACAGCATGGTGCGCTCCATCTACAAGAGCTACAGCGGCCCCGTGTACCAGGTCCGCAGCAAGTCTAACACCGGCTCCACCAAGGACATCCCGCTGCTCAGTGATGGCTACGCCGATTCGAAGGTGCAGGACGACTTCTGCGCTTCCGGTGGCTGCACCGTCTCGAAGATCTTCGACCAATCCCCCAAGGGGAACCATCTGGCGTTGAGCCCCAACACCTTCTGGCTGACCCTCACCGGTACCCCCAAGAGCGGCGGCGGACTCAACCAGAAAGAGTCGGACATCAAGAACAATCCCAAGATCAACGTGGGCGGCCACCCGGTCTACGGGCTCAAGTTCATGCCAGGCGGGGGCAATGCCTATCGCGTGCTCAAGCCCAACGGCACGGCGGTCGGCGACCAGGCCGAGTGGATGTACTCGATCTTCGACACGACCGTGTACAACGGTCAGTGCTGCAACGACTTCGGCAGCGCGGAGACCACCGGCAACCCCGACAGCTTCACCTCGATGGAGGCCATCTACTACGGCAACGCGACCATGTGGGGCAAGGGCGGCGGAAACGGGCCGTGGTTCAGCTGTGACTACGAAGCCGTCATTTCCCCGGGTGGCGCGAAGATCGACACCAGCATCCCGACCTTCCCCACCGACAAGATCAAGAAGTTCGCGACCTTCATTCTCAAGGGCTTCTCGGGCGATCGCATCGCACTGAAATACGGCGACTCGACGCAAGGCGGGCTCACGACCCAATACGATGGCATCCGCGCGCGCGACGGCAGCAGGAAGGGCACGCCCATGAACAAGCAGGGCTCGATCATCCTGGGCACGGGCGGTGACGGCAGCGCCTGGTCAACCGGCGTCTGGTTCGAGGGCGCCATGACCATGGGCTGCAACGACGACAAGACGGTCGACGAGGCCATCCAGGCCAATATCGTCGCCGCGAAGTTCTCCGTGAACTAGCAGACTCTGCTGAATCGAACCGGGGGCGCGGTCACGCACCCCCGGTTTTTTTTTGCGAACCGGAGTTCAGCTCAGCGCTTTGCGGGCGGCGTCCCGGCGCTGCTGCAGCATCTCGCGCACCTTGGGCGGCAGGAACACCTGCTCGGTGTCCATGGTGGCCAACGCCTCGCTCAGGATGGACGCACGTTCCGATGCCGCGGTCTTCTTGTCGATGATGATGCACCACTGTCCCTTGACCTTGCACAACCCGCCCCCGCCCGTGGGACCGGCCGCCGCCAGTGTCTCGTAGCGCACCTTCACACCAAGCTGGGTGGCGGCGGCTTCCAGGGCTTCAGTGACTTGTTCCGGCTTCATGGATGTGGCGAATCTCCCTGCTTGTCTTGGGACGAAACGTGGCAGGCAGGAAGGGTTACCACGAATGTGGTTCCGCTGCCGAGCGTGGACTGGAAGGTGATTTGCCCGCCGTGGGCGTAGACGATGTTGCGCACGACGGAGAGTCCCAATCCGGTTCCGCTGCCCGCGGGTTTGGTGGTGAAAAAGGGGTCGAAGATGCTGGCGCGGTGCTCTTCGCGAATGCCCGAGCCGTTGTCGGTGATGGCCAAGCCCACGGAGATCTCGCCTTCGTGGAAGGTGCGGACGCGTATGGCCCCGCCCTTGCCACCCAAGGCCTGGGCCGCGTTGGTCACCAAGTTGGTCACGACCTGCATGATCTGGTCGCGTACGGCGCGCACCGGCGGCAGGTTGGGCCCCAGATCGCGGTCCACCCGCGCATCGGCCGCCCCGAACACGTGCTCGCAGAACGACAGCGCGTGCTCGACCACCTCGTTGATGTCGATGCGTTCCATCTCCACGCGCGAGGGCCGCGCGTAGTTCACCAGATCGCGGGCAAAGCGACGGATGCGCTCGGCGCCCTCCTGAATGCGCTTCAACCGCTCCAGGTCCACCGCCTCGATCTGGTTGGGGACTTTGCCTTGGGTGGCCAGGCTGGCCTTGTGCAAGACTGCCTCGACGCACGCCTGGATCGAGGTCAGCGGATTGTTGATCTCATGCGCCACCCCGGCGGCGATCTGCCCGACGGTGGCCAGCTTCTCGGCGTGAATGACCTGATTCTGCAGCACGCGCAAGGCGGTGACGTCCTGACCGACCGCCAAGACCGCCGTGCGTTGACCATGCTGGTCGCGTAGCGTAGCCAGGTTGAAGGCCGCCCGCGCCACCGTTCCCGTCACCGACGGCAAACGCACCTCGCAGTTAGGCTGCTCGTCTCCGTTGGCCACCTGCCGTATCTTGTGCGCCAACTCGGGCATGCCAGCTTCCGAAAGCCAGGTATAGATCTCGCGTCCCACAGCCAAGTCACGAGGAAACCCGGTCAGCCGCGCGATGGCCCGGTTCCACACTGTCACCCGTCCGGACAAATCCGTGGCCAGCACCAACACGTTGGCCCGATCGACGATCTGCTCGAGATAGTCGTTCATCTCGGGTGACCTGTGGGGCCTGTCCGCACATGCTTTCGCACCCTTGGCGGTGGTTCGGGAGCGCGGGGCCTGGGGCATCAGCGCGATTTCCTCTTGGGGGGTGACAGGAAGGGTGCGCTGGCGGCCAGCGCGGCCGACATGACGGTGCGCACGGGCACCTTGGCCTGCAAAGCCAGACGCTGACAATCGTCGAACTCCGGCATGGCGCCCAACACACCCGACGCATCCGCCGCCAGCTTGATGGTGACGGCGCCGTATGGGGTCTTCACCTGGGCCAGCGCGCGCGAGAGCACGCTACGTTCCATGGGTACGCGCCGCACGCCCAGGGTGGTGGAGTGCAGGAAGAAGGCCTGCTCCACCGCAGTCACGGCTGCCGGCGGCGCCAAAGCCGAGACTTGCCACGCGGGGCGCCCCTTTTTCATTTGAATGGGCGTGGTCCAGGCATCCACTGCGCCCGCCTCGAACAGGGCCGTGATCAGCGGCTCGATCAGCTGCGGGTTCATGTCATCCAGATTGGCCTCGCACACCACCACCCGAGGCGCGGAGTCGGACAGCGCCTGCCCCACCGGCTCGCCCACGAGCACGCGCAGGACATTGGCGCGATCGGGGATCTCGCGCGTGCCAGCGCCAAAACCCTGGGCGCACAGGCGCACAGGCGGCGGTGGCCCGAATTTGCCCACCAGCGTGGCCAGGATCGCCTCGCCCGTGGGCGTGGTCAGCTCGCCCTGGCCCTCGGAAATCGTGGGGACTCCCCGCAAAATGGCGGCGGTGGCTGGCGCCGGCACCGGCATCAGTCCGTGGGCCGTGTGAATCACTCCCGAGCCCAGCACCGGCGGCGTGGAGGATACCGAGCAGGGCTGCAGCCATGCCATGGCCGCCGCCGCGCCAATCACGTCGGCAATCGAATCCCAAGCCCCCACTTCATGAAACGCCACGCGATCCACGGTCGTGCCATGCAGCTCCGCCTCCGCCTGGGCGATGCGCTCGAAGATCTCGCCCGCCATCCGCTTGGTCTCCACCTGCAGCCGCGCCTTCTTGAGCAGCCGCCGTATCTCCGCGTAATCCCTGTGGTGGTGTTCCTCGTGACCATGGTCGTGGCCGTGGCCGTGGCCGTGGCCGTGGCCGTGGTCATGCTCCACCTTCCCCGGCCAACTGACCAAGAACCCCTTGCCCGCAAACGCCCCACGCTTCCGCTTCTCGAACCCCACCTTCAAGCCCTTCACGCCCATCTCGGCAATGGAGCGGCTGACCACCTCCGCCGGTACCCCGGCATCGACCAGGGCGGCAACCGCCATGTCGCCGGCAATACCCGAAGCGGGATCGAAATGAACGTGCAATCCGCGAAGCGAGTCTTTCATTTTTGTGCAGTCCGATTGAGCATCGAAGCCAGACGTCCCGCGCCAAAACCGTTGTCGATGTTAACAACCGCCACGCCGGAGGCGCAGGAATTCAGCATAGTGAGCAGCGCGGCTACCCCCCCGAACGACGCACCGTAACCGACGCTGGTGGGCACCGCGATCACAGGCCGCGAGAAAAGCCCGCCCACAACCGTGGGCAAGACCCCGTCCATGCCCGCGACCACCACCAGAATCTCCGCCTCCTCGATACGCTGGCGATGCGACAGCAAGCGATGCAAACCCGACACGCCCACATCGAAGATGCGCATGACCTGGTTACCGTCCATCTCGGCCGTCACCGCGGCCTCCTCGGCCACGGGGATGTCCGAGGTTCCGGCGGTCAGCACGCCCACGACCCCCCGTCCGCGCGTCGGCGCAGGTGTGGGCCCAAACAGCAGAATGCGCGGGACTTCCAGGTAGCGCGCCTCCGGCAAGAGCGCCATGACCTGGGCCGCCGCTTCAGGCACCACGCGCGTGGCCATCACAGGAACACCGTCGCGCCCCAGCTCTTTCAGGAGAGTGGCAATCTGTGTCGGCGTCTTACCCGAGCCGAACACCACCTCGGGATAGCCGGTGCGCATGTGACGATGGGTATCGGCATGAGCAAAGCCAAGCGCCCGGAAGGGCAAGTCCCGCAGCTCGCGCATGGCATCGTCCAGCGAGATCTTGCCCTGTTGTACTTCTTCGAGAATGGCTTGAAGACGCGATGGGTCCACGGGGCCAGACTAGCATCCCGGAGCGCCGACTTCGTGACAGATGTTTGCCCTCACGCTGCCCTCCGCCAAATGACCAAGATCTCGTCCCGGCCTTGCTGGCGGCCCAGCCGCGCGCACCGTCGGGCTCTCAAGCTCGACGAACCACGGCGGCTCGGATGCCCGCGACCGCCTCAGTCAGGCTGGCCTTGTCCAGGGTGCAGGCGCGGCTGACTTCTTCGACGATGGCGGAGGCGCGGTCAAGGTCATCCCTTCTCAGATGAAAACCCTCTTGCGCGGCCAGCGCGTCCGCCAAACGAAGCGCGTGGGCCAACGACCAACCCGGCTTCACAGGGCTCGCGGCAGCTTCGATGGCCTGCACCGCCCTGGGGGAAAGCTGCCAGGCCGAGGCCACCTGCGCGCTGGCCCTGGCGTAGCTCTGCTCGATACACGCCACCATCACGTCGTCCGAGATCAGACGGCGGCCCTTGGTGCTGGCCATCTGCCGTTCCACGTCCAGCAACAAAGCGCCCACCACCGGCTTGCCGCTATCGTGCAATAGCCCCGCGTGGAGAGCCTCGGCGGATTCGGCCTCCTTGCACCCATGGGCGTGCATCAGACGTTGCGCCAGCAGACCCACGGCCACAGCATGCAGGTAGGGCTGCTTGAACAGATCCGCCAGGCGTGGCTCGCGCGAATCCATCAGGGGACGCACACTGATCTCCAGCAAGGTCGTGCGCACGCCGGCCGCTCCCAGCAGGCGAATCGCCTGCTCGACGTTGTGGGCGTGCAGACGAGCCGGGCCACTGCTGTTCGCCACCTGCACCACCCGGTTGGCCAGGCGGGCCTCCTCGCCCAGAAGCGCCGCCATGCTGCCAAACGAGAACTCGGCCTCCGAGGTCGAATCCAGGGCGCGCAGGATCCGAGGCGAAAGCTGCGGAATGGGCAGGCTGTGGCTGGTGATGCGCGAATGCACGATGCCCACCAAACGCTCGTTGAGCACCTGCTTGTTGATCCGCTCGGCGGTGGGCGTGGGCGTGGACGCCGGACGCGGTCGCACCATCGTGCCGGTGGGCGGCGACAGCGTGACCGGCATCGGGGTCGGGGTCTGACCCATGATGGTCGGCAGCCCGGCGAGCACGGTCGCGCTCAGAGCCGCCGTGGGGTCTGGCCGTGCCACGAGTGGCGGCGTGGGAGGCGTCCCCACCATCACGGGGGCCGGCGTGTAGGACGACTGATTGTCCGGCCACACCGGGCCCGTGCACGAGGTGGCCACTGCGGTCACGAAGGCATCCCGCAACTCGCGCATGCTGGCGAAGCGCTGCTCCCGCTGCTTTTCCAGAGCGCGCAGGATCACCGCGCCCACCTTGGCGGGCAAGCGAGGATTGATTGAACAGGGCGCCGGAGGCGGGGCCTGCACGTGGCACATGATCAACCGGCCGACGGCGTCTTCCTCGAAGGGACGTCGGCCGGTCACCATCTGATAGAGGACGACGCCGAGCGAATAGATGTCGCTGCGGAAGTCCAGGTTGGCGTCACCCAGGCATTGCTCGGGCGACATGTACGCGGGGGTTCCGATGATGGCACCGCACGCGGTTCGATTCTCGTTCGACTGGCCCCGCAGGGCCGTCAGCTTGGCGATGCCGAAATCCAAGACCTTCACGAAGTCGGGGTAGTCCGGGTGACGGGACAGGAAAATGTTGGCGGGCTTCAGATCACGGTGGACCATGCCGTGGTCGTGGGCCGCCCCCACCGCCGATGCCACCTGCACCAGGATGCGCGCGCTGCAGGCCGGATCCAGCATCCCCACGCGCGCCAGCCTGTCTTCCAACGTCTCGCCCTCCAGCATCTCCATGACGATGTAGGGTTGGCCGCCAAAATGACCGAAGTCGGTAACCTCGACGATGTTGGGGTGCCGGATGTCGTTGACTGCGCGGGCCTCGTTGAAGAAGCGCGCCACCACGTCGGGATCCGACGCCACCTCGGACGACAACACCTTGATGGCGGCCTTACGGCCGATGAGCACGTGTTCGGCGCTGTACACCTGGCCCATGCCGCCTTCGCCCAACGTGCCGGTAACCCGAAAAGAACCCAGGGTCTGCCCAACCAAAGTGGTTGGGGCCGCGGCGTTGATCCCGGGACGCAGTCCCACGGTCGGGGGAACACTGGGCATAACAAGGTCTTCATCGGCGCATTTCGCTCAGTTCTGATGGGCGTGCCGCGGCGGGTGAGATGTCGAGGACCGTCAGATTTTCGACGGTGCTCGCCTAAACATCGGCGGCGGAGAGCCGACAACATATGTGAGGCCAACACGCTCATAGGGTTGCGCACGGACATGGAAGCCATGAAGATCATCAACCAACGCACGCGAGCCCCGCTGTGGGCGGCCGGTGGATTGCTGGTCCTCGTCATCATCGTGGGGGCGCTGAGTGGCCCCGCCATCGCCGTCGGCGTCCTCGGGCTTGGGCTCTCGCTCATCATGCTGGTCCACGCCGCGCACCACGCGCGCCACAGAACCACCAAGGTCGGGGCCAAGCCTCTGTCGAAGACCGACGAACGTCTCATCAACCTGGTGGAGGTCGCGCCGGAGCCGGTGTTGATCTGCGCCAGCGGCCGCGTGGTCTACGCCAATCGCGCCGCCGTCAATTCGCTGCACTACAATGACCCGGACGAGCTCCTGGCCAGCGACTTCCTCGACCTGCTGGATGGCAAGGAACGCGAGCTGATGGAGGATGGTTTTCGCCAAATGCTGGCGAGCGGCCGACCCGCGCCGTCGTCGGAGGTGAGCTTCCTGTGCCGTGATGGGTCCGTGGCCACCCTGGACGTCTTCTATCTGATCACCGATTTCCGCGGCGAACCTGCCATCGTGCTGCTCTGCCGTGACATCACCGAGCGTAAGCACTTGCAGGGCCACCTGATGCTGTCCGACCGTCTGGCTTCCCTCGGCACGCTGGCCGCGGGTGTGGCCCACGAGATCAACAACCCCCTGCTCTACGTCAGCATGAACCTGGAATATGTCACCAGCGAGCTGCAGCGGATCGCGGGGCTGTTGTCGGAGGACGCAAGCAAGACGGCCGAAATGGTGCCTCAGCTCGAGGCCTTGGACAGACCGTTGCACGAGGCGCGCGAAGGCGCCCAGCGGGTCAAGGACATCGTGCGCGACCTGCGCTCATTCTCGACCGGCGGGGGTGGCGAGCGGGTCTGGCCCGTCGATATCTGCGCCATCATCGAATCCGCCCTGCGCATGGCCCGCAACGAGATCAAATACCGGGCCGAGGTGATTCGCCAGTACGGTGAGACACCCTTGGTCGAAGCCAATGAATCACGGTTGGGGCAGGTGTTCCTGAACCTGTTCATCAACGCGGCCCAGGCGATTCCCGAGGGCAACGCCTCCAACAACGAGATCAGGATCTCCACCGCCACCGATCGCTCCGGGCGCGCGGTGGTGCAG
>CAZHUY010000087.1:11169-22764 GCA_964535465.1 uncultured Myxococcales bacterium
AGTGGCGTGGGCATCCCCTCCGAGGTTCTGCCGCGTGTGTTCGATCCCTTCTTCACCACCAAGTCGCCCGGCAAGGGCACAGGCCTGGGCCTGGCCATCGTTCACCGCATCGTCACCGCGCTCAAAGGTGAGATCTACATCGAGAGTCAGGTCGGTTCGGGCACCACCGTGCGTCTGATCCTGCCGCGGGCCAAGGGCATCCCCCAAGCCGAAGAGAACCGTTCCCTCGCGGCTCCGCATGACGTGGGTGTGAAGGAAGAACGTCGCCTGCGGGTCCTCCTGGTCGACGACGAGACCTCGCTCGGCACTTCGCTCCGTCGCTGCATCAGCCGTTACTGGAACGCCAGCTTCGTCAATGACGGCAGGCAAGCCCTGGAGCTGCTTCGCCACGACAACACCTACGATGTCATCGTGTGCGACCTGATGATGCCGGAGGTGACCGGCATGGACATCTACGAAGAGCTATCCCACGCCCGACCCGAGCTGTCGAAACGCATGCTGTTCATGACCGGCGGAGCCTTCACCGAGCGGGCGCGCAGCTTCCTGGACAGCGTGCCCAATCCCCACCTCGAGAAGCCCTTCGACCTAGCGCAACTGGAAGCGGCGGTCCGCTCTATGGCGGCGAACTGAGAAGTCATGAGCTACACCAATGACCCACGGTACGGGCACGGCCAGCACGCGATCGGCGACGGGGCCATCGCGGTGGAGACGCCCGAGCAGTTCGCGACACGCCTGCGAGCGCACTTCGCCTCGCCGGGCTATCAGCCACCCCTGCTGCCGGCCGTGGCGCTCGAGGTTCACAACCTGGCACGGCAGGCGGACGTGGACGCGGAGAAGGTGGTGGCGGCCATGCGCAAGGATCCCATGCTGGCGGGCCGCGTGCTCAAGATCGCCCAATCGGCGGCCTTCGCTCCCACGGCTCAGATCACCTCGCTGCGCGACGCGGTGGTGCGCCTCGGGCTGCGCAACCTGTCGGAGATCGCCTGGGAGGTCTCGCTGGGCATGCGCGTGTTCCGCTCGGCCTCCTATGCCGAGCCCATGGAGATCGTGCGTCGCCACAGCACCGCGTGCGCGCACCTGGCCCGGCTTGTGTCCAGCTTCACTCCCATCGCATCGGAGTACGCGTTCCTGTGCGGACTGTTGCACGACGTGGGCCTGGCCGCGGCCCTCATTCTCCTGGGCGAGGACAAGAAGACATCGTCGGGAATCGACCCCGTCATGCTGGCTGTGGCCTTGCAGCAGTGTCATCAGGAAGCCTCGGCGGTGGTGGCTCGGCTGTGGAAGCTGCCCATGGATGTCCAGCTTGTTCTGGGCCACCACCACGACGTCGTGATTGATGGTCACGCCCATCCCTTGGCCGCCGTGGTGGCCGTGGCCGAGGAACTGACCCGCGACTTCGGCATGGGCGTGGTGATCAACGGACAACGCTGCGACTGCACCAGCGATCATGCACTCATGTACGCACACCACGCCGTCGGGTTCGACAAGAACATGATGGAGAGAGTCCGCGAGGAGGCCAGGAAGCTCCTGGCCACCTTGGAACGCGGGGCGGTCAGCTCGGCCATCCGAGCCACCGAGGATCGTGGGCCGGAAAGAGGTGAAAGATGAACGCGCGCCTGCCCCAGGAGCTCAAGTCCGCGGACATCACCCTGCGCACGGCCACCACCCAGGTGAAACCACAGGTGGTGATGGACGCCTCCGATCTCATTCCTCGCGTGGTCGATCTAATGAATCGGAATGCCCTGCGCATTCCGCCCTACCCCGCGGTGTCGGTACGCTTGCGTCGGGTGATCGCGCGCGGCGACTATGGTCTCGGCGAGCTGGAGCGCATCGCAGGCGAGGATCAGAGCCTGGCGGCCACGCTGCTTCGCTACGCCAACTCCGCGGTGTATCGCCGGGTCACGCCCACCACCACCCTGGGGGCAGCCATCATGCGCATCGGGGCCAGCGAGGTGGCGCGGATCGCGCTCGCCTTGAGCATGGGCGGCTTTGCCGTCGAGAACGGTCCCCTCTCACCCATCCGCCACAGGGCCTGGCGCCAGGCCCTGATCTCGGCCCTGTGCTGTCGCGCCCTGGCCTATTGGCGCCAGATGGACGCCGAGGAGGCCTATGTGTGCGGCCTCCTGCACGACTTCGGACGTGTGGTCGCGGTGGCCGGATTCGAGGACGTCCTCAACCGCAGCAAGGACCAGCGAGTGCTCAGCGAGCAAACCTGGTCCGATGCCGTCGATCAACTGCACATCAAGATCGGGCTGCTCACCGCCCAGCGCTGGAACCTCTCGCCCCTTCTGTGCGCCGTCATCGCCAACCACCACGCCCCGGAGACGTCCGGCATCCACCGTCAGATGATCGAAATCGTGTCGACGGCCGACAAGCTGTGCGAGGCTCTGGAGCGAGAGCCTCATCCCAACACGGGCACCCTGATGAGAGCGGCCCCTGTGCGCGCGGATGAAGCCGAGTACATGGTCACCATCCTGTCGACCGTGGCGGCGTCGGTGAGCGCCATCGACGAGACCACGGCCAAGCCGGAGGCCGAGAAGCAGGTCGAGCCAAGCCAGGTTGCCCGGCCGCCCAGTGCGCTGGCGCCGCCCTACAAGCCGGTCGAGCTGAGGGTCAGCCTGCTGCGCTCCAGCGGCAGCGTTCCCTGCAAGGGGACATTCCTCACGCGCGACGGCTTGGTCTTCGTCGGGAGGATCAGCATCCGCGAGAACAGCATGATCCGCTTCAGCGTGGATACACCCAAACAACCACTCAACGTCTGGGCCGTGGTCGCGCGTTGCGAACCAGAGGGCGACGCCAACCGCATCGAAGCTCGCCTGTTCGCCGTAGCCCCCGAAATCCACGCCGCCTGGTCGAACCTGTTCGCTTCGGTGGCGTAGCGCCCGTGGCGGCTTAGCTTGTGGTCCTTCGGGCTCGCCCGGGCAACGGCTTGATCAGCTCCAACGCTGCCTTGATGGCGCACAGCAAGCTCGTCTCGCTGGCCTTGCCCCGACCCGCGATGTCGTAGCCTGAGCCGTGGTCTACCGAGGTCCGCACCACCGGCAAGCCCAGGGTCACGTTGACCGAGACCCGCGGGAAGGCAGGCTTGACCGCGATCAACCCCTGGTCGTGGTACATGGCCAAGATCAGCTTGTAGTTCTTGACCCGCTCGATGAAGAACGAATCGGCGGGGAACGGTCCGTCGCAGGCGATGCCTTGGCTGCGCGCCCGTCGCATCGCGGGATTGATCGCGCGTTCCTCCTCGTCGCCCATCAACCCGTGTTCGCCCGCGTGTGGATTCAACCCCAGCACCGCCACGGGCAAGCGCCTTCCCCAGCGCGCGCGACCCGCCTCGTCCAACATGCGCAGCGACGTAAGCAGCGCGGCCGGCTTGATGTGGCGGGGCACTTCGCCCAGGGCCATGTGCGTGGTCTGCAAGGCCAGCAGGTAGTCCGGGGTGAGGAAGGCCATGCGCTCGTGGCGCGCGCCCAGCTTTTCAGCCAGGTAGCCGGTGTGGCCCAGGAAATCCGGCACCACGACCGCCACCGCCTCCTTGGTGACGGGGCCCGTGACGATGGCCTCGATGCGCCGACGCCGTGCTTGTTGGATGGCGAAATCCAGGTAGCCAAGCTGCTCGCGACCGTAGGCCGGCACGCCAAAACGAAAACGACGCATATCGATGGCGGAATGGGCAAACAGCCGAAGCCCCCTGTCGCTGACCCAAGCCTCGTGGAAATCCCGGGCCTCGACGAGGCTCAACGGGATCTTCAAACGCCTCACCGTCAATTGCAGCACGCCCGCGTCGCCCACCACCGAGAGGTTCACGCGCTGTCGCCGCAACAGGGCTAGGACCTCCCGCGCCAGCGGCTCCTGCGCGCGCGAGAGAGCCAGGAAGGCTTTGACGACGACCTCGGCGGAGATCCCCGAGGGATCGCCCATGGTGATGAGAATGTTTCTGGCTTTCTTCGAGAGTGTGTGGGCCACATCGGCAGTTCACGCGAATTCTCGATTCGATGCAAGCCTCGTGGCCGCCCGCGACGGAGATGGTGTAAGATCGATACGGGAGCGCAAAATGGAACTTCGTGAACTGAACCCAGACGAGAGAATCGCCTTGGCCACTCTGCTCGAGTTCGTGGTGATGGCCAGTGGCCACGTCACTGAGGATGAACAGCGCGAAATCGACGCCATCGTGGAAGACCTGGGCGAGGAGGAGTACCGCAAGGCCGTGGAAGAGGTGGACCAACGTTTCCCCGACGAGGAGGCCGCTCAGACGTTCCTGCGGACCATCACCCGCCAAGAAGCTCGTGAGCTGATCTACGGCGCCGTGCTGGACGCCGCCATGAGCGACACCATCGAGGGCCGCGAGTCGCGCATGCTCGAATGGATCGCCAAGGAATGGGACATCAAGGTCGAGTTCGAATCGCCCCCCGAGGAGTGAGCTCCGACCGCAAGACCTGCGTGGTTGCCTTGAAGGTCGCCGCGGGGTAGCTTCAACCAGTCGTTTTTCCGCCCGCGAGACTGCCCAAGTGTCGGGAGAACGGACATCTGGTAATAACTGCCAAGGAGGTTCACATGGATGGTTCGGATATCGTCACGAGGGACAAGCTGGTGGCCGATCTGAAGATCGTGATCAACGACGCCGAAGAGCTGCTCAAGATCACGGCGGGCCAGGCTGGCGACAAGGCCGCGGCCGTCCGGGACAGACTGCAAAAGACCCTGGACCAGGCCAAGGGCAAGCTGGTCGCGGTCGAGAACAAGGCACTCGATCAGACCAAGGCCGCCGCCCGTGCCACGGATGTCTACGTCCACGAGAACCCCTGGAGGTCGGTGGGTATCGCCGCTGGGGTCGGGTTGCTCTTCGGACTCCTCCTCGGCCGCCGCTAATCCTCCATGGCAGATGAACCGTTGTCCGCGGTTCCGAGCCGTGGGCTGCTCGGGTCAGCCAGCCATCTTCTTGCAACCCTGGTCGCCGCGGCCGAAACGCGGATCGGGATTCTCGCCTCCGAGTTGCAGGAAGAGCGCATTCGGCTGACCCGGCTGCTGGTGCTCGGAGCGGCGACGCTATTCTTCCTGGGCCTGGGCACGGTTCTGCTCTCGGTCTTCCTGGTGGTCCTGTTCTGGAACACCGATCGCCTGGCGATTCTGGGGCTGCTGTGTGGGCTCTTCCTGGGCCTGGGCCTGGTGTGCGCGGTGGTGCTCGCCGTGATGGCGCGCGGGCGCAAACCCGCCCTCGCCGAAACCAAGGACGTTCTGGCCAAGGACAGGCAGCTCCTGGAGGACTCGTGAGTCAGTCCCTGGCCGTGGTACGAAGTCGGCGCGGCGAATTGCTCGAGCGGGCACGCAGCGAGCGAGAGCAGGTCAGGGCCACCTTGGCGAGCCAGCGAGACGTGCTTTGGCTGGCCGATCGAAGCATCTCTCTCGGCAAGCAGGTGCTCGCCCAAAAAGGCCTACTGCTCCTGGCGGGTCTGATCGTCGTGGTCATGAGACCGGCCCGGGCCCTGCACTGGGCCTACCGGGGCTGGGGCCTGTTCCGCTGGATACGCCGAATCAGACGCCTGCTAGCCTGACCAAAGACGCACATCTGGATGCGGGCTGCAGGCATCCAGAGGCTCCCGGTTCTGGGGATGGCGCAGGCCCGGACAGGCCACATCGGCCAGAGGAATGCGTACGAAGGGTCGGGTCAGCAAGGCCGGGTGGGGCAGGGTCAGCCCGGGCTGGCTGACGATCTGGTCACCCAGGAGCAGCACGTCGATGTCGATGAGCCGGGCGGCCTTGCTGCCATCGGCAGGCCGCACCCGTCCCAGGGTGCGTTCGATGGCCAAACACGCCTCCAACAGACGTGTCGCATCCAGCGATGTCTCCACCCGCACCACGCTGTTCAGATACAGAGGCTGCGCTGCATGACCTTCGGGGACAGTTTCATAGACTCGGCTTTCCGCCGTGACCCGGATGCCGTCGACCTTGTCCAGGGCCTGCACGGCCGCGGCCAGGGAGGCCCGCCGATCCCCCAGGTTGGCTCCCAGGGCCAAATAACCCGTCATCACGTCCCAGCATACCGCGGCCGCCGCCCGTGGTAAGAACCTTTCCCCCAATGCTTCGGACCGCCTCGCCGCCAATTGACCATGACATCGGGGCGGTCTTGCGTTGATCGCAGGAGGAATCGTGGCCCATACTTGCCCCGTGAATCGAACCCACCTCCTTCTGACCGTCCTTGTCGCCGGCCTGGCCTCCTCCGGCTGTGGCAAGAAGATTGGCGACGGTTGCAGCACCAACATCGATTGCCAACAGGACGGGACGCGCATCTGTGACCTCTCGCAACCCGGCGGCTACTGCACCGTGGACGGCTGCGACGAAGACTCCTGCCCCTCGGAATCGGTCTGCGTCCGCTTCTTCGACCAGAAATTCTCGACCACCCCGTGCGACGAGCAGCCGTGCGCATCGTTCAACGAGGTGTGCGTGACGCGAGGGGCCGGGACTGTCCCTCCCACCAAGGTCTGCGTGCCGGCGAGCTCCGAACGTCGCTACTGCGCCGACAAGTGCGGCGGCGATGGCGACTGTCGCGGCGCCTATAGCTGCCAGGCCGCCGACACCTACGGCAGCAAGGTCCTACTCGAGGACGGAAGCCAGGACGCCAAGTTCTGCTCCCCCACCCCGGCAAGCGACGGGAGCCTCTGACACCAGCTCCTCGATCAGCGTTTAAAGCCGAGCAGGACGTCGGTGGTGGCCTGGTCAGCGGCGGGAAACGGGTATTTCTCGAAGTCTTCCGAAGCGGCCCAGCGGAAATCCGCCACGCGTAGAGGCCGGGGCTCTTGGCCAGGCAGGATCTGGGCCTGGTAAAGGGTGAGATCCACCGAATAGCCCTCGTAGCGGTGGGTCCGCTGCGCCATGCGGTTCTTGACCACCACATCCACACCCACGCGCTCCTGTAACTCGCGCTTGAGCGCCTGCTCGTCGTCCTCGCCCGACTCCACCTTGCCACCCGGGAACTCCCATAACCCGGGAAGGACAGCCTGTGGCCGACGCTGGGTTATGAGGTAGCGACCCTCGCGCTCGATGACTGCTGCGACCAACCTGATATGCGGCCCTGATTCCGACATGATATTGGGCTCAGGATTGTAGCACGGGGCCGGAGAAGCCTGGCCTTCTTTCATACCCCTTCGCGCGCATCGCTTGGGTGCGCCGGGCCGAAAACGCGGCTAGAAGCTGATCCCGTTCTTCTGGCAGGCCGAGCGCACGAGCTGCTTGTTACGCTCGTCCAGCTTTTCGTAGGCGCGATAGGCGGTGTCAGGATCGTGCAGCGAGCACGAACAGATGGCGATGATCTGGTAGGCACTGGACAGGCCCGGCTTGGCCCGCAAGGCCCTACGAGCGGCATCGATGGCCACCGCGTACTGCCCTCGCAACCAGGCATCGCGCGCCTGCTGAATCAGCTTATCGGGATCGACATCGGGCTGCGCCGGGGCCGCGGGCGCCGCAGGCTGCTTGGACTTGGCTGAGGCCAAGGCCACGGGCCTGGTCGCGGCAGGCTTCTTCATGGCCTCACCCTGCGCAGCCAGTCTCTTGGCCAGGGCGGCACAGCGACTGACGATGGAGCGCGCCTGCTTGTGGCCCGTCTCCACGGCCAGCACCAACTCGGCCTCTTGCTTGGCGGTATCGCACTCGCCGGTCTTGGCCTTGGCGAAGGCGGTGTCGTAGTGCTGCTTGATGTACTCGGTGCGTGTGGCCTTCTCCAGCGCCGTAGCCCGTTCCTTGTATACGCTGCCCTCGGCGATCTCGGCGGCGTCCCGGGCGACGACTTCGTAGTCCAGCCCCTCGGCCGCTTGCTTCACACTGGCGAATCGCTCGGCGTTGCTTCTTTCACCCTCGGCCAACTTCCGCACCTCGACCGGCTCGTTGGCCGCGGGATAGGCCGCGAGTGCCTTGCCGGTGATCCGGATGACCTCGTCCCAGTTCTCGCTGTCCTGGGCCGCCTTGGCCGCGGCCATCAGGTCGGGCAAAGGCTCCTTCGGCGGAGGGGGAGGGGGAGGAGGCGGCTGCGGCGCGGGCGCCGGAGTGGGCTTGACCGCCACGGGCGGGGTAGGCGTGGGCTGCGTCTTTCCCCCCGACAGGGCGAAGACCAGGATCAAGGCCAGCGCCGCCGCACCGCCGCCAGCGACCATGAGGAGCTTACGTTTCTTCTGGTTGGCCAGGGCGGCTTCGCTATCCGCACCGCTGTCGTCGGTCACGAAACGCAGCAAGACCTGTCCCAGTTCGATCTCGTCGCCCGCCCGCAGCTGGACCCGACTCTGCTCCACGCCGTTGACCCGCACGCCGTTGGCGCTCTCCAGGTCGAGGGCGAAGTACTGACCATCCTCACGCACGATGCGCGCGTGATGACGGGAGATCGACTTGTGCTCGATGACGATGTCGTTCTCGGGCGTGCGCCCGATGACCAACGACGGCCTGTCCAGCACGAACTCGCGCCCGGCCATGAACTTGCCCACCACCACCAATCGGCCAGGCGGGGGCGCGCTCGCGGCCTGAGCCACCGGCTCGGACGGGACCTGCAGCGGGACCGTCGGCTGAGCATCCAGCTCATCACGAACCTCGGGAACGACCGGCTTCGCGCTGGCGGGCATGCCCGCGCTGGCACGGTCTTCCTTGATGGCCATGCGGTAGTCGCCGATCAGAAAGATGTCGCCATCCTTGAGCGAGGTCGGCGCGCTCAGCACCGTCCCATTGAGCTTGGTTCCGTTGAAGCTGGAGAGATCCTCCAGCATCAGCGCCCCCTGGCGACGAACCAAACGCGCGTGGCGCCGCGAGACGTTCTGCTCGCTTAGCCTGATGGTATTGCCCTCTTGCCGGCCGATGGTGATCTCGTCACGAATCAGCGGGACGGCAACACTCTTTCCCTCGTCATCCTCGATGAGAAGCTTCTGCATCAGAGTAAACGTGCCTCGGTGGTCGACTCTAATCGGAGCCTGAGAAGCGATCAAGCGTTGGCGTCATGGTCACTTGATCAGGATCAACGCCGCGCCGATGACAATGGCCATTCCCAGGATGAAAGCCGCGACCACGACCGCCACGGCCAGGTTCTTGTTCTCCTGCAGCTCGCGCCGCAAGTTGTAGGGCGTGACCAGCTCCCAAATGTAGTACCCGATGATGAGCAGGGCGATCCCGGCGACGCCAAGAATTGACGCATCTATGACGAGACGCCACAGGGGAATGGGGGCAAGGGGGGGCATGGTCTATAGGCTCCTCATCTCTGGGTAGGTGGTCATGAGGTCAGTTTCCGTCATGGAATCTTCAGGATCGGCCGGGGTCCATACCACTTCGAGGCCCAGCAAGGCGTGGGCCGGGACCGATCCCAGCTCGCGCAAGGCGGCCTCGAGGACGCTCCGGTCGTCCACCGCCTTGATCTTGTCGAGGGGCAGGCGGGTGGCGAGGATGAGGGTCACCACCAGGTACTCGAGCGCCTCGGCGCCCACCGACGCAGCCTCTTGCGCTCGGCGAACCGACCCGTCGGCGGCGCGGATGCGCTCGACCTGGAAGCGGGAGCGCTCGGTCATGGCGGACGCCCCCAGCTTCGTTTCGCCGTTGGTCATGCTCATGGGCCCACTCGCCTCGGCCAAGCCGTAACGAATGGAGTCCTTCTCGCGCAGCAGCTCGAGCGCGGTTTGGTGAAGCATCTCGGCCAGGCCAGCCTCGCTCGAGGTATCGCCCTGGCTGGCGAAGTCGGCCAAGCGTCCCTGGATGTGTCGCGCCGACCGACCGAGGCCGACTTGCAGCTTGTAGACGAAAGCCCGGTCAAGCTCCGCGCCCTGATCATCCTGGGACCACATGGAATCAGAGCCACGCCGATTGGCCCCGCGCAGGGCACGGACCACGGTCAGCGCACCCAGGCCCAGCACGCCCAACACCACCAAGCTGCCCATGAGCCCTACCCCGCCGCCGTAGCCACCCCAGCCCAGGCCGGGAAAGAAGAAGAAGCTGGGCGCACCCCCTCTGTAGCCCGTCCGCCCCGGCGAGTACCCCCGCGAGAAGGCGCCAGAAGGTGATCGGAAACCGCCCCGGCCGCTGAAGCTTGCCCCCGAGCGTGGCCCCGCCAGGGCCAGCCCGGGAAGCAGCGCCAAGAACGCCGCGAGCGCAACGGCGCAGCTCAGGGATCTCATCCAACTCCTCATGTTGTCGGCAAGCCTACCAGTCCGGCGAGAAAGGCACCACACCACCGTCAACGCGGCCCCGCTTCATTCGAACGGCTCGTCCCGAGGCGCTGTCTGTCTGCCGCACATGAAGACCGATGATGCGACCATGTTGAGGTTAAACCGCCGTGCTTTCCAACACATAACTCTGATGGCAGGCACGATGGCGGCCCCGATGAAACCCCGATGAGGCCCGATGCAGGCCCGATGCGACCCTGTTGCCAAGCATGATGAGAAAACTTGATGGGGCTCATCAACCGTATACCGTCAACCCCGATGGGTTGCGTGATAGCCAAAGGACGCAAGACGGTACGGCCGCCCGCCGGTTGCGAAGGACACATGACCAGACGCGAGGCGGCCATCTGCCTGGGCCTGCCCAGCGAATACAAGATCCGGCAGTTCGAACGGGAAGGCCGCCTGCACGCCGTACGCGGCCGCATGGGTACGGCCTTCTATCCTGAGTCGGAGGTCTTGAACCTGCGCACCGAGTTGGCCATGCCCCCGTCCATTCCAGGGCGTTGGAGCGACGCCGATCTGATAGCGCTCTTGCGAGAGCCCACCGCCACGGGACGACAACGCACGGCCGTGGACCTGGTGATGGAGGCCAAGATCAACATCGCCCGCGCCGAGAAGGTCTACCGCTTCTGGCACAAGAGCGATCGCGCCGAGCCCGCCACCAAGCCCACCACCGCCCCCACTCCCACGCCGGCCGTGGCCTCGGAAACCGCCAGCGACCGGCAAACTCGCCCAACCGGTGAACGGCGCAGCCCGGGCCGCCGCGCCCATGATGACCTGGTCAAGGCCCTACGCCATCCCGATCCACACGTACGCAATCAGGCTTTCGCCAAGCTCAAGGTCAGTCCCCGTCCGTAGGCGCCCGAGACAGCGCTGGTTGCTGGCTCAGGGACAGGCCTTGTTGACCAGCGCGGACACGCAATCGTTGAGGACCATGTCGCCAGCGACGCTGTTGCGGCAGTTGATCCAGCAGGAGGTGTTGCCGGGGCGACACACCCAGAGCGGCACCAGACAGTCGATCATGCTCCTGCAAGAAGCCTCCAGCGAATTCCCATTGTTGTCTTTGCACTCGCTGCAGGCGTTGGCCCCCGCATCCGACCACGAGGAAAGCGAGTAACCGCTGCTCTTGAAGGCCTGAATGCAGGTCTGGGTATCGAACGCGGTATCGAACGCGGTATCCGGCCGGTCCGGCCTGCTATCATGCGAGATGTCCCGGGGTGCGTCCGGTCCCGGTTCTGGCGCGGGCTCTGGCCTGGACGCCTCTGGCCCTGGCCTGGTGTCAGGAGAGCCGTCCAGGTCGGTCTGGGTGTCCAAGGGGACATCGGGGTTCTCGAGCGGCTTGTCGGCCCCGGCGTCCTGCGGTTTCGTCCCCGCATCGACAGCGTCGCTGCTCCCGCCGGTCATTCCCCCGGCAGCCGAG
>CAZHUY010000088.1:0-22758 GCA_964535465.1 uncultured Myxococcales bacterium
CACGCCACCATCCAGAGCGGCACTCACCCACGCAGCAACGGCATTCTGGGGGACAAAGCCAAGTTGAACCCGGGGACACCCATGATCAGCGCGACCCTGGCCGGCCACGACATCGCCACCGGCTACTATGGCGACAACTCGTTTGCCATGGGCCGACTCAAGTCCGCGTCCAGGTGGACCGCGTACCACCAGCCCTCGCAAGAAGGCAAGGGTGGAGGCTGCCCCACCCTGATCAAGATGATGCTGGGCTTCGCCGACGATCAGATCAAAGCCGGGAAACGCTTCTTCCTGTCATCCATCGCCTTCGAGCCGCACACCGCCTACATCTATCACCCGGGCATCACCGAACATTACGTGAAGGGCGAATTCGATCCGGCCATCGGCAAGAGCCCGGACGGCGTCATCCTGACCGCCATCGTGAAGGGCAGCATCACCATGACCCCGGCACGCTGGCAACAACTGCGCGGCCTGTACGAAGGCGAGCTGGAATTCATGGACGGCTGCTTTGGCACTCTGCTGGACGGCCTGAAAGAACGGGGCGTCGCCGACGACACGGCGATCATTCTGATGGCCGATCATGGCGAGGGCTTCTTCGAGCACGGCAGCCTGGGCCACGCCTACGGCCATTGGTACGAGGTCACGCAGGTGCCGCTCGTGCTGTGGGCGCCTGGCCTCAAGGCCGCGCGCATCCCTGCCGAGGTCGTGGCCAGCCACGTGGACGTGGCCCCCACCATCCTCGATCTCATGGGCCTGCCGCCCGAGCCGCGCATGCAGGGCGAGAGCCTGCTGCCCCTCATCCTGCGCCAGGGCCCCTGGGTACCACGCGTGGTGCCGTCCGAGTATGGCCGCAGCTACTCGCTCCGTTCGGCCAGGTTGCGCTACATCGTCGATTACGGCGGCAAGGAGACCCTCTTCGACACAGCGGCCGATCCGCTGGAGAAGCGCGACGTGAAGGACCAACGCCCCATGGCCTGGCGCTATGTGCGCGACAGCGCCGGGTTCTATCTGGCCCACCGGGCGCGTTGGCAAACGACCCGGTGGGGTACGTTGAACAACCACACCTCCGAGTTCGTGAAGGCCACGACGGACAACCGATAATCGCCGTTCCCCGGTGCTGCCGGCCTAGTCAAGCAGACTATCAGTGCATGGTGTAAAATCCGTGAGGCCATGGTTCGACAGAGCGGGAGCGTCGCGGCTAGGCGAATCGCGGGGGCGATCTTTGACCTCGCGCCCATCGGGATAGAAATCTGCGACGCCGATGGGCATCGGCTGGAGGCCAACGCCAAGTGCCGCGCCATCTTCGGCTGCGAACCGTCCGACATCAAAGGCGAGTGCCTCTTCGATGACCCGCAGATCACCCAGGAAGACCGCGCGTCCCTGCTCCAAGGTCATGCCATCACTTACGAGGCGTTCGTTGACTTCGATGCCGCCCAGCCGTCCCAACCGTGCCACTCGACCAAGACCGGCCACGTCCACCTGAGCATCATCATCGAGCCCGTGCGAGAACAGCCCGGCCAGACGATCTCACATTACATCGTTCTCTACCGAGACATCACCGACATGAAGCGGGCCGAAGCAGCCCTGCACGAGAACGAGACCATCTTCTCCGCCTTTCTCGAGCACAGCCCCGTTCACTTCTTCTTCAAGGATGCCGAGGCGCGAGCCCTGCATCTCAGCCGCAGCTTCGAAAGCATGTTGGGCATGCCGGTGGAAAAGGCCTTGGGCAAGAGCATGGAGGAGCTTTTTCCCTCCGACCTGGCGCGGACCATGGTGGAGGACGACAAGCGCATCATGCGCGAAGGCCGAAAGAAGCATGTGGTGGAGGAGTTGGCCGGGCGGGTCTACGAGACCACCAAGTTCCCCATCTTCGTCGATGGCCGCGCCGTCATGCTGGCCGGGTTCACCGTCGACGTCACCCAGCGAAAGAAGTCCGAGGAAGAGAGGGTAGCGCTGCAGGAGCAACTGTTCCAGGCGCAGAAAATGGAATCGGTCGGCCGTCTGGCGGGCGGCGTGGCTCACGATTTCAACAACATGCTGGGCGTGATGCTGGGGCACCTGGAATTGGCGGAAGAGCAAATCGAACCCTCCAGCCCCGTGATTGCCAACCTGGAAGAGATCCACAAGGCCGCCAAGCGTTCCGCCGATCTGACCCGCCAGCTCCTGGCCTTCGCTCGCAAGCAGACCATCGCGCCCAAGATCCTCGATTTGAACGAGACAGTCGAGAGCATGCTCAAGATGCTGCGCCGCCTGGTGGGTGAGAACATCGAGCTTCGCTGGACCCCGGGCCAGGGCATCGCCACGGTTCACATGGATCCGACGCAGATCCATCAGATCCTGGCCAACCTGTGCATCAACGCCCGCGACGCCATCAAAGACGTGGGGCACATCGACATCGCCACCTCTCGGGTCCGCGCCGACGAAGAGGCCAGCAGCCCCTTCGTCTCGGACCACCGCGAGCACGTGTTGTTGACGGTCTCCGACAATGGATGCGGAATGGACCAGGCGACCGTGAGCCGGTTGTTCGAGCCCTTCTTCACGACCAAGGAGCTCGGGCGAGGCACAGGCCTGGGATTATCGACCGTCCACGGCATCGTGAAGCAGAACGGCGGACACATCGGCGTGCACAGCAAGGTCGGGCACGGCTCGGTCTTCAGAATCTACCTCCCGGCGCACGCGCGCCCCGTCTGCGCCGCCCCACCCGCAGGCGATCAGGCCCCGAATCTCACGGGCCGCGAGACCATCCTCCTGGTCGAAGACGAGCTGTCGCTCTTGCAGATGGGCCAGCGCATGCTCCAGGGTCTCGGTTACTCTGTCCTGGCCGCCAGCGAGCCTGCCCAGGCCATACGACTGGCACGAGAACACGGCCGAGCCATCCACCTGCTGGCCACCGATGTGATCATGCCCGGGATGAACGGCCGCGCCCTGGCCGATCAGCTCCGCCGGGAGATCCCGAACCTCAAATGTCTCTTCATGTCGGGATACAGCGCCGATCTCGTCACCAACGAGGGCATCTTGCAGCCTGGGCTCGCCTTCCTGCAGAAGCCTTTCACACGCAGAGAAATGGCCAAGGCCCTGAGAGAGCTGCTGGATTCCTGAGGGCACGCCCCCGCGCGGCCTCGCCTCAGGGGACGTCAAGGCGGTAGTTGAATTTGAGCCCGCTGTTGGGGGGGAACGAGGCCTCCCGTGCCACCTGGGAGATGCATTCGGCAACCGACAACCCGGCCAGCTTGCCCCGCACGGCGACGTCGGCGACCTTGCCGTTCTTTCCCACGGTGAGCCTGAGGTCGGCCACCCCTTTCTCTCCGAATCGTCTACCGCAGGCCTTGGCGCCGGCCTTGACCCCCCCCATCACCTTCGCGATGTCGGACGGGGTCAGCGACGGCAGGGACTCCGGCTCGGCACGCGCGGGTCGTGGCGTGGGGTGACTCTTCTGCACGTCCTGGAGCATGGCATCGATGTCCCTGCTGGACTTGCGGTGGTCCTTGGCCTGGCTTGCGCTCGCGGCGCCGGCCATCAAATCCTCGAGCGTGTCACCCGATTTCGCGGGCCTGCTCTTGCTGGCGACGGGCTCCGCAGCGACCTTGGCCGGACGCGCGGTCGCCGCCGCCTTGCTCGCGCCAGTCTCGTCGGGAGCGAAGGGATCAATCGGCTCGCTGCGCCCACGCCGGGTGGTCTTGGCAGCGGGCGTGACTGCGGCTGACTCCGCCATCGCCAACGAAGCCGTGCGCCCACGCGTGACGCGTGCCTTGCGTGACCGGGACGGCTCCCGTCGGCGCTCGGCAGGAATCGTCTTGGCCGCCGTGACCACTTCGGGTGCCTTCGCCACCACGGGCTGCGGGACCACCTCGGGGGTGGGGTCAGGCTGCTTCGCTGCTATCGGAACAGGCGGAACATCCCGCGGCGCCGCTGAGATCGCCTGCGCCACCTCCGGGCCCTGGAGCAACGGCGTGCTGGCTTCGAGAGGTTTCGGCAGGTAGGGCTGCAGGAAGTTGGGGGTCCACTTCACCAGCCACTGGAGTCCAAGCTCCAGTCCCCGGTCGGCGTGCTCGGTCAACAAGGGACCGGCGGCCAAACCAAGCGCCAGCGTCGACAGCGACAAGGCCACCATCGCACGCCCCCTGCGTGCCGCCTTGACCACGGGTTGCGGCATGGGAGCGGCCACGGCAGGCCCTGCATCCGAGTAGGGCGGCGACGCCTGCAGATCGGGCCAGGCACCGTATCCCACCTGAGGCGCGCTCGGATTCGACCATGAGGCGCCTGTCGCGCGGGGCGCGCTGGCGCTTGGCCAGGTGCCGCTTGTCCTGCGGGGCGCGGTGGCGTTCGGCCATGAGTCGTTCGTCATGCGGGGCGCGGTGGCGTTCGGCCATGAGCCGCTCGTCATGCGAGGCGCGGTGGCGTTCGGCCATGAGCCGTTTCCCAGCTCCGGCATCTTCGGACTTGGCATGGTGGGGTTGCTGGTGGCCATGCACAGAGCCTAGTGGATCCTGAAAAAAGCGGTTACCGGAAGATCGCGGACCGCAACGCACCGGGCGAACACGGGGATAAGATGCCCGAGCAGCCTGGAACGTGTCCGCCCGCGCTCAGGGAACGACGGCGATAACGAGTTGCTGGGTGCGCGCTTCGGTGTCTTCGTTGAAGAGCACCACCTCGCCGCCCGAGCTTGGACCCGGCAGCCCCCATTGTTGGTCGCGCACTCGTTTTGGTCCACACAGCCGGTGACACCTGTGCCCGTGTAGCCCTTCGGGCAGGGGTCGCAGGTGCGATCGCCAGGCGTGTTGGTGCACGCGGTGAGCTTGTCGCATTTGCCGTTGTCGAGAGAACGACACCCGACCACCGGCGGGCAGGTTGGAGGCGCCAATTCTGCCGCCCAGAACGGGCAGGAGGAAAACACGCGGCATCTCGCCAGCCCGGTGCCGTTCGCCTGCATCTGCGGCCGCCGCAAGCCCTGACGCGCTCGGCGGCCCTGGCCTAAATGCGCTCCAACGCTGCGGCTAGCTTGCCTCGCACGGTTTCGGCCAGCTTGGCCAGGGCGGGATCGCCGGCGGCCATGGTCTTGGTGGGATCGACGGCCTCGACCACGCAGCCGCCGCCTTCGGCTTCGTAGACCACCACGTTGCACGGAAGCATGACCCCCACTTCCAGGTTGGCGCTCAGGGCCTGGTGCGCTAGCGGCGGGTTGCACACGCCCAGGATCTTGTAGCGGCGGAATTCCACGCTCAGCTTCTTCTTCAGCGTCTCACGCATGTCGATCTCGGTGAGCACGCCGAAGCCTTCGCTGCGCAGAGCCTCGGGCAGACGATCCAGCGCCTGCTGGTAATCCATCGCCAACGTCTTGCGTATCCCCATGTTCATGTCTTTGCCCCCTTACCGAGTTTGAGCCAGATGTCTGGCAAAGGTTTCACGGATACGATCCGCTCGTCCGCGTCCCGCCGCGAATCCGCTCACACTCACGGGCAGCCCTCGGTCTGCCGGCTATTGATCTCCCCGCCGGAATTTGGGACCGTGGGGCCTTGATCGGAGCGCTTGCGTGCCTAGCCGCAACCTTGGTCTCCGTCGGGGAAGGCGAACCTCCCCGCGCGGAGGATCATGCCTTGACCCTGTCCTGGCAGGCTCCGACCGGGTGTCCTGATCAGGCCAGCGTTCTCGCCGAGATTCGTCGGCGCCTGGCCGGTGTGGAACGGTCCGTGGCAGGGCCCATTGGGGCCAGCGGCGAGATCCGCCGCGATCCCGCGGGCTACGTCCTCTCGCTGCGCACGGTGGTGGGAGACACCACGGGCGAGCGCGTCCTCACGGGTCCGGACTGCCAGCAACTGGGAGACGCCGCGGCCTTGATCCTGGCCATGCTCATCAATCCCGAGTCCGTCGATCCGCCCGCACCGTCTCCTTCGCCTTCGCCGCCCCCACCACCTCCACCACCTCCTGCCCCTCCCCCACGAACCGGGTTCGGGTTGGGCGCCGATGCCCTGCTCGCCAAGGGCCTGCTGCCAGGCTGGGCCGGTGGACTGGGCCTCCACCTCTTCTACGGCAGGGGCAACTTCCTGGCCGTGCTGCAGGTCGCGGGGTTTCTGCCCCAGACCGTGGACACGCCGCTGTGGACGGGTGCCACCGCGTCCTTCTACCGCCTGGATTCCGCGTTGCAGGTTTGCGCGACCACGTCTCCCGATCGACGTTTCGGGGGCACGTTGTGTGTCGGTGGCGCCCTGGCGCGCCTGCACGGCCGCAGCGCCGGAATCGCCCAACCCGGCGAGGCCAGTGGCACCTGGCTCGAAGCCTCGCTCGCGCCCTCCGTGCATGTCCGCCTGACCTCCGCCACGCGCCTGCGCCTGGCCGCCGACGCGCGTGGCTTGGGCGGCAGGCCGGAACTGGCCATCGCGGGGCTGGGCCGTGTCTACCGCCCGGCCGCCTTCAGCCTTCGATTCGGCCTGGGATTCGATTGCTGGTTCTAGCCACGGAACAGCAGGCCACCGGCCATTCACCAATGGAAAAGATGCCGCCATCCCTGGGAACACAGGCCACGCGGGCCGCCGCGGCGGAGGCACTCGATGCCTCTCAGCTGTTCGATTCCCACCTGGCGTTCGTCTGGCGCAACCTGCGCCGCCTCGGAATCGCCGAGTCCGCCATCGAGGACGCCGCGCAGGACGTCTTTCTGGTCGTGCACCGCCGCTGGGACACCTGGAAGCCGGAGCGCTCGTCGGTCGAGACCTGGCTGTTCGGCATCGCGCTGCGCGTGGCCCAGAATCACCGCCGCAGCCAGCGCCGCCGGCTGGCCTGGTTGCTGCCCAGCCACGATCCCATCGCCCTGCAAGAAACGCCCAGTCTCGCCGATGGTCCCGCCGAAATCCTGGCCCAGCGGGAAGCCGCCGCCCTCTTCGAACGCGCCCTGGCGCCCATGGACCACGACAAGCGCGCCATCTTCCTGATGATCGACGTGGAACAGATGAGCGTGCCCGAGGCCGCGACCGAGCTGGGCATCAACCTCAACACCGCCTACTGGCGTTTGCGCAAGGCGCGCCTGGCGTTTCGAAACGCGCTCGCCAAGTTGCGTAGCGACAGCCTGTCTTATCGGAGGGAGCCACCATGAGGGACATAGAACTCAAGCCCGAGGAGCGATCCTTGATCGCGGCGGCGCGCGATGCGCACGATCCCAGCGACGCGCAACGTGCACGCGTGCGCAACGGACTCGACGTCAAGCTGGCGGCCGGGGTGGCGGCTCCCCTGCTGGCCACCTCCAGCGCGATGGCCATGGTCGGAAAAGTGGCCGCCGGCGTCGCCTTGCTGGCCGCGGTCGGGACCACGGCGGCCCATGTGGCCACCTCGGGCCACAAGACGTCGCCACATCAGATCGTCTCGGCGCAGACGCCCGCCCCAGCACCCGCACCCGTGCCCGCCGCCGCGGCTCCCGCCCCACCCAGCGCGCCCAGCGTGCTCCCCAGCGAGCCGCAGCCCAGCCCCCCGCGGCCACGCGCCCCAGCGCCCCGTCGCGCCCCGGTAGCGGCCGCGCCTTCCGATCTGTCGGGCGAGCTGGCCCTCATGACCCAGATCAGCGACGCGACCAAGCGCGGAGAGGTGGCCCGCGCCGAGCGCCTGCTCGCCGACTACGACCAACGCTACCCCGCGGCCCAGCTCGCCCAGGAACGCGCCGCCGCGGGCGTCCTGCTCGAGTGCGCCGCGGGCCGCACCGCCGTGGCGCGCGCGCAGGCCCGACGCTTCCTTGAACGCTGGCCGCGCTCGCCCCTGGTGGCCCGTATCAACACCTCGTGTGCTGGCGAGGCCAAGGCGCCTTGAGAGCGTGGCTGGTACCCGCAGCGGCCCTGGCCGCCCTCGCGTGCGAAAGCGAGACCCTGAACATGGGCGCGCACACGCCCTTCGCCGGCTGCGCGCACGCACCCAGCGCGCCGCCCGACGAGCTGGGCCTGGACCCCTTCTACACCAAGTACCTCGACGGCTTCGGCACCCCCGTCGTGTCGTCGAACAAGACCAGCGACGAGGCGCTGGCACGCGCCTGCCGCATCACCGGCAACTTCGTCTCGACCCGCCCGGACGTGCGCGAGGCCCTGGCCGCCCAACGGCACCACGTGGCGGTCCTGGCCACCGACGAAAAGATCACCGACATCCCCGAGTACACGGATCTCTACCAGGCCTTCCCCGCCACCGACTGGAACACCTACCGGGCGGTGAGCGCCACGCCCGAACGCCCCGTCACGTCGTGCGACGAGGCCAATCTGCGTTGTCTTCCCGAAGACATCTATCCCTCCACCTCGGCGCTGGTTTCGCGCCTGGCCTACAGCGTGCGCCTGCTGGCGCTGGTCGAGATTGATCCCCAGTTCAGGAGCCAGGCGCGCGCGGCCTACGACGCGGCCATGAGCCAGAACCTGTGGGCCAACACGGTCGCCAGCAAGAGCGCGGAGGACTACTGGGCAACCGGTTGCACCGCCTGGCTTGGCACCAACCCCAGACTCCCGGCCAATTCCCCGGAAGCCTTGGCGGCCTACGACCCGCCCCTGGCCGCCCTGGTCGGCGCCACCCTGCCACGGAACGAGTGGCGTTCGAGCTGCTACGAACCTTGACCCGGGCCCCTGGAACCTTCATTCCCCCACGCGCTCGAGCCACTTGGGCACGCGCGGGGCTTGGTAGCGCGCCATCCGCTGCAGCAACAGCGCCGGATCCTGCTCCAGGATCGCCATGTGCCGATGCTCGGGGTGCACGAACCTCTGCGCCACCAGGTTGTCGATGAATTGCAGCAGGGGCGCGAAGAAGTCCCCGGCCCCCAGCAGGCCCAAGGGCTTGCCGTGGAATCCCAGTTGCGCCCAGGTCCACACCTCGAACAGCTCCTCCAAGGTGCCCAGCCCGCCGGGCATGGCCACGAAGGCGTCCGACAGCTCGGCCATCATGGCCTTGCGCTCGTGCATGTTGGCCATCACGCGCATCTCGGTCAGCCCCTGGTGGGCCACCTCTTTCACCGCCAGGGCCAGCGGGATCACGCCGATCACCTTTCCGCCCGCGGCCAGCGCCGCATCCGCCAGCGCGCCCATCAACCCGACCTTGCCGCCACCGTACACCAGCGTGCGTCCGCTCTCGGCGATGGTGCGCCCCAGCGCCTGGGCCCCGGCCACGAACGCAGGATCGGCCCCGGGACTCGAACCACAAAAAACGCAGATGCTCTTCATGAACCTGGGCGAAAGCTGAGCCAAGGCGTCAGCTCGGCGGCTGCTGGGGCGCGCGCTTCCTTCGGATCAGCTCCAACTCGCCTTCGCTGAAGGTGTACTGCTGGCCACAGAAATTGCACGTCACCTGGGCCTGGTTGTCTTCCAGGATCATCTCCTTCAGGTCTTCCTCGTGCAGCATCTCCAGGGTCTTGGCGGCGCGCTCGCGGCAGCAAGGGCAGGCGAAGCTCACGGGTCGGCTGTCCAGGATCTCCAGCTCGTTCTGCAGAGGGGCCAGCATGGCCTTGACCAAGTCCGATGCGTCGGTCGGCCGGCCCTCGTGCAAGACCTGGGACAAGCGATTCACGTCCAAGCTCTGGCGAATGAACTCGACCAGCGCCGTGCCCTCGGCCTGGGGCAATGTCTGCACCAGGAATCCGGCCGAGGCCGCCACCAGGCCCTCGCCGTCCAGCAAGGTGTCGCAGCGAAGAATGCTGTCGATCTGCTCGCTGCCCTTGAGGTAGCTCTCCACGTCTTCGTCGATCTCCCCCGAAACCATCTTGGTCTGGCCGGCGAAGTTCTTCGACATGCCCAGGTCGCGAATCACATTCACCAGTCCCTCGCGTCCCATGGCGTCGGCCAGCGAGATGCGCGTGCCCACGCCCTCGCCCTTCCACTCGACCGCCTTGGGGTGCTTCAGGTAGGCGCGCACCTTGCCCGACGATCGCGCGTCCACGGTCACCGAGCCGAATGGCCCCTTGCCCATGACCTGCAAGGTGACCTGTTCCTCGTCCTTGGTCAGCGTGGCCAGCAGCAGGCCCGCGCCGGCAGCACGTCCCAACGCGACGGCGGCCGTGCCGGTCAGCCCATGGCGCCGCGCGATCTCGCGAACGGCATCGGTGGTGATGGCCGCCACCACGCGGGCACGGCCCTTGTCCAACAAACAGCGAACGATGGTGTCCAAGCGAATTAATCCTTTGACGAAAATACGATGGCGCCCGGATTGCGTTCCCGCGTCGAGGCCTGCGCGCGCGCCTTCTCCATGGCCGCCAACTCTTCACGGACTCTTGGGAAAGAGTAAAGCATCTGCCCGTTGGCATCGGTCTCGATGTCGCCGCCCAAGGCCACCAGCTCCTTGTCGAGAACCTGTGCCAGCTCCGTCTCGGGCGCCAGCGCCTCCTGGGGAGCGGCCTGCCCGCGCCTGACCAACACCCTTTGCAGCAGGCGCTTGCGCGCGTTGCGCTTCTTGCGGCCGCGGTCGCGGAACTTGTCCACCACCCAGCGGCCCAGCGGCACCGCGAAGAGCATCGACGAGAACAGCAAGGGATAGTCGTGCAGCAGGAATTCCTGGCCGGCGAAGCGCTCGGCCATCTGAGCCTCGAAGGCCGGGACGATCCAGAAAGGCGCCAGCAGGTTGAACCCGTTGAACAGACCGATGGCCACGTTGGTGCCGGTGGGGTTGCCGGTGAGCGGCGGCTTGGCCTCCAAACGCTCCCAGGCGCGCCGTACGCTGGGCTCGGGCTGACCAGGCGCCGCGGTCTTGCGGATCTCCTTGAAGGCATACACCACCACGCCGTCGTCGGTGACCTCGGGCTCGCCGCCGTAGTTGACCAGCAGGCGCGTGGCCTCTTCCTCGGCGCGCGCGAAATCCCAGCCCATCAGCTCCACCAGATCCAGGGCCGAGATGCGCCCGTTCTTTTGGCGGATGTACGCCAGGATCTCCTTCTCCTCGGCCAGGGGATCGACGGGCGGCTTGGGAGGGCCGAAGACGAATTCGAACACCTTCTTGTAGAGCGGCTTCTGCGGCGTCAAGCGCCGGCGATGATAACGACGGTCATCCACGGGTCCCCAGCCCCACATCCACAACAGCGGCCAGCCGAAATCGACGTGCCCACCATCGTCGCGATCGTCCGAGCGTCGGGCGAAGAGCAGCGCCAGCAGCATGGCCACGAACACCAAGAAGTACACAACCAGCGTGGTCACGATGGAGATCTTGAAGAGGAAGGTGAAGCCCTTCCACACGGCGCGCCCCAGCTTGGCCAGCTTCTCCGAGAAGGGGACCGCGTCGCGCCGGGTGAATGAAGGATCGAACTGATAGATGAGCTCGCCTTCCTCGGTGGCCGCGACGTGACTGCGGAACTCCTTGAGCAGATCGCCCAAGGCCTGCTCGGTGACGGGAACAGGCAGACCCGACTTGGCGACCGCGTCCGCCTTGGTCAGTTGCCCCCCTTGCCCGCGCAAGGCTTCGAGCAGAATGCGACGCGCTTCACGATCTGAATACGTCGTCTGCTCGATCTTGGTTTGCTTGGCCATTTGTAGAAGTCATGACTCACCTTTCCGCGTTAGCCAAGGGCGGATGTGCCGGAGGCGATCGGGCGGACGCCCACGAGACCGGGAAGCAGGGAGCTCAGTGTCGGGCCGCTCGACGCTCGGGCAACAGGGCACGCCGCAAGGGGACGACCTCGTCGGGGTGGCAGCTCAGATGCTTGGCGATCTCGGCGAAACGCGCCCCCGAGGCCAGGCGCTTGCTCACCAGTTCGACCAGGTCCGCGCGGATGGCTCGGCCACCCATGACCGGGAAGCCCATGGCGGCGTAGCTGTCGTCGCTGACCTCGTCCAGTGGCAAAAACGAGGTGGTGTTGGGCAGGAACAACTCGAGCCCCCGGCCCATCTCGGCCTGACACAGGATCAGGCGGTCGCGCAGGGCCGCCGGGCGCAGCAGCGGCGTGGAGAAGACCGCATGGCGCCCCACGCGCACGCCGGCCCGGGCCAGAGCTTGGCGATCGGCGGGGCTCAACTGCCTCACCTGATCGGTGGCGTCGGCCACCAGGGTCGTGCCCAGCCCCCGTTCCAGTTGATAGGCCAGCCCGCGCGCCGCGGGCCCCAGGTTTTGCCAGCCGTGGTCGCGCAGCGGCGCCAGCAGCTGCGCCACCCAGTCGCGCGTCCACGCCAGCAGACGCCGGTGCAGCCGCAGGCGTTGCCCGGCGTCGAGATCGTCGACCATCACGGTCACTTCGGGGTGCAAGCGATCGTGCCCCGGCCCCAGCCGCGCCAGCACGGTTTGGCCGTCGACGATGCGACCGCCCTGATCCACGCAGAAGCGTTGATGGTCGGCCTCGACCAGCTCGTCGATCCAGCGGGCCGTGTCGGGCACGGCTTCGGTCTCCGGCGCAAAAGTCGGCGACAGGGCCATGAGCTGATCGGCCAGGGTGCCGGTGCGCCGGGCACGCCCACGCCGCGCGCTGGGGTCCACGAAGCGCAGCACCAGGCGCTCGTGCAGGGCATCGCTCAGGCGATCCTCGATGGCGCGCGCCCGCTCTTGCCAAAACTTGGGCTGATCCAGCCACGCGGCGTGATGGCTGATGTACGTCCAGGTTCGAATGAAGGCCATACGCGCCAGCAGGACCTCGATATCGCCCTGGATGTTGTCCAGCGGATCCACGTGCGCCGCGATCCAGTCGTTGCCCAGGCGGTGATGCGGCCCGCGCAATTGCATGAAGACCGCGCGCAGCAGTTGGAAGTGATCGTCGAGCTGCAGCTGCCGGTAATCGGGGATCTGGCAGACCTGCCACAGCAGCTCGACCCCCTCGGCGTCGCGGGTGCGCGCCTTGACTTCGCTATCCTCGCTCAGGCGCCGAAGCGCGCGCTCGTCGTCGGCGTCGTCCTGCAGCTCGAGGCAGGCGGCGAAGGGCTTCTTGCGCAAGGACGCGACCAGCGTCTCGACCGAGCTGGTGTCCAGATCCCGGTTGCGCCAGAACACCCGACGCTGGACAGGAAAGCGGTGATCCTCGATGGCTCGCTGGATGCCAGCGGGCAAGGGCGGCAGCGGCGCCACGGTGACGAAGCGGCCGTCGTTGTGATGGCGGCCGGCGCGTCCCGCGATCTGCGCCAGCTCGGCCTCGTCCAGCTCACGAATCTTGCGGCCGTCGAACTTGCACAGCTCGGCAAAGGCCACGCAGCCCACGTCCATGTTCAAACCCATGCCGATGGCGTCCGTGGCCACCAGGTAGTCGACCTCGCCGGCCTGGTACATGGCCACCTGAGCGTTGCGGGTTCGCGGCGACAAGGCGCCCAGCACCACCGCCGCCCCACCCCGTCGCGCCCGCAGCCGCTCGGCCAGCTCGTACACGCTGGAGGTGGAGAACGCCACCACGGCGGTGCGCGGGGGCAAGCCGCGTAGGGGCACGCTGCCTGACCCGGACAGCTTGGAAAAACGCGGCCGCCGCTCGATGACAGCCGTGGGCACCAGCTTCTCGACGATGGGCCGCATGGTGTCGGCGCCCATGAACCAGGTCTCGTACACCCCGCGCCAGTTCAACAGTCGATCGGTGAAGACGTGTCCGCGCTCGATGTGCCCGCACAGTTGGATCTCGTCGACCGCCAGGAAGTCCACGTCGCGCCGCTCGGGCATGGCCTCGACGGTACACACCCAGTAACACGGGCGCGGCGGAATGCGCTTCTCCTCGCCGGTGACCAAGGCCACCGCGCCCTCCCCCACCCGCGCGCTCACCCGGTCGTAGACCTCGCGGGCCAGCAGGCGCAGCGGTAGCCCGATCATCCCGGTCTGGTGCTGCATCATGCGCTCCACCGCGCGGTGGGTCTTGCCCGTGTTGGTCGGTCCCAACTGGGCTGTGATGGGCGGCGGCCCGCCGGCGCGCGAGTCGTGCATGAACCTGGCTGGCATTATCCCCGAGGAACCGGCCGACGACGAGCCGGGAAAGCGCGCAGCAGTCGATCCGAACGCACCGGTCCGAACATTGATCGGGAGACAGTGCAATTGACCCCGCGCGCCAGAGTAATTACCAGATCAAGGACTACACCTTGAGCAACACCGACCAGCGCATCACCGACATCCTGCAAGGCACGTCGACCTCCACGCTCGATACCCCGGTGACAATGAAGCGATGGTCTTCGTTCCCCATCGAGAATGCGGGTCTGGGCAGATGCGACGACGGACTGACAGGGTCAGTCGAGGTTGATGCTACAGGGCCGCCTTGCCCTCGCTCAACATGGCCTTGAGCGCGCGGTAGTCGGTCTTGCCCGTCCCCAACAACGGCACCACGTCCAGCTTCACCACCCGGCGCACGTTGTGCAACGGCGATAGCCCGGCGTCGCGCAAGGCTTTGTTGGCCTGCTCACGGTCGATGTCCAAAGTGGTGAACAGCACCAGCTCGGGGTGCTCCTCGTCGGCCGTGCAGTCCACCGCCAGTTGCGGCCCCGGAGCGCCCTCGGACAAGGGCCACTTGGTTTCCAGCGCGGCCTCCACCGCGGCCAGCGGGATCATCTCGCCGCCGATCTTCACGAAGCGCTTCAACCGCCCACAGAAGGTCAGGATACCTTCCGCGTCCTCACTGACCAGATCGCCGGTTCGGTACCATTGTTTGCCGGCGTAGGACACGAAGGGCGACGGGCCATCGTGTTTGATGTAGCCGCCGAAGATGCTGGGGCCACGCACCAGCAGCATCCCCCGCTGGCCGCACGGCGTGGGCTTGCCGCATTCGGGATCGATGATGGCGTGCTCGACCGAGGGCATGGGCACACCGATGGTCTCTCGCCTGGGCTTGGCCGGCAGATTCGCCGACACCACGGGCGAGCACTCGGTGACGCCATAGCCCTCGACCACGACCATCTGCGGGCAGGAGCGCTCCAGGGCGTCGTAGACGTGAGGCGGGCATTTCTCCGCTCCCGTCACCGCCAAACGCAGGCTGGCCAACTGCCCAGGCTGGGCCCCACGCACGATGCCGGCCAGAAAGGTCGGCGTGCCCACCAGCAGAGTCGCGCGGTACACCTCGATGAGCGAGGCCAGGGTGGCGCCGTCGTTGGGGTTGACGTGATAGACGGTGCGCAGACCGCACATGAGCGGCAGCAACAGATCCACGGTCAACCCAAAGGAGTGGAAGGGCGGCAAGATTCCCAACAGCGCCTCGTCCGACTGCAGGGGGATCACGACCAGGGCGTCGCGAATGTTGGCCAGCAGATTGGCCTGGGTCAGGGGCACGGCCTTGGGCACGCTCTCGGACCCGCTGGTGAACAGAACCGCGCCCACCTCGGGCGCCTGCGCCTCCTCCAAAACTCCGACCACGCCGAGGCGGGCGCGCAGGGCGGCCACCAGCTTGGCTGGCAGCGAGAACTTCCTGGCCATGTCGTCGATGAACACCAGACGCTCGGCGAAGCCCGGCGTGCCGGCGAAGCCCTCGGATTCCAGGCGGCTGACCAACTTGCGCGCGGTCACCACGCAACGAATGTCGAGCAGGTCCAGCCCGTGCATCACCCCACGCGGCCCGGTGGTCCAGTTGATCATCACCGGTGTCTTGCCCGCGAACAGCGCCGCCATGGTGGCCACGCAGGCCCCCACCGAAGCCGGCAGCATGATGCCCACGTAGGGTCCGGGCATGCGCGCGAACACCGGCCGCAACAGCAAGATGGCGGTGACCAGGTCGCGGTAGGTGCGCACGCCGCTCTGCTGGTCGGCGATGATGACCTGCTTGGGGAACTTGCGCGCCATGCTCAGAAACACGCCGGTCAGGCTGTCGCCCGCCGGCATTTTGGGTGCCGGGTTGGTCTCGGCGGCGTTGATCCAGGTGTGCGCGACCGGCTTGGGCTCGCTCGATGATTTGCCCACCGTCTCACCCACAGCGGCCCGCATGACATCGCCCACCGTCTCCATGGCGTCCACGTCGGGCTGGGCGAAGCCGAACTCGCTCTGCACCCAGGCCTGGATCTCCACACGCACCAGACTGTCCAGGCCCAGGTCATGGGCCAGGCGCTGGCCCTCGTGAATCTCGCGCACTCCGGTCAACTGGCGCAGGTGCTCCAAAACCGTGGCCCGCGTCGCCGGCGGGATCCGGCGCGCCACCCCGGGCTCGCTGCTGCTGACCGGCTCGGGCAGCCAACGCACTCCGCCGGCCTCCCAGAACGAATAGGGCACATAGGTGCTGCCCCCGGCGCCTCGGTTGTAGAAGTCCTCCAGGTAGCGGTTCAGCACCACACGGTCCGCGCCGCGCGGCAGATCGTCGGGCTCGATCACGTCGATGGCCACGTGGCGACGAGGCGCGAACAGCAACGCGCTCTTGAGCAACCCCCAGATCCCCTTGCGCAGCACCGGCCAGACCTCGGGCGGCTTGCCCGAGGCGCGGCTGAATCCCGAGCCCCACAGCCCGACGGTGCGCACCAGCACCACGCGCACGCCGGGCACGGCATGCAGCAACTGCTCGACCGCGCTGTTGCCGCCCAGGTCCTCGCGCCGTTGTCGGTAGATGCGCCCCGCCGGATAGAGCAGCAGCGAATCGCCCTGGCGCAGGGCCGCCGCGCTGGCGTCAATCACCGATTCCACCTGGTCGCGCACCTCGCGACCATCCCGCGCGATGTCGGCGATCTCCAGGGCGCGCGCCCGGTGCGCCAGGAAACGAATCCCCGGGCGTCGCACCTGAACGCGATCCGCCAGCACGCGCGGGCGAAAACGCGGCCAGAGCACGGTCATCAAGATGATGGGATCGATGAGCGCCGGGTGGTTGGCCAGGAACAGCACACCGCGGCCGTCAGGGGACGCAATTCGCTCCAGCCCGTTCACGCGAATGCGGTAGCGGAGCCAGAGTAGGAGACGCAGGATGAGTCGCAGGAACCGATCGAGCATGATGAAAAGCCAAGCCAGTATATAGCCTCCAATCGGCGATGGGTCAGCTGCCGCCAGCGGTCGACGGATGCGCCCCTTCCCGCGGACAGGCCAAGTTTCTGCTTACATCCTGTGTCCCTGCGGATATTCTCTCCCCATGTCGGTAGGTGGTATTCCGGCTCCAGGCCCCTTCCGGGGGCTTGCTCCGTACGACGAAAACAGCGCCGCGCTCTTCTTCGGCCGCGCGGATGAAATTCAGACACTTGAACGTCTGGTCTGCAAAGAAGGCGACCAGGTCGTGGCCCTCACCGGCGAGTCCGGCGTCGGCAAGACCTCGCTGCTGCGCGCGGGTCTGCTGCCGGTGTTGGCCAAGCGCGATGTGGTCGGCGTGTACCTGAGCAGCTACGACGACATCGAGCAGGAGCTGTGGCAGGCCGCTGGGCGGGTGCGGGGCGAACCGCCGGCCCCGGGCGACGGTCCATCCGACTACCTGGTGCGCCTGGCCCAGAACTCCAACGCCGGCGCTCTCCTGATCCTCGACCACCTGGAGACCGTCCTGGCGGCCGAACCGGGCGAGGACGCGGTGCTTGGCGAATTGGCCCAGCTCCTCACCAAGGTCTGCAACAAGGCGGGACCGCGGCTGCGCCTCCTCTTCTGCGTCGACCGTGGGTCCTTTCACCGCCTGGACCTGCTCTACAAGGCGTGCAACCTGACCCCGGCGGCGGGCGCGTGGATGGAGCTGGGACGGCTCTCGCAGGAGAACGCCACCCAGATCCTCGAACAGACCGCGGTGGGCACCGGCACCTTCTTCGAAGCGGGACTGGCCTCCCTGATGGCGGGCGATCTGTGTCGCGAGCAAGGGTGTCTGCCCGCGGACCTGCAGATCGTGGCCCGCATGGCGGTCGACACACGCCTGACCTCGTTGCGTCGTTATGAACGCAGCGGCGGCGCGGCCATGTTGCTGCACAACTTCATCGCCCATGCGCTGCGCGTGGGTGGGGGCCGACCCGCGCTGCGCATCTTGCTGACCAGCGCGCGCGCCGCCGATCTTCCCGCCGACCAACTGGCCGCCCGTGCCGGCCTGCCCGTGCCCGTGGTCGAGCAAGCCCTGGGGCCCCTCACCACGCTCGGGGTGTTGCGCAAGATCCCCTCGGGCTCGGTGGATCGCTACGCCTTGGCCCACCCCTGCCTGGCCGCGCGCATCGAGGAGTTCGCCGCCACCGAGGTGGGGGCGGCCCACGACATTCGCCGCGTCCTGCGCCGCCGTATCCTCTCGGGCCAACGTCTGTCGCTGCCCGAGATTCGCCGCGTGCGTCGCCACCTGGGCGGCGACCTTGCTCCCGACGAGGCCGCCACCCTCTAGCGCAGCATCCGGCGCAGCGCTCTGCAGGTCGGCGCCATCTCCGTCCTGCTGCTTGGCCTGATCTTCGCCCTCATCTTCGAGGTGCGCACCACCTTTGCCTTGTCGTTCGAGCCAGCCCGTGATCAGCCGGGCAGCCGCGTGGTGGTACAGAAGGGGCGCCTCTCCCTCGCCTTCCTGCACTTCTTGCCGACGCAGCCCACCCGCAAGTCGCTGGTGGCCGACACCGGCTTCGCCGCCGCCAGCGTCTCGTCCGATCTGGCCACGCGCATCGCGAACGGACATGCCATGGGTCCGCTGGACAGCCAGCACGCATCGGGGATCCCGTCGTGGCTGCGCATGGTGATCGACGGTCTGGGTCCGGTGCCGCGGGGCGTGTCGCTCGTGCTTTTGGGCGAGCCCAACGGCGTGGTGTCGCTCAAGCAAGCCTTTGCCGATCCGGCCACGCGCCGGGATGCCCTGGAGGCGCTGGCCGTGGTGGGGACCGGCCGCGCCGGCGAGGACGAAATCCTGGCCGCGGCCCTCAACGATCCCTCGCCCGACGTGCGCAGGCGTGGCGTCGAGGTGGCGGCCGCCATCGACCGTCGCCAGGGCAAGGGCGCGCATGCGGCCACCCTGCGCGCCGCCCTCGGCGATCAGTCGTTCAGCGTACGCAGCGCGGTCCTGCAGGAATGCACCACCCTTGATCCCGCGACCACCGCCAGCATCCTGTCGGTGGCGCTGGCCGACAAGGACGCCTCCTTCCGCCGTCTCGCCGAAACCTCGCTGCTCGACCTGGCCGGGCGCTCACCCGCAGCCGCCGCCGATGCCGTGCGCCTGGCCCTGTGGAGCACGGACGGCATGGCTCGCCGAACCGCCGTCGGACTGCTCGACCAGATCGCGGTGCGCGCCCCGGCCGAGGCGGCCACCGTGTTGGCCAAGATCGCCTCGGACGATCGCGCGCCCGAGGAAGCCCGCGTCTCGGCCCTGTCCTTCCTCCGTCGCACCAACAGCGTCTCGGAAGACCTGCGCCCCATGCTGGAAAAAGCGGTCATGCCCGACGCCTCGCCCCGCCTGCGCACTGCCGCCCTACCCTTGTACGCGCGCCTCATCGATCCGGCCAAGGTCGCCGAGTTGGCCGCCGCCGCCACCAAGGGACCACCCGCCGGCCGGGCCACGGGTGCCGCCCTGTGGAGCGTGGTGGCCATCAAACAACCCGATCTGGCCACCAAGCCGCTCAAGGTCTTCCTGTACGATCCCTCGCCCGAGGTACGCGTCGAGGCGGCGCATGGGTACGGCTACCTCAAGCGCGAAGGCCCCGAGCTGGTACGCAAAACCCTGCTCGATCCCAACCAGGACGTGCAAAGGGCCGGGCTCGACTCGGCCCTGCGCCTGGCCATCGCCCAACCGGTGGTGCTGGCCGAGATGCTGGGCAAGGTGATTTCCAACGTGCGGCCGGGCCTGCGCCGCTACATCGTCGAAGGCCTGGGCGAGATCGGCATCACCAAGGCCGCCGCGGTCATGCCGGCCCTGGTGCGCGCCTTCAAGAACGGCGATCCGGCCACCCGAACGGCCTGCGCCCGCGCCCTGTGCGTGGTTGCGATCAAGAGCCCAGCCGCGGCCTCGCCCTATCTGCGCCTGGCCGCCCGTGACACCAACCGCGAGGTGCGCACCGAGGCGGCCTCCTGCCTGGGCAGCCTGACCGAGGGCGATCCCAAGGGCGCCGCCAAGATGGCCGTCGAGCTCACGTCATCCGACGAAGCCAGCGTGCGCGCCGCCGCGGCCGTCTCGTTGGGCGCGCTGGCGGGCCGAGCCCAGGAAGCCGTTCTCAAGCCACTGATCGGGTTGCTCGACGACTCCGAACGCAGCGTGCGCATGGCCGCGGCCGACGCCCTCATCGCCTACGCGAAGACCGGGGCCTCTTTCAGCGCCCACTCCAGCGAGCTGGACAAGCGGCTGTCCTCTTTCTTTCAGCAGGGCGATCTGGAAGAACGCCAGGCCTCCCTGCGGGTGGCGGCACGCGCCGGGCTGACCGGCATCCTGCGCCAGGCGGTGCGCGACGGTGACGACAGCCTGCGCCTGGAGGCCATGAAGGCCGCGGCCGGCATGGACCCGCCCGCGCTGGAGATCCTGCAAGCCGGCGCCGAGGATCGGCAGGGTCTGGTGCGCGCCGAGGCGGTGCGCGCCCTGGCCGCGGCATCGGGCAACGGCCCCGACCGGGTCCTGCCGGTGTTCGAGGCCATGCTCCGCTCCAGCGACGCCAACACCCGACGCACGGGTGCCCTGGCCCTGGGCGACGTCACCGGCGCGCCCGAGGCCACCGCCGCCCTCCTGTCCAGCGTCCTCAACCAGCGTGGCGAGTCGGTGCGCGCCGCCGCGTCCGAGGCCCTAGCCCGTCTTGCCCAGCGGGCTCCGCAGGCCGCCGGCCCCTACCTGGAGCAGGCCATCAACGATCCCGCTCACGACGTGCGCGCCGCCGCCATCCGCGGCCTGGGCACCACCTGGGCCCGGCAGCGCAAGCCAAGCGAGATCGCCAACATCCTCGAGACCTGCGAGACCGAGAGCGCGCGCCGTCTGGTAGCGGTCGAGGCCTTGGTGATTCAGGCCTCGCAATCGGACAAGGGCAAGATCACCGAGGATGCCAAGCAGGCCCGCGCCTTGCTCGATCGCCTGGCCACCTCGGGGCCACCACTCGCCCGCCTGGCGGCGCAGATCGGCCGCGTCTTCGTGGGCACGCACCTGGAAGAGATGCACGCCTTCTTCGACCGCATGTACGGCGGCTAGTCCGTGCCGGCGTCGGTTGAGGAGTCCGTGCCGGCGTCCGGTGAAGACGCCACCGGGTTCGTCGATTGGTAGGCCTTGCAGGCAGGGGTGCCATCGGCGAAACGAACGTCATAGCTGCACTTGAGGGCAAAGGGCTCGCAGAACCCATCGGCGCAATCATCGTCCGCCTGGCAGATCTCACCCGCACCCAAGCCGTCGGCGCAGACGCCGCCCGTGCAGCGCAACGTCTCCTGGCACACGTCCTCGCGATCACAAACCGCCCCCTTGGCGGCGCGAGGCACGCACTGCCTGACCGGGCCCGAGCCGATCACGGCACAGGTGTATCCCGCCGTGCAGAACTCGCCGATGTTCGCGCATTGTGCGCCGGCCGCGACCTCGACACGCCGACCGCAGTAGAATTTGTCGCAGACCAGGTCGTCAACGCAATCCGCGCTGACTCCGCAAGGCTGGTTCTTCTGGGCGAGGCCATGAAAGACGCGGTCGCAGAGCCGTTCCTGTTCGCGGAAGTCCTTCGGGCTGATGCCCATCATGCCCTTCTTCACGTCCTTGGACACCGACTTCACCTTGGAGAGACAGTCATCGGCATTGTCCGAATCGAAAGGACGCCCAGCCATGGCCGCCTTGCGAGCCATATCGGACCAATGAGCCCGGCGCGTTCTCTGGCATTCACTCTCCGTGATCAAGCAGGCCGAGGTCACGCTGGCGCACTCGATTTCACTAACCTCCTCGACAAAATCGTCAACGGTCATGCCTTTGTCGCCCGAGCCGCAAGCAGCCAGGCCGGTCATCGCCAGCGACACGAGAACTAAGTGTTTGGACATGCTGGTGCCGATCTTGGCCCGCTCGGCCCCGCAGTCAAAAAAGTAACCCTATCGGCGTGGACTACTTCGCGTAATCAACCGCTCGCGTCTCGCGCACCACCGCCACCCGAATCTGGCCGGGATAGGCCAGCTGCGCCTCCACCTTGCGCGCGATGTCCCTGGACAGCAGGCGTGCCTGCTCGTCGGTGACCTTGGTATTCTCGACCAGCACGCGCACCTCGTGCCCCGCCTGGATGGCGAAGGCCCGCTCGACCCCGTCGAACTCGCTGGCCAGCTTCTCCAGGTCGGCCAGGCGCTGCACGTAGGTCTCCAACGTCTCGCGCTTGGCGCCCGGCCGCTGGTTGGCGAGAACGTTGGCCGCGTCCACGATGTGATCCAGCACGTCCTCGGCCGGCACCTCACCGTGGTGCGCCTCGATGGCGTGAACCACCTTGGGCTGCTCGCCGAACTTGCGCGCCATCACCGCCCCCGCCTGCGCGTGCGAGCCCTCGATCTCCTGTTCCGCGCAGCACCCGATGTCGTGCAGCAGGCCCGCGCGCCGGGCGGTCTTGACCGGGTAACCCAGCTCACCCGCGATGACCCCCGCCAGGAAGCCCACCTCGACCGAATGGACCAGCAGGTTCTGCCCGCTGCCCGCGCGGAACTTCAACTTGCCCACCACGCGCGCCAACTCGGGGTGCAGCCGGCCGATGCCCAGGTCGAAGGCCGCCTGCTCGCCCGCCTCTTTCGACTGCTGCTCCACCTCGTCCGTGGCCTTCCTGACCATCTCCTCGATGCGCGTCGGATGGATGCGGCCGTCGGCGATCAGGCGGGTCAGGGCCAGGCGGGCGATCTCGCGCCGCACGGGATTGAAACACGAGATGACCACGGCCTCGGGCGTGTCGTCGATGATGAGATCGATGCCCGTGGCCTGCTCCAGCGCGCGGATGTTGCGACCCTCGCGGCCGATGATGCGGCCCTTCATGTCGTCGGACGGCAGCGGTACCACCGAGACCGTGCGCTCGGCCACATAGTCGCTGGCGTAGCGCTGCACGGCCGCGCCCAGGATCAGGCGGGCCT
>CAZHUY010000089.1:0-21108 GCA_964535465.1 uncultured Myxococcales bacterium
CTGGATGGCCGAGGGAGGGCTCAGATGAAGTACGCGATCACCATGATGATGGGACTTCTTGCTTTGTCAGGGATCGAGGCCTGCAGCTCCGGAGACAATGGAGCCACGGCAGGCGGGGCAACAGGGACTGGCGGATCCCTAGGCAGCGGTGGCCAGGTCGGCAGCGGCGGCCAACTCAGCAGCGGCGGCGCAAAAGCGACCGGCGGTGCCTCGACCAGCGGCGGCCAGGTCAGCAGCGGTGGCGCGATGATGACCGGTGGGAGCGCAAAGAGCGGCGGCAAGTCCGCCAGCGGCGGGCAGTCGGGCGGTGGCGCCACCGGGAATGGCGGAGAAGGCGCCGCGTGTCCGTACACCGTGGCCTCGTTCTCGTGCGAGGCCGCGTGCGCCAACCTGCACGAGCTGTACAACCGGTGCCAGAACGATCCCTCGGTACCGGCGGACATGCAGCCCACGCTGGGCCTCTACGGTCAGATGGAAGTCATTTGCACCTCGACCTGCGCCCTGGTCGCGCCCGCCTCACAGGCCCAGTGGTCGTGTCTGCAAGGCGTGCCCGCCGATGCTCCGTGCTCGGCCATCGGCGGCTGCAACGCGACCAACTGCCCGTAGAGCGTGTCAGCAAAGGACTCATTGCGCCGGGTAGGCCCATGTTCCCCTTCGCCAGCCCCAACCTCGGCCTCGCCAACCCCAGCCGGGACGTGGCCCATAGGCGGCGGCTCCTTCCCAGCATGGGTGGCGTCCTCTTCCATAACCGTAGCCGGCACCGCAATCGGGACACGCGGTGGGTCCAGAGGTAAGCATGCGTTCATAGCTCTGCCGCTGCTGAGGGGTCAAAAGCGCAAGCATCTGCTCTCGGGTGTTGGACCACAGATTGTCGATCTTGGCCTCCAGCTCGCGTGCCTTGTTGCGCAGGGCTTCCGCGGCCTTCTCGTAGTGGTTCGCCGCATTGATCAAGGATGACCACTCGAATTCCGCCCGTTCGAGCTCGCGGACAAGCGGGCGCTCGGCATCCATCGCCTTGAGGCGCAGCTCCTCGATGGCGTCCTGTTGGGCGCGCGTGAGGCCAAGCCAATACGACATGCGCGGGCCGAACAGACATTCCGGCACCACAGGGCCCACCGCGCCCCAGCCCCTTCCGTATCCTCCCCCGCCGCGTCCCCATCCGTTGCCAGGACCGGCGCCTCGACCCCACCCGCGCCCCCACTGGGCGTTTGCCGCGGAAGTGATGAGCAGCGTGGCCAGCATCGCCAACCCGCAAGTCAAATGAGCGCTTGTCTTCATGCCGAATTCTCCTTTCTGTTTCGGGGCAAGGTCCGGTCGGGTACGTAGCTCAAGACGTGGCCTTGTCTCCCAGCTTTGCTTCAGAAACCAGAGCGGCGGGTGAGGCCAGCCGGTCGATGAACAGGATGCCGTTCAAGTGGTCCACCTCGTGGTGCACCACCACGGCATCGAATCCTTTGAGCGTCCATTCGAAGGTCGCGCCCCGCTCGTCCTGCCCTCGCACCCGCATGAAATGCGGGCGCACGGTTTCGGCGTAGAAGCCAGGAATGCTGAGGCAACCGTCGAAGTCCGGGAGCTCGCACCCGGTCTCAAGGATCACCGGGTTGACGATGCCAATCGGGGGACCGGCTTTCTTCCCGTCCCCCGCTCCCAGGCACACCACGATGGCGCGCTTGTGGACGCCAATCTGCGGCGCCGCCAGACCGATGCCCCTTCCATCGTGAAGAAGCGTGTCCTTGAGATCCGTGATGAGCTGCCTCGCTTCCGGCGCTCGGTCGGCGAGTGGCCGGCACTTTCTGCGTAGGGCAGGCTCGTCCTTCGCGTAGAGCAGGATGGGACGCACGGACATCGTTAGTCTCCTCGCTGAGGGGTGGGTGGGATAGAACGTGGGGCGCCCCCAGCCTCCTCCTTGTCCCAGGCTGTCGCCCTTCGCAGAACCAAATACCCGGCCACCGCCAGCACAACCGCGCTGTACTGTCCTGGCGTGAATCCGAAATAGCGAGCGTCGTCGATGCGTAGGAAATCGAGGAGAAACCTGACCGGCGCGTAGCAGAGAGCCAGGAGCCCGACGAGACAGCCTGGTTGGCATGCTTTCCGACGCGCGACCCACTGAAAGACGACGACGATGGGGATGATGCAGAGGGCTTCGTAGAACCCGAGGTTGTGACGAACGAGATGGTCGGAGGTGCGTTGACCAAGGAAGAATGTGGTCTCCACCCCGGGGTGGTCGTAGGCGACGGTGCAGCCCAATCGGCCGAGCAACCAAGCGGGCGGGAAGGACCACGCGATGAGATCAAGATAGCGCCATCCTTCGTGTCCCTTGCGCTGTCGGTGCACGAACCGGATGGCAACCAGGATGGCGCCCAGAAAGCCGCCAAAAGAGCTGAAGCTCTGCCAGATGAAGAGCAGGCTGAGGGGATTGGCCCAAACCTTCTCTGGGTAATAGGCGAGGCTGTCAAAGATGTGGGCCACGATGAACCCGACGACCACCATGCGCATCGCCAATCGTTCGGCCAGAACCGGGTCCAATCCCAGGCCCGGGGCCCGACGGCGGATGAGGCGCAAGGCCAGTAGGATGCCGGTCGCCACCAAGACCCCGAAGGCGTGGATGGTGATGGGGCCCAGGGCAATCTTGGGTTGCTCGAAATGGGGGATCACGAAGGACAACTCACGCGGCGCCGATCTCTCTGAGCTATGGGCGTCACCATCGGCTTGTTGCCGTATGGGGTCAGGGGATCAGGCATTCTCAACCGTTCCTTTCATGGTGCTTCGTTCGGTCGCGACGTTCATGGCTAGACACAAAGGAGCCGGCAGTCCCTCGGTCCCAGCGCGGCGGCGTCCTCCAGCGTCGGAGGGGATCGTCCGAACCATGCGCGACGCCCACCAGAGTCCTCCGACAAGGATGAGGGTGATCCCAAGCAGCAGCCCCACGCCCCAGACGGTCCGGGTCCGCTGGGACGGGAAGCCGCGGCCGAGCGCCTTGGCGACAACACCGCAGACCCACCTCCAGTGCAGCAGCAGATGCAGCACCAGAAGTGCCATGGTGGCCACGGCGAGATAGAAGTGGACCTGTCCGATGTCGTGCCTGTTCCAGCCGAGCAGCTCTCGGAAACGCCCGCTCCCGGCGGGCAAGACGAAATAGATCAGCCCGCCGGTTGCCGCCAGGCCGAGCATGACCACCAGGGACGCAAGGTCGATCCAGAGGTTGGTCAAGGTGCGGGGCTTCGTGATCATCTGCCCGGCCCCTCGTACACACAGCCCGAGGTGCATGTCTCGCGCAGGACGATCCTGGCCAGTCCAGGGAGATTCGGTGCCAAGCGCGTCCAAAGCCAACGCGCGAGGTTCTCGCTGGTCGGATTGGAAAGCCCCTCGATCTCGTTGAGATAGTGATGATCGAGTTCTGCCAGGAGGGGCGCAAAGGCCGCACCCAGGTCCGCGAAGTCGGTCACCCAGCCAGACTCGACGCCGACCTCACCACGCACATGCACTTGCACCCTGAAGGAATGGCCATGAAGGCGTGCGCATTTGTGCGCTGGGGGGACGTTGGGCAGGCGATGGGCGGCTTCGAAAGTGAATTCCTTGAAGATCTCCATGGTGCGCTGCCTAACCCAGGGCGCCGAGGGTCGTTGCCCGAACCAGATCGCCAGCCTTGGCGATGGCATCCATTTCGAGGGCGTTGTTCATGACCAGCCCTGCTCTCTGCAATCGTCATTCCTGAAATGTCGGCGATGGAATCACGACGGTTCCCACGGGCCGAGCGCTCTTCCCTCGAATGGCAGGGTCGCGTTCGTGCGACTGAACGGCGTGTTCGGAGCCGAGGAAAGAGACTCTCTATCGGGCTGGGTTCACTTCGTGCCCGAACGGGAACGGCCGTCCTGCTCCGGCAAGTCGATGCCCAGCTGCTGCACCTTGCGGAAAAGGGTGCTCTTGTGCATGCCGAGGTCCTGAGCGGCCGCCAGCCGATTGCCGCCATTGCGCTCGATGGCCTCGCGGATGGCGCGCGCCTCGATGGCGTTCATCGTCTCCAGCAGCTTGCGTTTCTCCGCGCGGGCGGGCGTCACCGGAACCAACTCGGTAGGCAGGTGCTCCAGCTCGATCTGCCCCTCGGAGAGCAACATGAACGCGTGCTCGATGACGTTCTGAAGTTCCCTGACGTTGCCGGGATAGTCGTGGGCTGTCAGCACGGCTAGCACATCGGGACTCACACCACTCACGCGCTTGTTCTGAAGGGCATCGAAAGCATCGATGAAGTGCTGGATGAGCAGCGGGATGTCTTCTCGCCTGCGCCGCAAGGGCGGTAGGTCCAGCTTCATCACCTTGATGCGATAATAGAGATCCTGGCGAAAAGCCCCGGAGTTGACCTGGGCAGCGAGGTCCCGGTTGGTCGCCGCCACCACGCGCACGTCTGCTTCTTCACTGCGGGTACCGCCAAGCGGTTCGTAGCGTCTTTCCTGCAGCACGCGCAACAGGCGCACTTGCAGTGCCTGGCTCACCTCACCGATCTCGTCGAGAAACAAGGTTCCTCCGCGCGCCAGTGCGAAACGGCCGGGCTTGTCCTTGCTCGCCCCCGTGAAGGCCCCGGCCTTGTACCCGAAAAGCTCCGATTCGAGCAGGGTATCGGGGAGCGCCCCGCAGTTGATGGCGACAAAGGGACCGTTCCGCCGTGGGCTCAGCCCATGAATCGCCCGCGCGAACATCTCCTTCCCGGTTCCGGTCTCGCCTTGCAGGAGAATTGTGCTCTCGCTATCCGAGATCCGTGGGAGCACATCCAGCAACCGGCGCATCGAGGGGCTGCGGCTGATGATGTCCCCGACCTGAAATCGTCCCCTGACCTGGGTGCGCAGCTCCTCGATGACACTCAGATCGCGGAAGGTTTCGGCCCCGCCCACCACGGTGCCGCATTCGTCGCGCAGCAGGGCCGTCGAGACGCTGATGGGTAGGCGTTTTCCGCTTGAATTGACGATGAACGTGGCTTTGTTCACCACGGGCGCGCCGCTCTCCATGGTGTGCCGAAGCGCGCACTCGCTCTCACACATGCTGGCGCGAAACACGTCGGAACAACGTCGGCCAATCGCCTCGTCGCGAGGGATCCCGGTGATGAGCTCGGCGGCGCGGTTGAACGACAAGACACGCCAATCCTGGTCCACGGTGAAGACGCCGTCGGAGATGCTCTCGAGAATGGCGTCGGTGGCGACGTTTCGCGCCACAGCGGGCACATCGACATTGCGCCTTTTTGTCATCGTGGCCTCGCCATCTCCCAACCCAAGCGACCATCCTCGCGGCGGACAATCCTGACATGGCAGCGTGTGCCGCCAGCCAGTTCCGGACGGCCAGCGCGCAAGGCTGAGAAGTCAGTCCCATTCAGGAACTCTTCAAGAAGCGTGACGAGATCGCCGTATCGGGCAGGTCTCTCTCCCCCTTCGAGCAGGACTGCGACCAAGTCACGATGGGCCTGCCTTGCCGCAGTTTGAATGCAGCATCCGTCCAACGACAGAACGAGGCTGCCGTCCGGGAGCGCATCGAATGAGAAGCTGTTGGCCATGCCGCGAGTTCATCCGTCAGATGTCGTTGAAGAGACTAAAGGATGGAGGGTGGCATGTCCAAGTCGCATGTCCCATCCTGCGACAGGCGGGACGAACAGACGAGTCTCTTGGAAGGAAGAGGCCTTTCGCTATCAAGGGGCACCACAGCTCGCCTTGACAGCCTTATGCACCTATGTTTCAACTCCTCACGACATTCGCCATGCGTACGAAGCTTCTGCATTCCCTCACAAGAGCGCTGGCCGTCCAGTGCGTGCTGTGGGTTGCCGTTGCCGCAGTCTTGCCGCAGATGCACCAGGCGCTCGCCGGCCACCATCACGTCTTCTGCGCTGAGCACCTTCGCATAGAGGATCAGGCCGAAACACAGGGCCGGGCGATTCCGCCGCTCGATCTCACGCGCGCGTCCAGCCCGGCCGGACTGGGCGCGAACAAGAACACTGGGAGCAATGGGGTCGAGTGTCTGAGCTCGAACTTCTCCGCTCACCTTGTCTTTCGGGCTGGCCCTCGGATCGCCACCCCGGTTCCGTTTTCCCTGTCCCCGATACGGCTGGTTGCTGACGTCGCCGTCCGAATCACGGACACGCTGCGTGTCGCGCCCAAGAATTCGCCACCCTCGGGCTGCTGAGAACGCGGAGCGGGCCCGCTGTGCCCCGGTCGACCGATCGGCTGTCCTCCCTGGAACCGGTCGACAGAGACCGATTGGCCCCAATGTCCCTTGGCAAGCCTTTCGGCTAAGCATCTCGCGCGCTCGTCGGACGTGATTCCGATCTTCGATGGCCAGAGCGCCCAACACGCCAGCGCGAATTTGCGTGTTCGGTTTGTCAATTCCCCATGCCCTCTTTTCGAGGACCTCAAAGGTCGGTTGCCATGCTTCAGAGTGCTCAGAATCTCCATGGTCCTATTCATGTCGCCCGAGCCGCATACCTTCGCCGAATCGGTCATCTTGCCGCGTGTCTGTCTCTTGCAGCGCCCATCGTCGGAGCCTGCGGAAGACACCAAAGACACCACGGTTCCCATGCGTCCGGGGAGCCCACACCGACGTTTGTCAGTTCACCCGAAGGGCTGTTTGTTCCCGAGCCGTCGCCCCTCCGCCAGCAATTGCAGGTGGCCACCATCCAGCCCATGGTTGTTCGCCACGAGCTGAACGTCCCGGCGACCGCGGAGGCCGACCCGGCCAAGATGGCCAAGGTCTCGCCACCCATGCCCGGCCGGGTGGTGAAGCTGCTGGTTCGCCTCGGGGAAGCGGTGAAGCAGGGAACGCCTCTCTTCACCCTGGACTCGCCTGACCTGGTGGCGGCGCAGACCGACTTCCTCAAGGCGCGTTCCGCCGTGTCGCAGGCCGAGCGCGCGTATGCGCGCCAAAAGGATCTGTGCGAACATGGCATTGGAGCCAAACGCGACCTGGAACAGGCGGAGACCGAGCGCGACGTGGCCAAGAGCGAGATGAACCGGGCCACCACCCGGCTGCGTCTGCTGGGCATCAATCCCGGGTTGGTCGGGCGCCCGGTCACGGTGCGGGCGCCGGTTTCGGGACGGATCATCGACCTGAACGTGGCGCCCGGCGAATACCAGAATGATCCGGCCGCGGTGCTGATGACCGTGGCGGACTTGTCGACTATTTGGGTCACGGCGAACGTGCCCGAAAAGGACATCCAACGCGTGGTGGTGGGCGAGGACGCCGCCATCGATTTCGCGGCCTATCCCGGCGAGCACTTCACCGGCCGGGTGGCCTTCGTGGGCGAAGTTCTGATGACCGCAACGCGCACGGTTCGCGTGCGCATCGAGCTGGCGAACGGGCACGGGCGCCTCAAGCCCGGCATGTTCGCCAGGGTGATCCTGCGCGACAAAGAGGCCCCGGAGATCGTCGTCCCCACGACCGCCCTTCAGGTGCGCGGTGATCGCAGCTACCTGTACGTCGAGAAGGCGCCCTGGACCTTCGAGCGTAGGGCGGTCGAACCCGGCGAAACCCTCCCGGATGGGATCTGCATCTCGCGTGGGCTGTCAGCGGGGGAGCGCGTGGCCACCCTCAATACCATCGTGTTCCCGTGATCGAGCGCCTGGTAGCCGTCTGCCTGCACCGTCGCGTGTTGGTGCTGGTGGCCTTCCTGTTGCTCGGGGTCTTCGGGTACTACTCCTTCACCACGCTTGCCCTGGAAGCCTACCCTGATATCACCGACACCACCGCCCAGGTCATCACCCAGTACCCGGGACACGCCGCGGAGGAGATCGAGGAACAGATCACCATCCCGCTGGAACGAGAGCTCAACGGCCTGCCGGGGTTGCAGGTCATGCGATCGCGCAGCACCTTCGGCTTGTCCCTGATCACCATCGTGTTTCGTGACGGCATCGACGACTACTTCGCGCGCACGCGCATTCGCGAGCGCCTGGGCGACGCCACCCTGCCCGAGGGCGCGGTTCCCACGCTCGATCCGCTCACCTCGGCGGTGGGCGAGATCTACCGCTACACCTTGGAATCCGAGGCGCGTTCGGTGCGCGAGCTGACCGAGATTCAGAAGTGGCAGGTGATTCCCGCGCTCAAGCAGGTCCCAGGAATCGCAGACGTGAGCAACTTCGGCGGCGAGACCACCGAGTTCCAACTGGTCCTCGACCCCGCGAAGTTGATGCAGTTCAACCTCTCGCTCCAGCAGGTCATCGCCACCATCAAGGCCAACAACGCCAACGCCGGAGGCAGCCTCCTCGTGCGCGGGGAGCAGGCCGCGGTGATTCGAGGCATCGGGCTCATCCGCTCCCCGGAGGACCTGGGCAACATCGTGGTGACCTCGGTAAAAGGGACGCCGGTGTTCCTCAGGGATCTGGGGCGCCCGCAGTTCGGCACGCTCACCCGCAAGGGCATCGCCGGCAAGGATGATGTCCCCGACGTGGTGACCGGCATCGTGCTCTTGCTGAGGGGCGAGAATCCCTCACAGGTCCTGGAGGGTGTGCATGCGAAGGTCGCCGCGCTCAATGGCGGGCTGCTTCCGCCCGACGTCAAGATCGTCCCCTATCTCGATCGGACCGAGCTGGTCAACACCACGGTCCACACCGTATCGCGCACCCTCCTGGAAGGCATGGCGCTGGTGTTGGTGGTGCTCTTCGCCTTCTTGGGCAGTCCGCGCAGCGCCATCATCATCGCCCTGACCATCCCGGTCTCGCTGCTCTTTGCCTTCGTGTTGATGGCGCTGACCAACATCCCCGCCAACCTGCTGTCCCTGGGGGCCATCGACTTCGGCATCCTGGTCGACGGCGCCATCGTGGTTCTCGAGAACATCCTGCGCAGCCGCGAGCAGCACCCCGAAGGTATCTTGGGTGAAAAGACGGTGCGAGAGGCCGCGGTGCAGGTGGCCCGGCCCATGTTCTTCGCCACCGCCATCATCGTTACCGCCTACCTTCCGCTCTTCGCCTTCCAACGCGTGGAACGCAAGTTGTTCACGCCCATGGCCTATACCGTCGGCTATGCGCTGGCCGGGGCCATTCTGATGGCGCTGGCGCTCGTCCCCGGTCTGGCGCTCTACGCCTTCCGCAAGCCGCGCAGGCTGTACTTCAATCGCTGGTGCGGTTGGTTGCGCACGCACTATCAACGGGCGCTGACCTGGCTCCTCGACCGCCCCCGTCGGGCGGTAGCCACCGGGGTGGCGGCCATGGCCGTGGCCGCGGTCTTGGGTCTCTTGGTGGGCCGCGAGTTTCTGCCCGAGCTCGACGAAGGCTCCCTCTGGCTGCAGGTGGTGCTGCCGCCCGGGATCTCCCTGGACAAGGCCAGCGACATGGCGGCCGAGTTGCGACGGGCGACACGGGAATCGCCCGAGGTGAGCTGCATCGTCACCCAGATCGGGCGCACCGACGACGGCATGGATCCCTGGACGCCCTCGCACATCGAGGCCTATGTGGGCCTGCGCTCCTACGGGGAATGGCCCGCCGGCAAGCGCAAGCCTGACCTGGTGCTCGAGCTCGATCGTCGCTTCAAGCGCATTGCTGGGCTGAAGGTCAGCTTCGCGCAACCAATCATCGACATGGTCAACGACAAGATCGCTGGCGCGCACAGCGAACTCGTGGTCAAGGTATTCGGCAAGGACTTTCAGGTTCTGCGCGAGGTGGCCGGTCGCATGGCCGCGGCGCTCGAGCGCGTCCCCGGGTCCGCCGAGGTGGCCGTGGATCAGGAGCCGCCCCTTCCGCAACTGCAGATCGAGGTGGACCGGGCCACGGCCGCCCGTTTCGGCATCAATGTGTCCGAGATTTCCGATCTCATTCAGGTGGGCGTGGGCGGTGAATCCATCGGGACCGTCTTCCAGGGCGAGCGGCGCTACCACGTGACCGCACGCTTCGTACCCACGGCGCGCAGCAGTCCCGAGGCCATCGGCAATCTCATGCTCACCGCGCCTGACGGCGAGCGCATTCCCCTCTCGCAGGTCGCGCACATCTCCTTGCGCGACGGCGAGAGCACCATCACGCGCGAGATGAACCGGCGGCACATGACCGTGCGCCTCAACCTGCGCGGACGCGACCTGTCGAGCTTCCTGGCCGAGGCGCAACCGAAGATCACCGAGATTGTACGCTCCGCGCCCGGCATGCAGGTCGCGTGGGGCGGTCAATTCGAGAACCAGCAGCGCGCCCAGGCGCGCCTGGCCGTCATCCTTCCCATGGTGCTCGCCCTGATATTTCTGCTGCTCTACGGGGCTTTCGGAACCCTGAGGCATGCGGGGCTGATCCTGATCAGCGTGCCGCTCGCGCTCTTGGGGGGGATGGTGGCCCTGCACCTGCGGGGGATGACCCTCAACGTTTCAAGCGCCGTGGGCTTCATCGCGCTCTTTGGCGTCGCCGTTCAGAACGGCGTCATCATGGTATCCGCGCTCAACCGGGCCCGCGATGAAGGCCTGGACCTGCGTGCCGCCATTTTGCGGGGGGCGGGCGAGCGCCTGCGGCCGGTTCTCATCACCGCCACCGTCGCCACCGTGGGGCTCATGCCCGCGGCCGTGGCGCGCGGGATCGGCTCGGACGTGCAGCGCCCGCTGGCCACGGTCGTGGTGGGCGGCTTGGTGAGCGCCACCGTGCTCACCCTGCTGCTCCTGCCCGCGCTTTATCTGCTGATCGAGCGCCGCACGCTCCGCCGTCAGGAGATCGACTCATGAAATATGGACTCGCCCTCGCAATGGCTCTCTCGCTTGTCCTCATCGGCACAAGCTCGCAAGCGCAGCCCGAATCCCTGGGCTTGGCCGACTACCTGCAGCGCGTGTTGGCCGCGAACCCCGATCTCAAGGTCGCGCGCTCGACCCTCGACATTGCGCGCGCCCAGATTGACGTTGCCAAGGTCTTCCCCGATCCGGAACTCACCCTGGGGCTCAGTCAATACGACGTCAGACACCGCGGAAATCCAACCATCGCAGCAGCGCAGCTCAGCCTGCCCATCGAGCTGGGCGGCAAGCGACGGTCGCGCATCGCCCTCGCCAGGTCGGGGCTCGACGCGGCAACCTGGGATTACGCGGACGCGGTTCGGGGCTTGCGGGCCCTGGCCGCAAACGCCTTCATCGAGGCCCTGCACGCGCGCAGCATCGTCACTCAGAAACAAGACGCGCTATCTCACCTGGAACGGCTGGTGGAGGTAAATCAGCGCCGCCTTGCCGCGGGCGATATCGCCGAGGTCGAGCTGGTGCAGTCGCGGGTGGAGATGCAAAGGTTCCGGGCCGAGGTACTGGACGCCGAGGGTGAGCAGCGCGCGGCCGAAGTGGTCATGGCCCAGCTTCTGGGTCAAGAGACAAGCGTGCGCGTGCAAGCCAAGGGTGAGCTGCGCATGCCGGCGCCGAACCTGGACCAAGCCGGGCTCACGTCGGGGATCGACAATCGGAGCGACGTACGGGCCGCGGCCCTGCGCCTGAAGGAGGCGCAACGCCAGATCGACCTCGAACACGCCAAGCGGGTGGTCGACGTGACCGTCGGGGCCGGGTGGCTCCACAACTTCGCTGTGGGCGGCGACGCCAACCTCCCGTCGGCGGATCTGGTCACCGGTTTCCTGAGCGTGCCGATTCCATTTTCCCGGGTGTACCGAGGCGAGTTGGCAGCCGCCGAGAGTGCCCACGGGCAGGCCAAGAGCCAGCTCCAGGCCATTCGCATCCGAGCGCAAGCCGAGCTGCAGGGCGCGCTCACCCAGTTCGAGGCGGCCGCGCGTCGGGTGGCCCTCTACGACAGCGGCACTCTCGTCGATGCCAACACGGTCCTTGAGAAGACCCTCTACAGCTATCAGCGCGGAGAAGCGCCCCTGGTCGAGGTCCTGGTGGCCCAAAGGACTGCCGCCGAGACTCAGTTTGCCTATCTGGATGCGCTCGCCGACCGCGCCCACGCCCTGGTCGCGGTTGGCCAGGCGGCCGGCGTGGGTGAAGAGCTGCTGAAGCTTTGGCGAAGCGACACGAACTACGATTCCGGCGCCGAGAGATGGACCAAGGTGCGACTTGGGCTTGACCTGGACGGGCATCCGCAGTATTACGACAACCCCGGTCGTCATACTCGGAGAATTCAGACATGCCTTCGATCCGCGGAAGCTTTGCCATGATCGTCGCCAGCCTCGTCTCGGTCTCGGGGTGCGGGAGCGGGGACGACAGCGGTACGGGAAGCGACGGCGAAGTCACCATGGGAGACGTCGCCTACGCCACCATCAAGAACGACTTCAACAACCCCGAGATGAGCTTCAAACCGCCGTGGACCATCTGCCGCTCATCCTACCTGGGCACCGATTTCGGTCCCATCGCGCTCGACGCGACCAGCGCCGAGTTGCCGGTGAAACCCGGGCTGGACTACGTGCTCATGGTGGCCGCCTGGAATGACCCGACTTGCAGCCCGGCCGCGGCCCTGCCCATCGCGAGCAAGAACGAAGAGGAGATCGTGACCGGGCAGCATCGTACCGTCGCCATCAACCTGGCCAACCATCAGGGCTCGTGTCCGCCCGAGGGCGTGGCCCCGATTCCCGAGGCGCTCTACAACCGCATCCTGGCGTTCTGGCCCGAGTTCAACTTCCAGCCCTATGCCCTTCGCACGCAGAACGCAGAGTGCCTGTCAGAGTAGAAACCGCGTTCGCTGGTTGTTGCTGGCAGGGGCTGTGGCCATGTTCGCCGGGTGCGACCTGGTCTATCCCGAGGTCGCGGTGGTCAACCGCACCCAAGACACGTTTCTCATCAAGAACCCCTCCTTCAACGGGTGCATCTGGGAGACCGTGTTGGCCAACGGAGAGACCAGCGCGCCCGGCCGTTGCCTACCGGGAAGCGACCACGTGCATTTTCAGAAATACGACGCCGCCAAGTACTGTCAGGAGCAGGCCAAGGACGGCACCCTGTCCGGGGTGTGTCCATGCGACGGCGGCCTACCGTCCCAGCGCGACGGCGGTGTGATGGAGGGACTGGTGAACACCGTCCCCACCTGGTTCAACTACCAGACCGTCACGGTCAAACACGTCGAATACCGAGGCTTCTATCTCTTCGAGATCACCCTCGACGACATGGAACAGGATTTCTCGGTACCCGGTCCGTACGGGCATGGTCACTAGCCGTGCCTCGTGCACTGGTTCTCTCGATCACCTTAGCGTTGTGCCTGGCTCGGCCAGCACGAGCGCAGGATGCCGGCGTCGAGATGAACGATGCCGAGGCCGACTGGGCAGATGCGGGGGCTGTGGATGCCGAGACGACCGAGACCGAGTTGCCCCCCGTGGTACCCGAGGAGCTGAGCGCACCGCCTGCGCCAAGCAACCATGACATCGTCGTGACCGCTTCTCGGCCTCTTTCAAGGGACAGCTCGCAAGCCGCGACCGTGGTCCAAGGCGAAAAACTTCGCGCCAGCACGCGCAGCACGGTCTTCGATGCCCTGTCGCAAGAATCGGCCGATGTGTATGTGCCGGGGCGCGCTCTGGGGCTGCACGGCGTGGCCAACGCGGCCACTGGTGGCATCAGAATCCGCGGATTGGGCGGCAGTCCCAATTCGCAGATCCTTGTGGTCGAGGACAGCGTTCCCGACTACCAAGGCATCTTCGGCCATCCCATCCCCGACGCCTACGTGCCCCACTTGCTGAAAGACGTGCTGATCGTCAAGGGCGGCGATTCCACCCTGTACGGCACCAACGCCATGGGCGGCGCCGTGATCATCCGCAACCGCTGGCCCGCGCGCGACGGGATGGAGATCCAGACCGACACCGGCTATGGCAGCTACGCGACCATGCGCCAGTCCGTCTCGTTGCTGGCGCATGCCGGGGATTGGGATACCACCGCGGCTTTTTCCGCCATGAAGACGGACGGGCATCGGCCGGGTGCGGGCGGGGACAGCCTGGTGGCCTCCGCGGCCGTGCGCTACCGGATCTCACCGGATGTGCGCCTCACCATCCGCAACAAGGTCGCGCACATCGTGGGGGCCGATCCCGGACCGGTCAGCAGCCCGACCCCGCACAACTGGTTCGACGTTTGGCGCGACACGGTCTCGGCCCAGCTCGCGTATTGCGGCAGGATGGCGCGGCTCTCGCTCACGCCCTATCTGAACCTGGGCGTGCACCGCCTCTACGACAGTTTCTATTCCCGCGACACCGTGGCCGGGGTCATCGGCGAGGCCGATGTGCGGCTTCATCCTCTGGCGACGCTGCTGCTGGGCGTGGCCGCCGAGGGCGTCGACGGCATGGTGGAAGACCGCGCCACTGGCGAGAGTCCCGACGTCAGCGGCCTGGCCGACCTGTCGGCCTATGGGCAAGCGACGGTAAGGCCGCTCCCGCGGGTCAGCGTGGTGCTGGGCGCGCGTGCCCTCACCAGCACCAAATACGGCTTTGTTCCCTTGTACAAGACCGGGGCCTACTGGGATATCGGCCACGGTTTTTCGGTCCGCGGCCGGATCTCGCGCAACTTTCGCCAACCCACCATCCGTGAGCTGTACCTGCCCTACCCCACCGCCAACCCCGACTTGCAGCCGGAATACGCGCTGAACAGCGACCTGGGCGCCGGCTACCTTTCCCAGCATTTCGAGATCTCCGCCTCGGTCTACCAGACCTCCGCGCGCAACCTGATCAAGTATTTCGGAGCCTGGCCATCCGCCGAGGTGGTCAACGTCGACCACTTCGTGGTTCGCGGCGTGGAGGGCCGGGTGGCGGTGAAAGGCGTGGGTCCGCTCTCGGCTTCGATCACCGGAGACTGGCAGGATGTGGGCCGCTACACGCGGCAGAATCCTGAAGCGAAGGTCAACTTCCTGATCGAGGCGGCCCATGAACTCGGCCAACATGCCCTGCGTGGCAGCCTGAGCGGGGAGTGGGTGCACGGGCTGTACATGGCCGACTACGGCCACCATCCCATTGCTGACGTCTTCGTCATGGATCTCGCGTTTCGCTATCGCTTCCAACGGCTCGCCCAGGGCCAGCCCTCGACCAGCTTTGAGCCCTATCTTCTCCTGCGGAACTTCCTCGACCGCCGCTACGCCTATGTCGAGAACTACACCATGCCGGGCTTCAACATTCTGGCCGGGCTCAAGATAGGAACCTAAGGAGGACGAAGTGTCTCGCACATCACCCAGGGAATTGACCTACGCCGGCTTGTTCGGCGCGGCGGCGCTGCTGCTGCCCGTGCTCTTTCACCTGGTTCATCTAGGGCGGCTTTTTCTGCCCATGTACCTGCCCCTGCTCGTGCTCGCGTTCCTGGTGCGGCCTGCCCCCGCCGCGGTCACCGCGGCCCTGACCCCGCTGCTCTCGGCCGCAGCCACCGGCATGCCACCCTGGGTTCCGCCGGTCGCGCCCATCATGGCCATTGAGCTGGCGGTCATGGTGGGGCTGCTCTCGCTGGTTGCCACGCGCTGGCCGCGCGCCAACGAATGGTTGTTGCTGGCCGCCGCACTCATCCTCGGTCGGGCTATCTCGCTCGGACTAGGCTATGGCTACTCGTTGCTTATGGGGTTGCCAGCCAAGACCCTGGTGCAGATTTCGTTCTTCGCTGCCTGGCCGGGTATGGTCCTGAACCTCGTAACGGTTCCGCCCATCGTACGAATCGCCCGACGCTCCAAACGGCAATCCACAACCTAGGAGTCCCCTCATGAATCCTCGCAGTGCCTATTTCGACGCCATCGCCGATAAGTGGGATGGTTGGGATGACCTTGTCCTACTGGCAAAACGCATGGCGGCTGGGCTGGCCCATTTCGGGGTGAAGCCGCACGAAACGATTGTGGACATAGGGTGCGGCACCGGCAATCTCACCTCCGCTCTCCTCACCGCCCTCGGCGAGGCGGGCAAGGTTGTGGCCATCGACATTTCGCCACGCATGATCGAAGTCGCCCGCGGCAAAATCCGCGACGCACGCGTGACCTGGCACGTTGGCACAGCCGAGAGCCTTCCGGTCGGCGATTCAAGCGTTGACCGCATAGTCTGTTTCTCGGTCTGGCCCCACCTGGTGGATCACCAGTCCACGTTGGCTGAATTCGCGCGCGTGCTACGACCGGGTGGTTTGCTGCACATCTGGCACCTCATCTCCCGGCACAAGGTCAACGAGATCCACGGTTCTGCTGGAGAAGCCGTGCGCGGCGATCACCTGCATCCGGCGGTCGAGACCGCCGCAACCCTGACTGCCGAGGGTTACCAAGTGCACGAGGCTGTGGAGGATGCCGAACACTATCTCCTTACCGCCAGCAAGCCCTCGGGATAGCCATCCATGCGCGCCGCCTGGCATGACATATGGGGTTGCGCCCACGGACCGGCGCGAAGACTGGCCCCGCAGGCCCGCATTCTCGTCGGCGTGGGGGTGTTCGCGGCCGTTCTGATCGCGCCTACGGCCACCTGGCCGGGCGCGGTTTTCGCGACCTTGCTTTCGCTTTCTTGGCTGACCATGTGCTGGCCGCGCCTTCGCACTCTGCGCGCACCTTTGACCTTGGGAGTTTCAGTCCTCTCGTCCAGCCTGGTTTTCATCTATCTGGTGGCGCTGGTCTCAAGAACAGAATCGACATCGCTTGCGCTTTGTCTCGGCATGCTGGCGTCAGGCACGGGCGCGCTGGTCTCGACCCTAGCCACGGTAACCGTGCTGAACATGAGTGATCTGCGCGAAGGCTTGCTTCGTCTGCCGGTTCCCGTGATGGTCTCCGGCATCCTTTTGCAGATGGTTCATCAGACCGCCACCCTGGCCTACGAAACCCGCCGCATGGCCGCCGCCATGGCGGTGCGCGGGGCAACGTCGAATCGCCGATCGGGACTCAAGATTCTGGCATCCCTACCAAGGGTCTGGTTGCCACGGGTACTCGAGCGTGCCGATCGCATTGCCTCCGCCATGGAGTTGCGCGGCTACTGCGAAAACGGCCCATGCCGCCGGGGGGTTCCCGGACTCTCCACAACCGACCTGGTCGGGCTGGCGTTGGCCATCGCTGCGGTGGCCAGCGCTGTTCTTCTTCGCTGCTGCAGCCTGCCATGAAACCGCCTGCCCTCTCGTGCCGTTCCGTGACGGTCCGCTACGAACACCACGGGCAAGCCGTCCTCGACGGGGTTTCCCTTGAGATCTCGGCGGGCGAACGAGTGGCCCTGGTCGGTCTCAATGGCTCGGGCAAAACAACGCTGCTGATGGCCGCGGTGGGGCTGGTCCCGCACCACGGTGATATCGAGGTTGGCGGTATCAGGGTCACGCACAGCACCTTGCCCCAGGTGCGAGAGCAAGTTGGCTTCGTGTTCAACGTGCCCGAGGATCAGCTTCTCTTCCCGCGGGTCATCGACGACGTGGCCTTCGCCCTGCTGCGCCGGGGAGTCCCCGCACCCCAGGCCGCCGAAAAGGCCACAGACGTCTTGCAGTCACTTGCGCTCGCGTCTCTCGCCGAGCAGTCGCTTCACCATCTTTCGCACGGCCAGAAGCAGCGGGTCGCCCTGGCCGGGGCGTTGGTGGCTGCCCCTCCCCTGCTCCTTCTGGACGAGCCCTCGGCGGGACTCGACCCACCAGCCAAGCGCGGACTGGCCGATCTCCTGCGCCAGCAACCGGCGGCCATGCTGGTGGCCACCCACGATCTCTCCTTTGCTCGCAAATTCTGCGACCGCTTCGTCATGCTCCACCAGAACCAGGTGGTGACCGACGAGGCGGAGGTGAAGCAGCGTCTGGAGCACTGGGACGATTGGTGACCGACGCTCCCATGCGGGGTTGGCGTTCAGCCGCCTCGATTTTGGCGTAGAGTCTGGGTATGAAGATGTTGACTGTCCGGAAGAGGCTTCTCATCGCGCTTGGGGCCTTGGCGCTGGTCCTGTTCGCCAGTTCGCGTGCCACGGCGGAGGGGGCGATATCGCCAACCGAGGCAGCCAGCCTGATCAAAGGCACCAAGAAGCTTCAGCTCATCGACGTGCGCACGCCGGCAGAATATGCCGACGGACATCTGGCCAAGGCCAAGCTGATTCCGTTGCAGGAGTTGGAGGAACGATTCGCCGAGATCGACAAGGGCAAGCCCGTATTGCTTTACTGTCGCAGCGGCCACCGCAGCGGAATGGCCCTGAAACTTCTGAATGACAAGGGGTATACCCAGGCCAAGCACATCGAAGGCGGCATAAACGCCTGGACGGCCGCGGGCCTGCCGATCACGAAGTAGCCTGCCGTGCCGAAGACGGAAATCATCGTCCTCGCGGAAAACCAAACCACCTCGCCCAGCCTGGTGGGCGAGCATGGTCTTTCTCTGCACGTCCTCGCGCAGGGACGCCGGGTCTTATTCGATACGGGCCTGTCAGGCGCGCTGGTGAAGAACGCCAAGGCGATGGGTGTGGCGGACGAGCTTGCGCGCATCGACGCCATCGTGCTCAGCCATGGGCACTACGACCATGCGGGTGGCTTGGCTGCCGTGCTCGAATATCTGGGTCGGCCCATCCCCGTGCACGTCCGGCCGGGCTTCTTCGCCCCCAGACTGAGCATGCGGGCAGATGTCCCCCCCGCCATCGGGGTCCCCTTCGACCGCGTCTCTCTTGAGGCGCGTGGTGCGCATTTTGTGGAGGAAGCCCACGACCGAGAGATCCTGCCGGGGTTTTGGCTGACCGGTGAGATCCCCATGCGTGAAGAGCAGGAAGCGGGAGAGGCCGGACTCATGCTCGGGGCCACCTGTGAGCATGCGGTCGCGGACACATTCCCGGACGAGCAAGCCTTGGCCGTGCAAACCGATCGGGGCTTGGCGGTGCTCGTAGGATGTTCTCACCGCGGACTGATCAATTCGATCATGGCGGCGAAGGCCGCCGCGGGCAGGGACCAGGTTGCCATCGTCCTCGGTGGGGCCCACCTGCGCTCTGCCACTGCGGCTCAGATCGGTTGGGCCATCCAGCGAAGCCAGAAACTCGCCTCGCACCTCGCCCTTGGCCACTGCACCGGGGAGCTGGCCGAATCGCGTTTTGCCGAGGCCTGCGGCCCTCGATTCACACGACTCAAGACAGGCTGGCGATGGACCGGCGCCGACATCAGGTAGGTCGCAGGCCAGATAACGCCTATGAGCAACGAAGCACCCTCCTCTCTTCCGTCGATCGACCCCATCAGGTGCACGGATTGCCGCCGATGCATCCCGGTGTGTCCACGCGGCGCCATCTTCGAGCCACTCAACATCTGTTGCGCGAAGTGCGTGAAGTACTGCATGACCATCGAGGTGGACTGCCACCGCGAGAAGCCATCGATCGAGATCGGTCGCTGCGATGCCTGCGGCCTGTGCATTGATGCTTGCCCCGCAGGAGCCATCGAATGGATAGCGAGGCCCAACCCGCCAGACGGGTGACCTGGCATTGTGTTTGCAGAGTGTCCGAGGCGCCATGCAAACTGCATCCAAAGAACCTGCCAAGGATCCCCTCTCCCTCATTCGACACTCCGCTGCGCACGTGATGGCCGACGCCGTCAGGCGCCTGCGCCCAAAGGCCAAGGTGGCCATCGGTCCGGCCATTGAGGACGGCTTCTATTACGACTTCGAGACGGAACCCTTCGAGCCCGCCGACGTCGAGAAAATCGAATCGGCGATGGCCGAGATTGTGGCCCAGGATCTTCCCTTCGAACGAAAGGTGATCTCGCGCGAGCAAGCCCTTGAGCTGTTCCGGGCGCGCGGCGAGCGCTACAAGGTCGAGCTGGTCGAGGCCATCCCGGCCGGGCAAGAGATCTCGCTTTACCAGCACGGCGATTTCGTGGACCTGTGCCGGGGGCCCCACGTGGACCGCACGGGACAAATCGGGGCGTTCAAGGTCCTCTCGTTCGCGGGCGCGTACTGGCGCGGGGACGAGCGCCTCCCCCAGTTGCAGCGCATCTACGGCACGGCCTTCACCAGCAAAGCCGAGCTCGACGCACACCTGGCCCGTTTGGAGGAAGCCAAGCAACGCGACCACCGCCTCCTCGGCAGACAGCTGGACCTGTTTTCCGTCGACGAACTGGTGGGCTCTGGCTTCGTCTTGTGGCACCCCAAGGGGGCCATCCTGCGCACCGCTCTCGAGGACCTGATTCGCAAGGCCGTGGTGGCGCGCGGCTACGAGCAGGTCTTCTCGCCGCATGTCGCGCACGAGCAGCTCTTGGCGACCTCGGGCCACCTGGCGCACTACAAGGACAACCTGTTCGGCGGCATCGAAATCGAGGGCCAGCGCTACCTGGTCAAGCCCATGAATTGCCCGTTCCACGTGGCCATCTACCGCTCGCAGCTTCGTTCCTACCGCGATCTGCCGATCCGTTATGCCGAGCTGGGTACGGTCTATCGCTACGAGCGCTCGGGCGTTCTCCACGGGCTATTGCGGGTGCGTGGGTTTACCCAGGACGATGCCCACCTGTTCGTGACCGAGGAGCAGATCGCCGACGAGATGGCGGGGTGCATGCGCTTCGGGCTGGATCTGCTGGACCTGTTCGGCTTCGCCGACGTGAAGATCTTCCTGGCCACGCGGCCCAAAGACTTCATGGGCGATCCCAAGGTCTGGGACCGCGCCGAGGCTGACATCCGTCGTGTGCTCGACGCCACCGGAAGACCCTATGAAGTCGACGAAGGCGGCGGCGCCTTCTACGGCCCCAAGATCGATCTGAAGGTCAGGGACGCCATCGGCCGCGAATGGCAGTGCACGACCTTCCAGCTCGATTTCCAATTACCCGAACGCTTCGCCCTGGAATACGTCGCCCCTGATGGCAGCCGCCAGCGACCGGTCATGATCCACCGCGCCCTGCTGGGCTCGATCGAGCGTTTTGTGGCCATCCTGATCGAGCACTACGCCGGGGCCTTCCCGTTGTGGCTGGCCCCCGAACAGGCGCGCATTCTCACGGTCAGCGACAAGGCCGACGACTACGCACGCGAGGTGCGGGCCGCCCTGGTCGCGGCGGGCCTGCGGGTCCACGTCGACCTGTCCTCCGACAAGCTGGGGGCGAAGATCCGTCGCGCGCAAGTGAACAAGATTCCCTGCATGCTGGTCGTGGGAGAGAAGGACAAGGCCGCCAAGGTGGTGTCGCCCAGACTGCGAACCGGCGAGCAACTACCCGCGATGGCCGTGGACGAATTGGCCCGCAAACTGGCCCAGGAGGCAACACCGCCGAGCCTGGCCTGACGTCCACCCGAGCGCGGCGGGCCTATTGTGCGACCGTAGGGTTGCCCGCCGCGATCCAGCGCTCGATGCCGCCTTCCATCACCC
>CAZHUY010000089.1:21118-22624 GCA_964535465.1 uncultured Myxococcales bacterium
GGATAGGAATGGTCCATGAGCGTGGTGTAGGCGGATTCGCTGCGCACACCCTTGCGGCAGTAGAGCACGACGTGACGAGCGGAATCGACCTCGCCCAAGCGACCCGCGAGTGCGTCCCATGGGATCTTGAGCGAGCCGGCGATGAAGCCAAGATTGTAGTACTGCGCGTCCACCACGTTGACGAGCAGCATCTCGGGGTCCGCGGCCTTGAGGTGAGCGTAGACCTCTTCCACCGTGATGTATTTGTCGCTTGGCCAGGTGAATTTGGGCGCGGTGTCGGGCGCAGGACTGGGGGCAGTGTCGCCGGTGGCGAGGACCGCGTCGAGCACGGGTTTTGGGGCCGTGTCGGGCGCGGGACTGGGGGCAGCGTCGCCGGTGGCGAGGACCGCGTCGAGCACGGGCCTAGGAGCGACATCGAAGCCCAACGCTGGCTGCCCCTGGTCGGATTGGGCATCCGGGGAGGGACGCCCGTTGCCGTCGGCATCGGCGGACGCTTTGCTCCTGTTGGCGCCACAACCGGCGCACACCCATAGTGCAACCAACACTCCTGCGGTCGAAATGCGCTGGCTCATCTGGCTCCTTTCGGCGGTCCGTGGCCCTGCACCCCCGGTATCTCTGCCCAGGTCAGCAGGACGTCGATCATTTCAGGATGCTGGCGAGCACGGTGTCGAACAGGCCAAAGATGTCATGGGCGTCCGGCACGGCGTCCACGTCCTGCGGCAGGATCACCCAAACCGCCCCGAGCTTTTGGGCAATTCCCAGGGCCGTCCTGTGCTCGTGATAGGGGTCGGTGACGACCTTGAAGATGCTGCCTGGAGGGTTGGCGGCGATCATCTGTTCGATGTGTCGGCTGGTAGGTGGAATGCCTGGCTTGGGTTCCAGCTCGGCGACGATCTTCAGGCCGGTCCGTGCGGCGAAGTAGTTGTACAGACGGTGGTACTGGATAATCGACTTGCCCCGGAGCGGGACGGCCTGTTTGTCCCATTCGTCGCTCCTGCTCTTCCAGCGGGTCAGGAACGCATCCAGGTTGGCTCGGTAGACGCTGGCGGCGCCGGGATCCGTGCGCATCAGCACGTCGGCGATCCTGCGGGCCACGGCCGGGACGTTGTGCCAATCGAGGATGTAGTGGGGGTTGCCCTCGGGGTGGATGTCGCCGTCGGACCGGCTGACGTTGGCGGGCTTGTCGATCAGGTTCACCGCCTGTGACAGATCGATGAGGCCGGGCGCCCCCGGTACGATCTTGGGATTGTTGGCCTGGCGGATGAGAGATGGAACAAACCCGATCTCCAGCGAAGCGCCGCTGATGAAGAGCAGGTCCGCCTGCCGAAGCTTGCCTATGAAGGAGGGCCGGGGCACGACGAAGTGCGGATCCTCGCCCCCCTTGGCGAGCGTGGTGACCGTGGCCTGGTCCTTGGCGATCTGTTGCACCAAGGATGCGATGTACGGGTAGGTGTTCCGAGGCGGTGTGAGTGCGGCTAAGGGGCTGGAAATCGCGCCGTCTCGGTG
>CAZHUY010000090.1:0-1544 GCA_964535465.1 uncultured Myxococcales bacterium
GCCTCGACATGCGAACCGTCAGGGCCGGCAGGACGCGATCGGCAAGCCGCTCGTAGATGGCCTGCAATCCGAGAGCATCGACGCCGCTCTCGCCTTGTGCCTCTTGGTCGAATTCACTCAGGAATGGGGGTTCGATTGCCATGGAATCCTCGCATGGTCACGGGCTTCGGCGTGCACCGAGCGGCTGAAGGTACTTCTCATCCATGTAAGCGAACCAGGTCTCCGCACCCGGGGTGTTCCGGGCCTTGCCCATCACGTCTTCGAAGGCCAGATAGCGAGTAGGCGTTCCTGGTACAGCCCACGCAAGGAAAGCCTCCATGTCCTTGTGACCATATAGACTGCTGCTCGATCGCAGAGCTCGGTTCGCCCTCGGGGCGACGACTACGAATTCAGCCCCACGAGCAGCCTTGTCGATCATCTTTGCGTTGCGCATGACCTGGTACAAGCCACCACGAAATGGACAACCCTTGTTCCCCTCCGCGTATTTCTCGGCAGCCGCGAAATCGAAGCAGCTTTCCCGGTCTTTGAAATAGCTGCGTCCCTTAGCCGACGTCAGATAGCAGAGACGAGCACGTTCCAGGTTCCAACCTGCCCCTCTACAGATTTCGCTCTGTTCGTTCTCCTCAGAATAGAAGGCAGAACACGCTCCGAAGCTGGGCTCGGTGTACTTCACCTCGATCAATGCTGTGCCACCGCCCTTACAGGCAATCCGAACATCCACCCGCGTCCTGTGTGCGGGACCGGTTGTTGTCTCCTCCAATGGGTCTCCCTTGGCAGGGTACTCGAACTCGACTGCCGTCACGCCGTTGAAGAAGTCCTTCCAGACCTCTGCTGCCCAAGCGAACCGCGGTTCACGGATAGATCGAGCGAGCGGCACGAACAGGTTCAGCGCAAACGCTTGAGAGGAACGCAGGTGGTGCACCCAGGTGTGACGGTCCTCTGCACACGGGAGATTTTTGCTCTCGCGGATGTCTTTCCACAGGTTCAACCGCCACTCCCGGGTATCGGCCAGAATCCACGGTCTCTTGGACTCCGTCGGCAAACGGTTCCTCTCTGCAAATCCGCCGAGTCTCTCATCTACCTGTCGGGTGAACTTGGCGTTTCCTCCTAGCAGCTTTTCGATGCGCTCAGGCTCGGCGATGCATCTTCGCCCTTCCTCGGTCAACTCCCTCAATTCAGTCGAGTCGATGGCTCGGGTCAGTTTCTTTCGTCCCAGCCAACCAAATATCCACCGAGGAATACGATCAGGATCCCTGGACAACGCTCGACGTTGGGCCGTGGTCGTAGGCTTGTGATGTGCCTTCAACGCACGCCGGATGTCTTCTGCAACCATATCACCGGCAGTCTCACTGGCTCGATTCCTGCTCATGGCAAGTAGCCCTCCCGCCGCATTGTCTCACGATGCCAATCTCTTTTCAGAAAGGATCTGGCACAGGGACTCCTGCCAGCCTCTCGCATCCCCATCCCCCCGCCTTCGCCCCCGCCTATGTGTGCTTCCACGCCTGCCCCGGACACCTGCTCTAGCCACATCAACCCCAACGCCA
>CAZHUY010000090.1:1554-22506 GCA_964535465.1 uncultured Myxococcales bacterium
GCCGAAATTCGTTCTCCCGATGCCAGGCCAGGTACCGTCTGTGCCCCTCTGCAATCCGAGGCACTCGTAGCGGCACCCCCAGGCACAGGTGATTCCGGTCTGGTGGTGTCAGCTGTTGGGACACCATCACCTCCCCATCATCCGCCACCGTGATGAACCCGCCGTCAAACGCTGCGTCCAGGTGTGGCGCCAGCAGCAGGCCGTTGAAGACGTCCAGGCGTTCGGCGTCGGTTTCGCATTTGGCCCAGGGCTTGATGTGGCTGGCGCGCAGAAGGTCGGGGACGGCCAGGCCGGTGATCGCGCAGCGGCCGTCCCAGTAGTCGAGCAGGCCATCGCGGAAAACGTCTTGCCCTACCCTTTGCACCACCAGACGCTCGGCCTCGGTTGACCTGGGCATGGTGGCAATGCGCTTTTCGAATTGGGTCAGAAGCTCGTCGGGCAGGGTTCGCGAGAGCTGGAAGGCTCGGCGGACGAGTCGGTGCAGGGCTGGGATGTCGGTCACCGATCTCGCTGCGGCGCTGCCTTCCGGCAAGGGCGAGAGCACGGGGCTACCTTGCTCGGCCAGGGCGCGGGCCACATTGGCCTGGGAGAACGCGGCGATGAACAGGGCGTCGCTGAAGGCGGACAACCACACGCGCAGCGGCGCTTGCGTGCTGGCGTAGGCGAGCCAGTTGCCTTCCCGGGGCAGCTCACGATCGAAGCCATTGTCGACGGCCACCTTGTCCAGCAACGTGGCGATGGCGGGCGAGAGCTGGATGGTCATGAGAGCCCGCCTCTCTGTTTGGTTGGGTGCTCGGAGCTGGCGGGACTGGCGGGAGGCGGAACGAGATGGTGTAGGGTTCGGCCGAGGCTTTCTATCGACCATCCGTCAGGACAAGTCGGGCCAATTTGGTCGATAGAAGTGCGCGAATTCACTGCCAAATTCCATCGACACCCCGAATCCCTATCGACCATCCCCACCTCCCTGGTCGATAGGGGGGACAGCGCGGTAGCGGCGCCATCGCCTCTCACCGACACCCTGCACCCGCCCTTCTGCAATGAGTCTGTCGAGCGTCCGCTTGAGCGTCCGGGACGGTATCTCCCGGCCAATCCTGCGATGGACGTCAGATAGAGACGAATCCGGGTAATGCTCCAGGTCTTCCAGAATCAGCGCAACTAAACGATGCGGCTGCACTTGTGAAAGCGTCGTGCGTTGATCAAGACCCGCGGCGCGCAGCAGCTCGGGCGGGACGAAGTATCTGGTCGCGCGCGTGCGGCCCGAGGACACGACCAACCCCAACTCGAGCAGGCGTCCCGTCCATGGCCTGAGCGCGCCAGGATCGGGCAATTCGAGCTTCGCGGCTAGCTCCACCGCTGACAAGCCGTCGCCCAACGCCAACATCGCCAAGGCGATTCGCTCGCGCTGGGTCAGTTGGAAACGCTGGTCAGCCTCGGTGCTCAGGCGAATTACGCCAGGCTGTAGGACTCGCCTGGGCACCACGACGTGCACGGAATCTGGGCCCTCGCTCGCGACCGGCACGCTCCGGCCGGTGGTTAGCAGGCGCTCGTACATCAGGTCGAACCCGCTACCCTCGCGCTCCATCAGCTTCAGATCATGAAGCACCCGGGCCAACCCGTCGTTCCTCCGCTGACTCGCATGCAGGATGTTCTGCGGGGTCACCCCCAGCGGCAGCCGGCCAGGGTTGACCACCTCCAGGCGATCAGGGTGCAGGTTCAGAAAGATGTCACCCCGCTGGGTGTAGGGCCGGTGAACGAGGGCGTTGACCAGCAACTCGCGAATCACAGCTTCCTCGAATGCCGGCACCGTCGTACGCAACATGCCGTCGGGCAACTCGTAGCTTTCACGGAAATCCGGCACTTCCGCCCAGACCGCGTCGACCAGCTCCAGGGGCGAAAGGGTGTAGTCGTCCCAAACGTACTTGCCGATCTTGGTCCCGCGTTCGTCGTACTTGATGGCCTGCACGACCGGAGCGGTTCCCAAACGCGCACGATCGGCCGCCGTGCCCAGCAAGAGGACGCCTAAGTTCGTAAGCTCCGCTCCCGCTGCAAGGCCATAGTGGTCCATCAGTTCTTCGACGGATTTCTCCTTCACAGAGCGCTTCACGCGATCGGAAGCCCGGAGCGCGTCCAGCCAGCGCGCGACCTTCGAAGGCTCCGCCGCCGCACGCGAAACACCTACGCTGGTCATCGCTTCCCAAGGTACGGCCGGGCGTTCGTTGACCAAACGAAGCACGTCATCACCCACGACCGGACGGCTGACGTCACCAACGCGCAGGAAATACTGCCCGTTGCTGGTCGACGCCACGCCGCTTGCCCGCCCAACGCTGAGATCCACGTACTCACCACCGTTGGCATCCCGGCGGATCTCGGACGCGACCTGCACATTGACAGTCAGCTCACCGATGCGCTGACGGATCCGGTCCGGCAAGGCAACATCAATACGCTGTTCAGGTGGTGGTGACCTCTGTCCGTCTTCGATACCGATCAGGATGTGGCCGCCCGCCGCGTTCGCGAACGCCACGCAGTCGCCGGCCAGCGCCACGAAATCAGCGGCCTTCCCGATGACGTAGCGGAGCGATTTGCGCTCCACCCGCTGCCCCTCGCCGGGTTCAGGGAGCACCGGAGAGGGTGTCGATTTGTTTTCTGTCTTGCCTGTCATCTCTTCTTACGAGTGTTGGGTATTTCGCGGCGTGGGGAAGGGTGCAAACGGCGTGTTACGCGATGGCACCTGCACCCAGCAATCTACTGCTACTCGTCGATCTTCTAAATCCCAGGCCTGCCATGGTCATGATCTGATCTCACAGGTCCTTCCTGAGCAGCCGTTCCTCGGCCGGTTCGCCCGCGAGATCCTCCAATTGTCTCCCCACCGCGGAGACAATTTGCGAACCGTACTCTGCCCCACGCTGTCCGAGCACGTCCTTGCGAATCCTGGCACCAATCTGCCAGTACCGCGTGGTCAACGCCACGTTCGCGGTCTGGGCGACTTGGCGACGGGCCGCCTCGATCAGGCGACCGATATCCACGGCCAACGCCGAGGTCGCCGCGCCTTGCGGACGCGTGAGGATCGTTGGGGTCGCACCCAAGGAGGGGGCACGGGTGTTTCGCGATTTTCGCGGCGATGCCGCGACTTTTCGGCGACGCGTCGTATGACGGTGCCTTTTCATGCTCAGCTCTCCGCAAGGCATGACGGCCGCGTTGTCATCATGACCATCACCCTTGCTTCTTTCTAGCGGCGGCGCGGGCCATCTTCACCAACTCCGGTTCCTGCAGCATCCGTTGAACGACGTGATCGACAAAGGCATCAGAGTATAGATGCAGGACGCTCGTTCTGTACGTGAGTCCGTAATGGTTCTCGTTGTCGGTCTCCTTCACCCGCATAAAGGCGGCGACATGTGCGACGTCCTGAACGGACCATTTCTGTCCCGTTTTCTGGGCGAGCAGTTTCGCGCAGTCTGTAGCCGTGTATGGGAAGCCTGCTTTGATGTCCTTGGGAACCTTCACCGTCGCGACAGGCACGCCGTCGGTCCCGTTCGTCAATCTGATCGCGCCAGGTCCCGGTTTCTTCTCCAGCACCAGCTCGCACTTCATCGGGATGACAAATCTGGGGTCCTCGTTGGCGGCAGAAGTCTCCAACATCGTGATGAGGGCGCTGATGTCCTCTGCATTTCTTCCGTGCTTCGTACGCAACGACTCAAGCGTTGGACTCGAATACGGCAGGCCCAAGGTTAGCAACCCGCTGCCCGCGAACCGGAATGGTTGTTCCTGGACGAAGGCGGTGAAATGGTCGATGTAGTTTCGCAGGCCAGCCTGGAAATACCGAGAGACAATTCCAACGACCTCGGGGACCAGCAGGTGGGCGGCATTGTCCCGTAGATCCTTCAGGTGCTCCAGGTTTCGTCGGACAGGCGATTTCCCATCCGACCAAGTCAGCTCAATCGCGCGCGAGAGCGTGATGGTGGTGGGCCGACCTGACGCACTCTGGTCACCGGTGAAGATGCCACCGTCTCGACCGTGCTCGATTCCAGCCTTGAGCAATTGCTCCCAGGCCGTGACGAAAAGCAGCAGAAAAGCGTCGAGCCGGTTGGCAAGCTCGGGGCGATTGATCAGCTCGAGTGCCAACCCCGCGTTGGTCCGCGAACGTTCGGCAAGGCTGGATACCAGCTCGGAGAACCCAAGATGCTCATACGTGAAACGATTCTCCCTTTGCGAAAGCGCGCGCCGAAGGGGCCCTAGATCCAAGGCATCGGTGTTGCCAACCCGACATTGCCCACCGCCTTGCAATACTACGAAAGGTGCCAGCTTGTTCTTCACAAGGTACGTCTTCAGCGTCCCCGGCGTGTAGCCGCCCTCGGCGGCCAGAACCTGAAGTGGCACAACCGAGTCGGAATGGGCTTTGATGGCCGAGAGCAGCTGAGGAACCTTGTCGAGCCTCTTCTTGTCGGGGGCGACCTCGACAGGTTCGTTCGCCACGGTCATGGCTACTAAGAGCTCCTTTCTTGCCAGCGTGACCTCATCATCAACCTCAGGCTGCTATCTCAGCAGTCCGATTTCCTCGGTGGATGGGCCACGCGGGGGTCGGCGGGGGGTGGGTCCAGGCGGGTTTGGTAGGGGGTGCCGGTGCGGGTGGCGGAAGCCATGGCGTCGTAGATTTCGAGAATGACCCGTTTGGTGCGGTACTCGCCGTGGGCTTTCTCGTCGTTCTTGCGAACGATGGGGAAGGTGTCCATGACGTAGTCGGTGTCGTCGCGGGAGAGGCCGTAGAGGTGGAAGAAGGCCGCGTCCAGCTCGCAGCGAAGCAGGAAGCGGCGCTCGGGATCCCAGCGGAAGGGCGGGCCGTCGTAGCCCACGTCGCGGGCGAACGGTTCGAGGTCCCAGGCGGTGTAGGTGAGTTCGAGGACGCGGGGGAGGAGCCAGTCGCCCAACGAGATCGCAGGTTTAGTCCACGCACATAGTGACGTATAGACCCGGAGAGGGACGCCAGGAAGTTGCTTGAAGATCCAGATATTTACATTGGAACCACTGATTTTCTGGCGAGCGCAGAAATCGAACACGAAGGCATTGGCATTTCCAACCAGGTAGGACGCCTCGTGCGCCGAAAGTCCGAGTATCAAGTTGATGCTGTTACCGACTGCCGCGAAGGGGAAGACAGCCACGATCGCTGTCCGCTCGTTGGTTGGACTCGCGATGCTCCGAAACCCAACCATCCACAGCTTCGAGATATCCCGCTTGCTGGCGCGCTCACGAACGATCAAGCCTTCGACAAAACTCTTGGGCGAAATACAGAAATGCGAATCGGCTTTCTTCGCTGCCGGCACATCTGCGACATCACCGTCCGTTGCGCTCGCATATCGATGATCGAATTGATGGATAAACTTGGCTTCGTAGAGAGCAAACGCGCCTTGGACATTCCGATCCAAGAAGAACTTGGAGTCCCTAGTCATGTTGAAGAGTTCGCCAAGAAAATCGATGCGGGCGAATCGCCGCTCGTCGGTGAGCATCACATGCTCGCCATGCTCATAGACACGACGACTCACTTCGAAGTCGCGCACGGACGTAAAGACTGGGCACGTGCGCGATGATGGATTGAAGAGCGAAAGGTCTTCGGCGTTGAGCCTGACGAGACGCCCTTGCGTGCGAAGCTCATCAAGCGTGTGGAGCAGCCATCCGAATTCCGCGCCCTGATGGTCGGAGGCGACGGAAGCAGCCAAACCACCCTGAATCGTGATCAGACAGAATCGAAACTGCTGGTGCACATCTGGGAAAAAGTTCCCACGGTTTTCGAAGTCGAGAAACTGACACAGGCGTCCATTGCGCAACAAAAAATCGAACAGCGCCTTGCCCGACTCATCGGTCGCGAGACCCGACTGCGCGACCAAGCCAGCCCGTCCAAGTGGAGCGAGGAGCTGCGCGGCTGATTCCGTGAATATTCGATAGCTATTCAGGTTCCCTTCGCCGGTGAAAGAAAGCCTGCCGCTACATCCCAGAAAGTGGCACGTATTGTCCACATGCCGCTTGTACGCCACCCACAGCCGATGGGTTGATGGATCATCGTCTGGCAATGAGGCAATAAGTGACTTCCGGACTTTCGCGCTCGGTGCCGACGCGATGTCGGGACGAGATGAGGCAAAGAATTTCTCCTCTTCTGGCTGAATCTTGTCCCACGGGGGATTCCCCAGTACCACGTCGAAACCACCGTTCGCGAACACCTGAGGAAACTGCAAATGCCAGTGGAAGAAGCTGTACTGCTTGGCATGCTCGGCGGTGGTCTTCACGGTCAGGTCGGGCACGGACTGGCCGTCGCGGAGCTGGCGCCACAGCTCGTTTGTCGGCGCCGCCTCAGCAGAGGCACCTGGTTGCTTGGGCCACACAAAGGCGGCGCACCAGGCGTCGGCGACAAGGCGTTGGTGGCGGTACGAGTCCGAAAAGAGGAGCTGCTGCCAACGCCGCCCCTTAGCGGCCAGGGCCTCGGCGTCGCTGTCCGAGGCGGCTTCCAGCTCTTTGACTGCGGCGGTGACCAGGGCTGATTCGTCGCCACTAGCCTTGGGCGCGAGATCGAGGCTGCGCTGGCCCTTGGCGCCCTCCCTGTTGCGCTTCTTGAGCGCGCTCGCGGTCTTCTTGTCGTCGCCCTCGATGGGCGACCAAGCCTCATCAGGAATCCCCTTGGCCATCAGCTCGGGCGTGGTGCCCAGCAGGGCGTTGCCCTGCTGGATGTGCGAGTCGAGGAACGACAGCGGCCGACCAGGCTCCACCGCCTCCATCCACAGGCTGACCCGGCACAGCTCGACGGCCATGGGGTTGAGATCCACACCGTACACACAGCGACCAACCACCTGGCGAAGGGCGTGCCGGTATTGCCCGGCCGAGGGCGTTCCCCCCGCCTCCAGCCGCGCCACCTGCGCGGCCAACCGGCGTGCGGCGGCCAGCAGGAAGTGCCCAGAGCCGCAGGCGGGATCCACGATGGACAGGCCGAGCAACGCCTCGACAGAATTGCCGGGGTTCTTGGCGATGGTCTCGGCGATCACCGGATCCAGGGCGCTGTCGAGCAACACCTGGACCAGGCTGTCGGGGGTGTAGTAGCTGCCGGAGGTCTTGCGGGCGTTGCCCTTGGTCTCGCCGCCCTCGGCGAAACGGAATTCGCGGCCGCCGGAGATCTGGGGCACCAATTCGAGAAGGCTTTCGTAGACGCTGCCCAACTCTTCCGGGCCCATGTCGCGCCAGTTGACCCTGGAAAGGCCGGACTTTTCGCGCAGCCACGAGAGGCGAAACACGGCCAGCAGAAAGGCTCGGTTTTCCAGCCTGGCGCCATCGAGCGCGGGGCACTGGGTGTTGGCGAAGATGCCGGCCAGGGCGGGCAGGCCCAGGCGCGGCTCGCCGGCCACCAGGCCGCGGAACACGATCTTCTGCGCCTGCCACAGATCGCCGAAGCGATCGTGGGCGCTGCGCTTGACCGCGCGCTCGCGCAGGCGGCGCATGCCGTAGCCCTGGGCGTACAGGCGGCGGGCGGATTCGGGTGCATCGTCGGGGTGAAGCAGGCCGCGCTCTTCCACGGTCAGCAGGAAGATCAGGCGATACACCAGGCGCAAGAGCTGGTTGAAGTAGTCCTTGATGGTCAGGGTTCCGTCAGCCAGGGCGGCACGCAGGGCCTGATTGTCCTCGTGGCCGAGGAAGCCCTGGCCCAGGGCCAGCAGGGCGTCCTCCACACCCCGGCGCAGATCCTCGCGGGCGCGCGTGCCCTCTTCGCGGCCGGCCTCGCGCCAGGTTTCCAGGGCGCAGTCGCTGGGCGGCTGGCCGGGGCTGCCAAAGCGAGAGGCGTGGCCGATGAGCCACAGGGCCGCGAAATCGGGGTAACGGCCCTCGGTGAAGATGCGCGCCAGGTCCGCCTCGACCCAGGCCGGCCGGGTCAGGCTGGCGTTGTCGCGCAGGATGCGCAGGGTCTTGCCGTCGCACACCAGGCCCCACAGGGCCTCGTCCACCGCGTTCACGTACTCCTGGGCCAGGCCAAAGGCGCTGCGCCGGCGGCCGCCATCGCCCAGCTCGGGCAAGGGCGTTTCCAGGCCCTGGCCAGCGGCGGCGATGACCACGGGGATGCGCTGGCCGTGGGCGGAATGGCCGATGGGGAAGGTCCGCTCGCCCACCTGCACGGGCGCGATGGGCGCCAGGCTTGAGAAGCCGAAGCTGTCGCGCAAGAGCGCGATCACGAAGCGCTCGGACAGGGAGCGATCGCCGCTGCCGGTGGCCAGGCCGGCCTCGAAGTCCTTCCAGTGGGCCTGGGCGATACGCCAGTAGCGGCCGATCTCGTCGCGCAGGTTGAGTCCCTTGGGCACGCCGTAGTCGGCCTCGGTCTGCTGGGCGGCCTGCAGCTGGGCCACGCGTGCCAGCCATTCGGGGAGCAGCAGCCCGCCTTCGATTGCGATGGCTTCGAAAGCCAACTGCGCCTCGTTCTTGCGTGCCTTCTTGCTGGCCATGGCTAGTCGACCCTCGGCAGCAAAACGTAGAGGCCGATCACGTCAGCGGGCAGCAGGGCTTTCACGCTGTACTTGCCCCGGGAGTCGGAGGCTTCGCGCACCCGACGGTGATCTTCCAGCAGGGCGTTGGCGCGGCGGAGGGCGAAGGCTTCCAGGTCGGGGTTGTGGGCCGCCAGCCAGGACAAGGCTTGTTCCAGCGTACGACGGCGGACGTGGACAGGAGGATCACCCACGGGCGCGGGGGCCAGCAGGGCCAGGGCTGCGGCGTCTTCGAGGAGCACGCCAGGGGTCGCGCCCCAGGCCAGGGCGGTTGCCTCTTCGACCAGCAGGGTGGTGGTGCGCGCGGCCTTCTGGGTTTGCAGGTGGTGGCGCAGGCGAACCAGGGCCACGATGGTCTTCTCGGTGACGGCAGGACAGACCCAGCAACCTGCCCGGCCCAAGACAGAGGGATCGGTGGCGCCTTCGGCCACGTCGTCAGCCAAGGAACGTTCCAGCAGGGTCTCGGCCAGGACGGAAACCAGCGGGTGGCTGCGCAACACCGGCCGGCAGCGCGGCGAGGGTGGGATCTGGAAGTCGACCAGCAGGTTGCCGGACAGGCCCTCGATGTCCAGGCGCTCTTTCACCTCGTCGGGCAGAGAGTCGAGAGGGGCCTTGAAGCCGCGGCGGAGCGGTTCCAGCCCGGCCCCGAGGCGCGCTAGGGAGCGGGTTGTGAAGCGCTGGACGTCTTCCTTGCCGCCGACCGCGGCCAGGGTCTTCTTCCACTCGGGCAAGACCTCATCGGGCTTCAGGCGGCGCTGGGCGAACTTGGTCTGGTTGCGCTTGGCTTTTTCCGCGGCGTTCTGCCAGGAGTCGTCGATGGCCTTGCCCTCGCTGGACGAGGCGAAATCCAGCACCATCTGTTTGCCGTCGCCCCGGCCGCGCAGGATCACGGCGCGCATCAGGGTCTGGGTCAGGGTGTGGCCGTCGTCGGGCAGGGGCACGGGCACGCCCAGCTCTTCGCGAATCTTGGCGGCCTTACGCAGGATGACCTCCAGTACGGCGCCGTCCACGGGATTGTTGGCGCCGTAGATCAGGGTGGCGCGGACCACGGCCTCTTTCTGGCCGAAGCGGTCGACCCGGCCCTCCCGCTGCTCGTGGCGAGTGGGATTCCAGGACAGGTCGTAGTGGACGATGGCGTTGAAGTGCTGCTGCAGGTTCACGCCTTCGGACAGACAGTCGGTTGCGATAAGCAGACGACCACCTTCGGCATCGCCAAGTTGCGCGACCATCTCTTCGCGCTCTTCGGCGGGCAGCACGCCGGTGATGACCGCCACCTGGACCTTGGGGAAGCGACCCTTCAGGTGCTCGCCCAGGTAGTTGGCGGTGGCGATGTAGCGGCAGAAGACGATGGGGTTGAAGCCGTCATCGAGCAGCTTGCCCAGGTGGTCGGTCAGGAGCTTGAGCTTGGGATCGCCCTTCTGGCCGGCCAGGCTCTCGGCTTGCTCGATCAGCTTGGCCAGCGCGGGATCGTCGCTGGCAGCGGGCGGCTCGACGTCGTCGTCGGGCAGGGAATCGCCGGCGCCATCAAACAGGCGCTCACCCAGCGCTTCCTCGTCGAGCTGGTCGTCTTCGAGGCCGGCGCGCGAACGCAGCGCCTGGCGAGCCGCAGCCGGGCTGGAGGCTACACAGCGCATGAGCGCCAGCGTGCCCCAGAAGTTCAAACGTTGGCGGCGCTCGTCCGCGCCAGCGCGGTTGACCACCTCGGCGCAGTAGTCGATCACGGAGCCGAAGAAACTCTCCCAGGCGCCGGTCAGGCGGTAGGTCAGCTCCTTGGTTTCGCGCTTGGGGAAGAGGTTGCCTTCCTGCCATTCGGAAATGTCAGGGCGGCGCCGCTGCACGAAGTGTCGAGACAGTTGGTCGCGCAGATCGGTGCGCTGCTCGCCAGTGGTCTCGGCAAGCTGGGTGAAGTCGCGCTGGAGGAGGCCGAGCAGCCGGAAGAAGGCTTCTTCGTCACCGCTGTGCGGGGTGGCGGTGAGGAAGACCATGTGGCGCGTGGGCGAGTCGGCCAGGGCGCGCAGCAGCTCGTGGCGCTGGTGGCGTCCCTGCCCGGTGGAGGCACAGGTGTGGGCCTCGTCCACGATGACGAAGTCGGGGCAGGTGTGCAGGAAGAAGTGCCGGCGCGCCTCGCTCTTGATGTAGTCGAGGCTGACCACGGTGTGGTGGAAGGCGGTGAAAATGCTCTCGCCGGGCGGGATGCCGTTTTCCAGGCGCTTGGCGTTGGCCGCGGTCACGCCCACGGCGTGGATGTGGAAGTGAACCTCAAGCTCGCGCACCCATTGATCGACCAGGTGCGGGGGACAGAGCACGGCGGTGCGGTCGATCTCGCCGCGGTCGAGCAGCTCGCGGGCGATGAGCGCGCCTTCGATGGTCTTGCCCACGCCGACGTCATCGGCGATGAGCAGGCGCACCGTATCCAGCTTGAGCGCCATGAGCAGGGGCACGAGCTGGTAGGCGCGCGGCTCGATGCTGATTTGGCCAAAGCTGCGGAAGGGACCGGCGCCGCGACGGAGGGACAGCAGGAGGGCATCGCGCAGCAGGAGGGCGGCATCCTGGCTGCCTTGCTGGTCCAGGCGCGGCGGGGGAAACGTGGCGTTGGTGACCGGCTCGGTTTCCAGCCCCAGATGGATGAGGGTTTGGTCTTCCTCCGAGCCGGAGACCGGGCGAACGCGCAGGATCTCGCTGTCGGCCTCGGAGCCGGCCATGACGATCCACTCGCGCCCACGGGCAAAGACGAGGCTGCCAGGGCCCCAGGTGGCACTCATTGCGCCCTACCCAGGGCGGCAGCCAGGCGACGGAAGGAGTCGGCCCAGGTGGATTCCGGGCCGTCGAAGGCGATGACCTCGAAACCCCGGGCGGCCAGGCTGGCCGTGGCGGTATCAGATAGATGGGCGTGGGTTGCTACCACGTAGTGGTCCCGCCACACCAACGGCAGGAGGGTGTCCCCAATGGACAGCGGCGTGCTGTCTGGGGCAGGTAGGCCATAGGTACGCGACTGTTCGAGCCAGCGGCCAAGACTTGGATCCGATGAGCCTGCCGGTGCGGGCTGTGGCCTTGGGCTCGCAGGCAGACTGCCAACATTCGTTTGGGACCGGGCGAGCTTGAGCAGAAATTCGCGGGCCATGGGTTCCCGGCGGTCGAGCAGCTCGTGGTCGGGCTGGTTGTAGTAGGACATCAGGCACTTGTAGCAGGCAGCGACGCAGGCGGTTCCCTGGACGTCGGCTAGTTGTTGCGGCTCGGCGGGTACGCGAGCGCGATCGGTGACATCGAAATGCATGATCTCCAGGGCCTTCCAGGCCACGTCGGCAAGGCTGGTGGGCTCGGCGACCAATCGGGTCAGTACCCCTGCCCCACCCTCGGTCGCCTCGTAGAGCAGGAATCCCGTGCGCTGGTCACGACCGGGCATGGGCTCGGCCAGGACTTCCCCGGATTCGAGTTGGAAGTGGACCTCGATCCCGCGCAGCAAGGCGTGCTGGATGGTCGCCAGGCAGGCTGCGGGGGCATCGTCCAGGCGCGGGGTCAGCAGAAGGGCGTTCTTGTGATCGCGAACGCACGGCACGATCCACTGGCGCGGTTTGGCCGTGGGGTCGACCTGTTCGTTGCCCTCGTCTTCATCGCGGGCCCAGTAGCCATGGATGGGATCGATGCAGAAACCAAAGCGGGTGCGGTCGGCGCGGCGGCGCAGCCCTTTGTTGAGCCGGGTGATGGTTGCCCCGGCCCCGTAGGTCATGTCGGCAACGGATTGCCCTTCACAGGTCGCGGCGCCACGCCTGACGTCGGGAACGTGGTCACGCATGGCCCAGACGTAGGTTGTCTGCAGCTCGAAGCCCTGGCGTTTCCGTTCCTCGTCGTTGGCAGTGATGCGCTCGGCGGGTTGGGTGGCCACGTTATCGATGCGGTAGATGCTGCGAATGATCTCGGCGTCGCCCAACGGTTCGCCGCAGGAATGACAGTTCGAATCCTCACCGTTGAAATGGCCAGCACCGCACTGCTTGCAGATGCGAACCGATTCCACGGGCAAGTTGCTGTCGGCGGCCACAGAAGCGCGCTGACCTAGAGAGAGCTGGGCCTTGACGACCCGGTACGCCCTACCCTCGTGATAGACGAGGCTGCGCGGTCCAAATTCGGAGAGCGCGAGGAAGCGCGGACGCTGCAGGTAGGTCTGGCCTGATTTGCCTTCGCCCACGGAGGGCACGAAGGCCATCAGGGGCAAACGCGGGAAGTTGTAGCCGGGCAGGAAGCCCTCGGTGGCGAGATAGCGGTACGTGTAGAAGTCGCTTGAGAGGCTGTCGGTCCCCCGTTGCAGGAGATCGAGCTGCTCCATGGCCTGGGCATGCCGGCTACGGGCGGCGTTCTTGTCCTTCTGGGGTGCCGAGTAGTCGTCCATCGTGCGTCTTGCGGCGTTGCGCTGAACTTCTGCCGAAGAGAACAGCTCTCGCCATCGGGAAAAACTATCGGCGAATTGCGTGAGCGCAGATGCCGCGATGCTGGCCGCAAACTGATCGCGCCCCGGATACCAGGGCGCCATGGCCGGGGTCAGGTGGTCCGCCAGCATGTCCAGCACGCGCTTGATCCGCTCGGTGGCTTCGGGGAGCACGCGAGGTTCTGCCAAGGGCGCCTGCACCTCAGGGCACAGAGGCCGCAAGGGATCTTGAAGCACGAGCAACTTGGCGATGGCGGCGTCGAGGGGGTGCTCGGTACAGGCCAGCCAGACAGCATGCAGGTGGCTTTCGACCAACTCGCGGTTTGCCAGGTCCAGGGATGGGGGCCGAACCTCGCCGTGAACCATTTCCTTCGGGCGTTGGAAGAAGTACTGATCGTGGGGACCTTGGGCCGAACAGTAGGTCAGGGCCAGGGCACCCTGCCCGCTTCTGCCGGCGCGACCGCTGCGCTGGGCGTAGTTGGCCGGGGTGGGCGGCACGTTGCGCATGTACACGGCGTTGAGCGCCGAGATGTCCACGCCCAGCTCCATGGTCGGCGAGCAGAACAGGACCGGCAGAAAGCGATTGGGTTCGCCTCGGAGGTCTTTGCCCTTCTCGCCGAGCTCGCGCTGCTCCTTGTCGCCGAAGCGGAATCGTTTCTCGCGAATCTCACGTCGAGCCCCGTCGACCTGGGCGGTGTGCTCGCGGGCTTCGAAGCCAAAAAGCGGATGCCCGGGATCTTTGAGCATGGCTGCCAGGGTGGCGTAGAAATCCCGGAAGAAGACGTGCTGGGTGCTGTTCGCGGCGCTCACCTTGGGTGTGGCTTGGCGGAACAAGACGCAATCCGCGTTGAGCCGCCACCCCGTTTCACCAAACGATGTGCCTTCCTCCGTGACCAGGCCGTGCTTGGAGGCTGCGCGCAGAAGTGTCAGCAGCAGCTTGTCGAGTTCGTCGGGGCTCAGGTCTCGGATAGCCCGGGTCCCGCCCCAAAGATCTGAAGAACGAAAGACGCGCCCCAAAACGCTGCGGGAGCCTCCGCGGGCTATCAAATCCTCGTCCCGCAGCCGGATGTCGTCCCGGTTAGGCGGGTTCAGCATCAGCCAGCGTGCCGCTGCCGGTTTCTCGTCATTGCCAAAGCCCCAGGGGGCGCGAAGCCGGTTGTGAGAGCGCTCCTGAATCTGGCCAATGACAGCTGGATCGAGGACCTGGCTCTTCACCGCCATGGACTTACGAAGGTGGTCGAAGATGGCGCGATAGACATCCGCGCGGACCTCTGGGGCCGCGTGTCGCAAGATCGAATAGGCAGACGCGAACAACTCATTGTCCGCCGCAAGGTCATCGAGGCCCAGATAGTCAACCTGGAGAAGGCCGAGCTGTTCGAGATTGGGATTCGTGTAGCGCCACCCCCGCCTTTGATCGAACCAGACCCGATAGGCCAGTATCTGGCGAAGTGTGTTCTCGGCCTCTTGCAGGTTGAACCCGCGAAGGTCCGGCTCTTGCAGCCACTCGGTGCGGATCTCGGGAGCGGCACGGTCGAATCCCAGGGCAACCTGCTGAGCAGTGCCAAGTTGGTCATTGCGCAGCCCCGCCGGACCCGCTGACCTGAGTGCACCCAGGAATCCAGACCGAATCAGGCTTACGAAGAGGAAATCGTTGAAGTGTCCCGCCTGCAGGGCCGTGTCCTGGCGATTGTCGGAGAATCCGAGCAGCTTCCGAGTCCAGGGCGCAAGGCCAGAGTCCGCGCCGTGCATCCACCGCAGGGTACTGGCCACCAGCACCGTCGTGGCGGAGCTGCGGCCTTCCGCCGACAACGAGGCTAGCCGGTTGCGATCCTTGCCCGCCCTACCCTGCGTGGCTCGACAACGCAGACAGAAGCGGAACTTGCCCCGAATGAACCAGGCCCGGATGCCGGCGCCGAGCTTACCCGTGGGCTCGACGAAGACCTCAAGAGCGCGAATCTTCCGGTAGAGCGACTTGAGACGCGGATTCCCAGCCTTGTCGTATTCAAGCCACCCCTCGGGATAGTCCTCGACCTGGTTGGAGAAATCGAAGTCCGTATCGCTGGCGTGAGGGGTGAGAAACCCGAGGATCTCCCGATCGTCGTCCGCTTCTGGAACATCCGAATCACCCGGTTCATCGTCGGCCTTGAGCGGGAGGGAGTCATCGATATCGCGCGCGACGAACATGCGTTCGCCGTTCGCCATGACGAAGCGAACGGGGTGATACTCGTGCCCGCATTCCCGACAGAAATGGACGGGGTAGAGGCGCTTGTCCTGTGCGCCTGGGAGAAAGACCTGGCCATCCACGGTGACTGTGCGCCGCCCGGGGGCCTCCAGCGTCGCGAAGGCGTTGCCCGCGCCAGAGATGAACTGGTGCAGTTTGAAGGCAAAGAAACTACGCGGGTTGGCGCCAGGGGAGTTGGCGCGCTGATTTTCCGGAATGCCCGAAATGATCAGGAGGTCCCGTAGAGCACGCCGGCAGGGTTCCAGCTCCCGTCCGGCGTCCTTGCTGAGAGCATCGACCGCCTCGGTGACGGTGAGCGGCTTGGCGCGCTCCCAGCGCTGGTCTTGGTCCGAAAACGAGATACCCAAGCGCGTCTCGACCCAGACAGCGAGCGGGTTGGTCGTGAGCTGGGCGTCGGTGATGTTGGCCGGAATGCCCGCATCCACAGCCGCGCCCAACTTGGGCCGAACCGATTCGCGGGTCAGGCTGGTGTCGGTCACGCGCGTGAGCGTCTCGACGATGACGTTGCTCTCGGGGATCTCCACCGAGAACAGCTTCGAAGCCACATCAGCAACGGCCCGGTTTTTGTAGACCAGGCTACCCTCGCTGGCCATGGTGGCAGAGGTTCCGATGCACTGCAGGCGTTCTGGCGACAAACGCTCACGGACCCGCCGCACCAGCAGCGCCACATCGGCCCCCTGACGGCCACGGTAGGTGTGAAGCTCATCGAGCACGAGGAAGCGCAGCCCGCGGCAGTTCTCCATGACCCTGCGATCAAGCTCATCCTGCCGGGTCATCAGGAGTTCGAGCATCATGAAGTTGGTGAGCAGAATGTCGGGCGGGTTCTTGGAGACGCTCTCGCGCACCTCGGCCGACTCTTGCCCGGTGTAGCGAGCGAACGTGATAGGCGCATTCCCGGATACGTTCCCGATGAACTTCTTCAGCTCTTCTTCCTGGCTGTTGGCCAGTGCGTTCATGGGGTAGATGACGATGGCTCGGGTACGCGGTCGTGGGTCCTGCCGCTTTTCGGCCAGGACCGCATTCACGATGGGGATGAAGAAGCAGAGGGACTTCCCCGACCCGGTCCCGGTGGTGACCACATAGCTGGCACCACCACCGGCGATCGCGATGGCTTGCTTCTGATGCAGATGCAGGCGCAGCGGCCTGCCATTGTCCCGAAAAATCTCCGCGCACCCCGGGGCCAGCATCCCTTGCTCGACCAGTTCATCGACATTCTCTGCCGGCCGATAGGTGGGATTGACCTGGATCAGCGGCTCGGGCCAATAACGATTGCTGGCGTAGATGTTCTCGACCTTCCGCCGAATGTCCTCGGCATGGATGCTGGTGAATGAGGTCGCGAACTTCTTGTACTCATCGACAACGAACTCACGCAGCGAAAAAACATCCATGCTCTTGAGTGTCATGCGCGATGCCTAGGCCAGATGTAGGTGGAAGGAGTCCAGAAACTCCCCGACGGACCCAACAGCAGACCAGGTTGCTCCTCCCCAGACCGCCAAGAAGCCACGGCATCGTATCACGGCTCTACCCCGGCGGAGGAGCCACACTCCAGGAGTTTATGACGTCGCCACGCGGGCAAGTAATCCGACCCACGCGTGCCCAGCCGATGAGCGGCGATTTAGAACATGAACGCCCGTGTGGGCGATCCTGAGAGTTGCGAAGAACCCAATCGATCACTGCTCGGCCCCCAACACAGACGGCGACGCAGAAATCGATGATGGATGGGTATCGGCGAACGAGAATCCAAGGAATCGGGCCTCGGCATTATGGGCACGGCAGGCAACCCGTAGCCGCACAGGGCAAGAACAGGATGTCGTCAATGTCCATCTGACGCGGGCTGATCGACAGGTCCGAATCCTCTCTGATGAATCTCTGCTTAGCGAAATCCACAAAGACCTTTGTGATCGCGGTCCGGTCTAGCTGGGTGACGCCGCCGTCTTCGGTGGTTCGCCTGAGCAGATCGCACACCCTGATCTGCACCTCTGTCCACTGGCCCTTGGGGAGCTTGGTTCCCGTTAGACTTGGGAAGTATCGGTTGCTGTTCATAGGCGATGAGACCAGAACCATCTTCGGATTGGTCTCGACGAGATTCGCAGCAGTGCTGTGAACATCTTGTAGCGCGACCTCGGCGTTGCCGCTTGCATCCCATGGTCGTACGCGGATCGATAGGTAGTCGAAACGGGAGATGTCAACCGGCTCCGAATTGATCTGACAGGTCTCCGCAGGCCCCTGCTTGTTGGAGAGGTTGAAGGTGATCCCGGCAAAGGCACCACCGTTCGCTTCGATGTCGTAGAACAGTCGCAACGAATAGCTCCCACGCCACGCGCAGCTGTCCCGACCAATGTAGAGTGGACACACGCCGCCTCCGTTGTCGCAGAACGGAACGCTCTTGCACGACCTCGGATTCCATCCCGGGTAGTCGCACATCACCACTCCGCCGTCGGCGAAGGGGACAACGCCTTTGAACTGGGCCGCCATGCAAGGGTTAAGCTCAGCCTCCCGGCTCCTGGCACCATTCTCGAAATCTTCAACGACAACCGCGCCTGTCGGGAGCGTGGATGCTTGTGTGGCGCATCCATTGTCACCACCCCTTCCAGAACTGCCACCGTTGGAAGTCGTGCCACCAATCCACGTGGATGTGCCCCCCTGAGCCGTCCCTCCAGAGCCGCCCATTCCTCCGCTGGCGGATGAGGACTGAGCGGTCCCACCGGCGACAACAGATACGTCGATCCCGGCGTCTGGAGCGGAAAGATCGAGACCAGCATCCATACCAGAACCAGCCCGGCCACCCGAGCCACCGCTTCCTTCGATTCGTCCACCCGAGCCGCCACCAGTATTCGAGGGGCTCCCGTCGGCAGGTGGGGTGATGGGAGCGTCTGGGCCGGCGTCGACATTCCCCTGGCGCCTATCTGACCAGAAGCAGCCAACCATCCCCAGTAAGCAGAGCGCGAGGCCAGCGCGGCCACCACGAATCCCGTACTCCATGCGGCATCCTTGCGACATTGTGTTCTCCCGGCTCGCTACCAAGTCGTCTGAATGTTCAACCCGGACGCGCCCCCCCCAACCAGAGGAGCAACGGCGAATGTCCTCGACTGGCCTGCGGCAACTTGGTCTGCCTTGTCAGTCCAGATCCAGAGGAGGGCCGCACCAACGGCGGCAGCACCGACGCCAACTCCCAGCGATACGATGGCTGCCGTTCCAAACCTCTGCGCCGTTCGATTCGACTCCACGCCCTCCGCTGTACAGATGTCAGGATCCGAGAACCCCACGTCCGACCCACATTGCTTGTTTGAGTCGCTTCGCTTGGTGAGTGCGGCCGCACCGAAACCGACTCCGAGCCCAACGCCTGCGGCACCGGCGGCGATGAGACCTATCCCAAGCTTCTGCCGGGTGGTGAGATGCTCCGGAAAAGGATAGACCTCTCGTGCATGAACTCGCGTCCAACTGCACTTGTCAGTGCACTCGGACCGGCTGCAGCACTCGACTGGGGGTGGTGGAGAAGCAATCTGGGCGGCATGGAGCGCGACCCTCACTGTATTGTCCGCGGACTCCACGCTCACCGTTCCTTCGCAACGCATGTTCTCGCTTGCGGCGATCTTCACAACGCCAGCATTGTCGCTGTCAACTCGTTCGGTTCCTTCGCCGATCTCCAGCACGACCGGTGTCGGCACGCGAGTCTGCCCATAGACCCTCAGGTTCCTGAATACCTCAAGACGCTCGGTGGCTGATGGATTCTCATCGGGGATATTGATCGAACAACGTCCCGTGTCTGTACCGGAGCCTCGGTAGTATCTGTCAAATAGCTCGACGGGGTCCTCCCTACTTCCGAACGCCATTGCACTCACACACATTCTTGAACACCTCAGGTAATCCTCCGACGGTTGCTTCTCGCAGGGCGCTTTGCCCCACACGAAGACCTTGAGATCACGCTCGCCGCAGTCGCCAGTCAAGACAGCCTTGATGTCGTGCTCACTTCCGGTCCTCTCTATCCTGACGCTACAGCGTTGTGCTCGACTGGGCAGCACAACCCGATCTACCTCCTTCCGGATCCACGATTTCGTGGACTCGGCCGAGATTGACAGGCCAGGTCTTGCCGGGGAAGCCGTTCCCTCCGCAGCAATTGACTGGCTCACACTGCACAGAAGAACGCACCCCGCCAATTGCAGTGTGAATCCACGTCGGCGTAGAAACGCAAACGAGCCCGGCATTACCGCAAGCGACAGTGACTCATTGGCGGAAACACGCACAGCATGGCTCGATTGCTGTTCAACCTGGCATTGAGCTGCACCTGTATTCATAGGCCTTCGTCGCATCATGGCATATCCTTGGGACAGTTCTTCTCCCAATCGAGAACAAGGGTCCCGCAATGCTTGATTCTGGATTCGCTCGAGCATCCTGGAAATGTCGGAACGGACCTACAGAGGAGGTCCTCGCACTCACAGGCCATGGTCTCAACACAAGCCTGGAGTTTTGCAAGGCACTTCTTCTCTGCCCCATGGCAGAGTTCAGGCTTGTCTCGATAGCGGTACATCATCTCCCTCAACGGACTGCCGCGAAAGCCAGGAACCATGGCGCTGCGACCATAGAGCAGCTGGTCGAATCGTGTACGTGTCGTAGGTCTGATTGCGAAGGCTAGCTTGTGCGCCACCCTCCTCGTCAGACAGCTGGAGGTCGGCACGCGCCTGAGACGTGTCCCCTCCAGCCGCGTTCGCTGAGATCGCCACCGCGGATGCGCCCAAGAAGACCAGGTGACGGAAGGATGAACTCATAGCTTTTGCCCATTTTCTGGCGCTAGCGCGCGGGGGCATGGCGTTCCAGCAGATCACGCGGATCCACCTTCCCCAACGGTTCGCAGAACAAATGCGCGCCAAATCCGGCGAGCTTTATCCTGGCGGAAGCCTTTTTCTCGCCGGCCTCGACTCGGTGTGCCCCAATAAACAGCGCAAGAGCCGTGACCAGCGCGACGGTTAGGACTTTCATATTTGTTCGATTCGGCATGGGCTGATGGTTGTTGCTCCGCCAACGATCTGCCGATGGCTGCGGGCTCGCCGCACGTACACGGCCTCTCGATAATACTACGATGTCCCTGCGGCGGGACCGGCTGGTCCATAGGCTTGTTCGGCGGTCTTCACGGGGAGCGCGGCTCCCGAACCGATATGTCTCCTCCTTCGTGGATCACGACAAATTTCCGCGCCTTTACTCCGGACACATAGAAGCCCGTGGACAGCTGAATGTAGAGAACGCGACCTCCGAGCTGTATGTAGCCGCCCTCGTATGAGAGCTGCATGCCATTCACACGCATGGACTTCAGCAGATCGAGGTGTTCCTTCCCGAGCTGGTAGACGCGACCGAAGGCCTTCACGGTCATCGCGGTGATACCGGTCTTGTCCTGCTTCCCTGATACCGTTACTGGCCCCGACGAGCCGATGCCTTCCGAATCGACTGAGAACGAGGACCATCGCAACATGCCTTCCTGAGAGCCGTAGGTCGGGGCTGCGGCTAGAAGCGACAGCGCAATAGCAAAACAGGAAGCCGTGTATCTGAGTCGTCTTCTCATCGTCGTCTCCTTGTGGACGCTACGCGGGTCCGCCCAAGCAGTATCTGGCAACTCTAGGCCCTCTGGCCTGGTCAGTCTATTGCACAAGAACACCGCGTCGGTGTTTCCCAGCGGTCGGTGCATACATTCCTGGCGCACATGGCTTCGCAGGGATATTCCTTTTATGTAATACGTGGCCCTAGCACTACTGCTTGAGAAAATGGCTAATCCGTCGGTGTTCACGGGCATGAGC
>CAZHUY010000091.1:0-22400 GCA_964535465.1 uncultured Myxococcales bacterium
CATGGCCAGGATCATGATGGGGGCCAAGAGCGAGGTCAGGCGGTTGACCTGCATCTCCACGTCGCGCTCGTAGGCGCCAGCCACATTTTCCAGCATGGCCTCCAACTGGCCCGAGCGTTCGCCCACCGCCACCATGTGGCACATCATCGAGGGGAACTCCTTCGATTTTTTCAGGGTGACCGCGATGGATTCGCCCTCGCGAATGGCCACCCGCGCATCCTCGATGACCTTCTCCAGGACGGTGTTGTTGAGCACGCGCTTGACGATCTCCAGCGCGGTCAGCACCGGCACGCCCGAGGCCAACATGGTGGCCAGGGTGCGGGCGAAACGCGCCACGGCCAGCAGGCGGATCAGGCGCCCCACCAGCACGAGCTTGAGCTTGACCTTATCCATGAAGGCGCGCCCCTTGGGTCGTTTCGTCCATCGGCGAAAGATCCAAGCCCCCAGGCCCAGCAGGGGCAGCACCAGGTACCAGTAGCTGCCGGCGATGTCCGCCACCCCGATGAGCAACTGCGTGTTCCAGGGTAGCGCCTTGCCCGAATCGGCGAAGATGCTGGCGATGGGAGGCACCACGACGATCATCAGCACCATCATGACGCCCGTGCCGACCACGGCCATCAGGATGGGGTAGGCCATGGCGCTCGAGACCTTGGAGCGCAGCTCGTTCTGCGAATCCAGGAAGTCAGACATACGCGCCAGCACCGCGTCCAGGTTCCCGGCGCTCTCGCCCGAGCGGACCATGTTGATGATCAGGTCGGAAAAAACGCCCTTGTGATCGGACAGGGCGTCGGCCAGCGAGCTTCCTTCGTTCACTTTCTGGCGGATGCCGGCCATGATCATCTGCAACTTGCGGTTGTCGGACTGCTCGGCCAGCGCGCCCAGGGCCTCGGCCAGCGGAATTCCGGCGTGCAGCAGAGTGGCCAGCTGACGGGTGAAGATGGCTACGTCGCTGGAACGCACGCGCTCGAAGAAGCGCTTGAAGTCGACCTCGCGGCGCAGGCCTTTGGAACCTCCGCCTGACGCCACCGCCTGCTTGCCCTTCTGTTGGCCGGCGACGATCTCCTGCAGCTCGGTGATGAAGACGTTTTCCTTGCGCAGGGCCTGACGGAGCGCCTTGGGCCCATCGGCCTCACGGGTTCCGCTGGCCGGCTTGCCGGCGGCGTTCAGTCCTTTCCATGAATAAAGTGGCAAGATGGCCCTCGCTAGTCCGCGTCTCCCGTGGTGATCATCAGGACCTCGGCCGCGCTGGTCATTCCGGCCAAGACCTTCTGCGCGCCGTCCTCGCGCAAGCTGCGCATGCCGCTCGACTCCACGGCGGCGCGTTTGATGGTGCCGGCATCGGCGTTCTTGATGGCCAATTGCCGGGTCTGCTCGTCGACCATCAGCAATTCGTAGATGGCGGTTCGCCCCTTGTAGCCGGCGTTGAGGCAGGTCGTGCACCCGCCCTCGCGCGCGCGGTACAGCATGCCGGGCGGCGGGGGAACGCCTTCGCCCTTGAACTTCACCCGGCGCGCCTTGCCGGCCATGAAGTCGTCGGGGTTGATACCCAGGCTCAGCAGATCTTCGTTGCTGGGGCGGTAGGGCTCGCAGCAGTCGCGACACAGCCGGCGCACCAGGCGTTGCGCCAGCAGGGCCATCAGCGAGGATGCCACCAAGAAGGGCTGCACACCCAGGTCGACCAGACGGGTGATGGCGCCGGCCGCATCGTTGGTGTGGATGGTGGAGAGCACCAAGTGGCCGGTGAGCGAGGCCTGGATGGCGATCTCGGCCGTGGACAGGTCGCGGATTTCGCCGACCATGATGACGTCGGGGTCATGGCGCAAGAACGAGCGCAGCCCGCTGGCGAAGGTCAGATCGATCTTGTCGTTCACCGCCACCTGCGAGATGCCATCCAGCTGATACTCGACGGGATCCTCGATGGTCAGGATGTTGAGATCGGGCGAGTTGATCTTGGCCAGGCAGGCGTACAGTGTGGTGGTCTTGCCCGAGCCGGTGGGCCCGGTGACCAGCAGGATGCCGTGGGGACGATGGATGAGATCGTCCATCTGGCGCAGGTGATCGTCGCCGAAACCGATGTCGGCCAGATCGTGCAAGACGTTCTCACGATCGAGCAGACGAATGGTGATGCGCTCGCCGCCCTTGACGGTGGGCGCGGTGGCGACGCGCATGTCGATGTCCTTGCCGGCGATCTTGCGGCGAATGCGACCGTCCTGCGGCAGGCGCTTCTCGGCGATGTTGAGGCCGGCCATGATCTTCACGCGCGAGATGATCGAGGGAATGAACTGGCGCGCGGCCCGTCGTGTTTCGTACAGCACACCGTCGATGCGGTAGCGGACGATGACTTCTTTCTCGCCGGGCTCGATGTGAATATCGCTGGCCCGCTCCTTGACGGCGTTGAACAGCAGCGAGTTGACCCAGCGGATGATGGGGGCTTCGTCGTTGACGTCGAGGATGTCGACCAGCTCCTCGGCCGCGCCCATCTCGTCCTCGCCCTCGCTCTCGCCCAGGCTGCCGGCGTCTTGCTTGCGCCCGTACACCTGGTTGATGGCGTCCAGGATCTTGCCCGACGGGATCAGCAGCGGGCTCATATTGTTGCCGACCTTGCCACGCAGATCGTCGAAGGCGCCCACGTCCAGAGGATCGGCGGTGGCCACCACCACGGTGTCGCCGTCTTTCTTGATGGGCAACAGGCGATGCTGCTTGGAGAAGCCGATGGGCACCAGCCCGGCCAGATCCGAGTCGAGTTGTTTGACGTCCAGGTCGGCCGAGAAGGGAATGCCGAGCTGAACGGACAGCGCGCGCAGGACGTCCTCCTCGCTGACGGCCCGATTCTTTTGCAGGAGCTCGCCGAGGCGGCCGCCCTCGCTGGATTGCTGAATCAGCGCCTGCTCCACCGCCTCGGTCGAGCAGGCGCCAGCTTCAAGCAGAAGCTCGCCTATGCGCTTGCTGGCCATGCCTACTCCTTGGCCGGCGGGGCAGGGGTCTTGGGGGCCGCGGCGGCCGGGGCGGCGGCCTTGGGCGCGGCGGCCTTGGGTGCCGGCTTGGCGGCGGCCGGGGCGGCAGCGGGCTTGCGCGTCTTGGCCTTGGGGGCCCGCACCGGCTTGGCCGGGGGTTGGAACTGCTCTTCCGCGGGCGCCTCCTCGACCTTCTCCTCGGGCGCGGGCTGTGCCACCGGCTCTTCTTCCGGCTCGCTGGCGGCGGCCGGCGTGCTCGTGTTGCGGGCGGCCTCGATGGGTTCCCAATCCGAGGCTTGGTTCTGCGCACGGATGGCGCGCAACGCGTCCTCCTCCTGCTCAACGTCGCGCACGGTGCGGTTGATCTCCTCCAACATGCCGCGCTTGCGATGGAAATCGAAGTCCTTGTCGAGCTCAACGCGATCCTCCAGGGTGCTGAAACGCTCGATGAACTCACGTCGCTCGCGCATCTTCTTCTCGGCCACCCGGCGCAGGTCCGCGAGGTCGGAGATCACGTAGGGGGTGATGGCGATGATGATGTTGGTCTTCTTCATCCCCTTTTCCGTGTTGCGGAAGAAGAAGCCCAGCACGGGGATGTCGCCCAGGATAGGCACCTTGGTGACGGAGATGCTCTGGCGATCGCTCATGAGACCGCCGATGACCACGGTCTGTTGATCGCGCGCCACCACCGTGGTCTTGGTCGAACGTTTCGAGGTCGCGGGGCCCAGGTTGTTGTAGTTGGGGTTGGTGACGTCCGAGACCTCCTGCTCGACATCCAGACGGATCACGTTGTGCTCGTTTACGCTGGGCAGAAGCTTCAGCTTCAGGGCCACGTCCTGTCGGTTGACCGACATGTACGGCGTGTAGCCGGTGGCGCCTCCGATGGCACTGCCCATCATGGCGCCCGGGAAGGGCAGGTTGTCACCGACGGTGATTTCGCCTTCCTGGTTATTCATGATGAGAATGTTCGGGTTGGAGAGCACGTTGACGTCGCCATTGGACTGTATGGCCTGCAGGAACACGCCGAACGAGGGGATGTTGACGTTGAGCACGCCGAACAGCTTGGTCTGCGCCGGATCGATGGCCGGGCCGAACAAGGCCGCGGAGAGGCCGCCCATGTTGTTGAGCAGGCTCTTGGGATCGAAGGCCGCGCCCAGGGTCTGGTTGGCGTTGTAACCGCCGAGCAGCAGGCTCTGCTTGCCGCCGATGTCCTTACCCGCGCCCCCGTGATACGACACGCCCACCTTGCGGTTCTTGTCGGTGGTGACCTCCATGATGAGGGCCTCGATGTAGATCTGCTTGCGGGGGGCGTCCAGCTTCTCGATCACGCGACGGAGCGACTGGAAGTCCTTGAACGAGGACATGACCAACAGCGAGTTGGTGGGGGCGTCGAAGGTGATGCGCACGTCGCCTTCGAACATGAGGGCGCTGCGTCCCTGTGCATCGGGCGTCTGAGCCACGGCCGTGGGCGCCGCTCCTCCGGTGCGGCGCTTGGGCCCGCCCGCCAAGGAACCCACCACCTGCACGCCGGTGACGGCGCTCAGGGTCGCGGCCAACTCGTCGCAGTTGGCATAGGCGCAGTTGTAGATGTGGAAGCGATCATCGGTCCCGCCCCGCACCGAATCCTCGGGCGAAACGTCCAGCTTGCGGACCAGGACCACCAACCACTCATAGGCGCGCTGGTTGGCCACGACGATCAGGCTGTTGGAGCGCTCGTCGGGGACGATCTTGGTGATGGTCATCTCCGTCGACAGATCCCCGGGCGGGCCAGGATGGGGCTTGGGCGGCGCGGGCGGCGGCGAGCCAGGCGCGCGCTTTTGCCCCGAGCCCAACTGCAACACCGGCATGATCTCCGCCACCCGGCCGGCCATATCGGTGGCCGAAGTGTTCTTGATGCGGATCATCCAGATCTTGTCACGGTTGGCCGAGGGCGTGTCGAACTGCTTGATGATGGAGACCAAACGGTCGATGTTCTCGGCCTGATCGGTGATGATCAGCGAGGAGCGGTACGAGATGATGTCGCCCGCCTCGCTCTTCAAGCGGTTGAGCAAGGAGTTGGTCAGCTCGTTGGTGTCCAGGTAGGAAACCCGCACCAGCTTGGTGACGTAGCGCTTGTCGTGCGGCACGCGATCGTTGGCGCCCACGAAGGGCAGGGTGGTGAACCTCGCGCGCGCGGACTCGATGATGCGCAGGAACTTGCCCGAGGGTTCGACCGTGTAGCCCACCGATTCCAACGCGGCATAGAACAGCCGGTAGGCCTCTTCAGGCGTGATCAGCTGCGGGGCGATGACCGTGACCTTCTTGCCTGTCAGGGGCACGGAGACCAGGAACTGCGAGCAGGTGATGCTGGAGATCCAGCCGATGAGATCGAGCAGCTCGGTATCCGGTTTCAGGTTCAACTTGACGATGCGCTTGCCCGCCGGGAGCTTCTTGCACGAGTTGAATTCCTTTTCGCCCGGCAACTCCACCACACCCGGCGCCCCCGGCGTGGCTGGCGCGCCGGGCTTGGCGGCCGGCGGGGCCGGCGGTTTGGGCGGCTCGGGTCTGGGCAGTTTGGGCAGGATGCGCGTGGCCCGCGGCGGGGGTGGCGTGGCGGGGGCCTGCGCCCAGGCGGAACGCACGGGTGAAAGGAACGCCGCCAGGGTGGTGGCAAGAGCGATGACGCTGGTGTGGGCCAAGGCGGCGTGGCGGTGTTTGTTCCGCACGCTGAAAAGCCCGGGGGCGTCTTGCGATTTGATCGGGGATGTCATCGGATGCTGTAGTCCTTTGTGACTTTTTGGCCGTTGCGTTCCATGCCCAGCGACAGGTGGCTGGCGGATTTGAGCTTTGCGTACACTTCGAGAGCCTTTTCAGGGCTGGTGATTTCCATGCCGTTGATGGACGAGATGATGTCGCCGTTCTGCATGCCGATCTTGGCGAACGGGCCGTCGGACTTGACCGAGAACAGGCGGAAGCCGGCGGCCTTGCCGTCGCGCATTTCGGGCACGATGCGGGCCGAACGCGAGAGCAAGGACATGTTGCCCAACACCGATTCCAGGGTTGAGCGCTGAATCTCGTATTTGTTGTCGTTGATCTTCTTGATGCCCCGGTCCATCTCGATGGACAGCGGATCGCTCCCGCCCGTCGCGGAAGGCGCTGGAGCCGGCTTGGGCTGATCGGGCTTTTCGATGAGGTCCAGGAATTCGGTCTTGCCCGCGTTGTCGAGGTAGATGCGCGTCTCCTCGATGGCGATGACCTTGGCGCCGTGGATCGTGTCGCCCACCGCGAAGGGGCCCGAGTACTTGAGCTCGGTGTCGCGCAGGATCACGAGCGACCATCTCGACGGCAACAGCGAGCCCTGCGAGGGAGGGGCGTACATGATGGCCAGGATGGCGATGGGCAGAGCGGTCTTCTCGGGCGGAACCTCGGGGGGCGGGCCGCCCGCGTCCGGGGGCGCCTGGTCGAGAATCGGCGGACAGGTGGAACAGAAGATGTTCCTTTTCAGGATGGCCTCGGGCGCCTTGGTGGTGGCCGCGACCGGCTCGGTCTTTCGCGGCTTGACTTGCGCCGGCTGCGTCGCCGGAATCATCGCGACGACCTTGGACTCGATGGCGCCCGATGCGGCGCTGCCAAGGAAGGTCGAGCACAGCGCCACCACGGCCAGGTCGAGCGCCCAAAGGTATTTTTTAAGCAGAGCTTCCACGCGTACCCTGCGCAAAAGCAACCCCGGGGCCAGTCTGGGTGAAAAAAAACGCAATGATTACGGTGTGTTGTGACAGTGCCGGCGGCAATCTGAATGCCAATTTGGCACGCTCAGGACTGGGCCCTGGCCAGCAGAGCAAAACGGCCCCGTGAGCGGTAGCGTGAGCGACTAGCGTGTGGCGGCTCGTGGTCTGCGGATTGCGTGTGCGTGAGCGAACCGCGACTCGCGGCACCCGAATCGCTCACGGGGTACCGCATTACGCTCCGCCGCTAGCCTCCCACGAACACGCTCACGCTACCGCTCACGCTCACGCTAGCCGCTAGCCGCTAGCCGCTGCCCGGCTCCCCTGGCCCTGGCTCGGGCTCCCCCGCCGTTTCCGGGGCCTCCGCCTCGCCCCCGTCTTTCTCTTCTTCCAGCCGACGGTAGATTGTTCGCGTGGCGATCCCCAGAAGCTGGGCGCACAACCGCTTGTCCCCGCCCACGTGGCCCAGGGTGGCGTGGATGACTCGCCTCTCGATCTCCCCCAGCGGGGTTCCGATGGCGAAGGTGATGCTCTTGCCGTCGCTGGAGTTGCCCTGGCCGGTGCGGACCTCCACCGGAAGATCCTCCAGCTCGACCGCCGTGCCGCGGGACAGGACCACCGCGCGTTCGATGGTGTTCTCCAGCTCGCGCACGTTGCCGGGCCAGTCGTAGCGGGCCAGTGCTTCGGCCGCGGGACGGGAGAATCCGGCCAGATGGCGGTCGTTGCGTTCGCCAAACAGGCGTAAGAAATGCTCGGCCAGCAGGGGGATGTCGTCGCGACGCTCACGCAGCGGCGGCACCCTCAGGGCGATGACGTTGAGGCGATAGTACAGGTCCTCGCGGAAACGGCCCTCGCGGACCGCGGCGCGTAGGTCCTGGTTGGTGGCGGCCACCAGACGCAGGGCCACCTTGGTGGTGCGGCCGCCCAGCCGTTCCACCTCGCCCTCCTGCAAGACCCGCAACAGCTTGACCTGCACGTGGGTGGGGATTTCGCCGATCTCGTCGAGAAACAGGGTCCCGCCATCGGCCAACACGAAACGGCCGTCGTGGCGCTGGATGGCGCCGGTGAAGGCCCCGCGTTCGTAGCCGAACAGCTCCGCTTCCAGGATGGTCTCGGGCAGAGCCGCGCAGTTCACCGGGACAAAGGGGCCGGAGGCACGGGGCGAGGCCGCGTGAATGGCCCGGGCCAGCAACTCTTTGCCGGTGCCGGATTCACCCAGGAGCAGCACCGTGGCCATGGAGGGCGCGGCCTGCATCACCGTCTCCATGGTGCGGCGCCAGGCCAAGGATTGACCGATGAGCGACTTCTGCCGTTCCGCCGCCAGCTGGGCGCGCAGCGAGCGGTTCTCTTGCAGAAGATTGCGCTTCTCCAGCGCCTTGCTGACCGCGCGCACCACATGGGCGCGCTTGAGCGGCTTGGTGACGAAGTCGTAGGCGCCTTGCCTCATGGCATCGACGGCGTTCTCCACCGACCCATAGGCAGTCATCAGGATGGTCTCAGTCTCCGGGGAAACGCTGCGGCTGGCCTTGAGTAGATCCATGCCCGACATGCCCGGCATGATGAGGTCGGTCAGAACGACGGAAACCGGCTCGCGTCGCAGGATTTCCAGCGCCTCCGAACCCCCGCGCGCGGTGAGCACGCGCAGCGACTCGCGTTCAAAGACCTTGCTCAGGGAGTCAACAATGCCCGGCTCGTCATCCACCACCAGGATGGTGGGAGGGGTCGATTGTTGACCCATAGCGATATTGGCTTGGCCTGTCACGTCCACGATCTCCTCTTCCACTCTTCAATGGCGGTGCCAGCGACCTGATGGGACCCCACGCCAGTCCAACTGCCTGAAATGATGTCGATCTTGCTGCGCAACATGAGGGGGCCAACCGCTTCCGTGCCATCTTGGCACAGGCTTGGTCAGTCCGCCCGTCGCCCTGTCACTTTGGCAATGGGCTGGTCGCGCGATGTGTCAATGGGTGCGGCTACTTGCAGGCGCCGTTCTGGCAGACGGCGGGCGCCGCGCAGGAGGTGCCACACGTTCCGCAGTTGGCTGCGTCGGAAGCCAGGTTGGCGCAGGTCCCGTTGCAGTCGGCCAGTCCCGGTGCGCATGAAGAGCAGCAGCGGAACCCGGTGTCGGGGAACGAGAAGTCTTGGGCCAGCGTGGTGGCCATGAAGTCGCAGCCAAGGCCGAAGGAATGGGTGAGGTAGCTGCCGCCGCGACCGGTGTGGACCTTGCGTCCATCGGCCAAGGTGCCGCGAAGATCGTTGGTCCACTCGGCCAGATTGCCGCTCAGATCGAAGACCGCATCGCCGTCCGTCGCAGGATCCAAATCGCCCGATGTCTTGCAGGTACTGGTCGCGCCGGTCGGCCGAACCGCGCTCTGGCTGATGTCGGCCCCGTTGCACGAGGCTGAATTGTAGGCCTCGCCATAGGGGAAACAGCCGTTGCTGCAGCCCTTGCCCAGCGAGCAGGCGAAGCCCCATTCGTCGCTGGTGATGGTGTCGTTGCTGCGCGCGACCCGACACAGGCGCATACCGGCGGCCCGGCAGGCCGCGTCCGCCGCGGTCCAGTTCACCGAGCTCCACGGCAAGACCCCGCCACTGTCGGTGCGTGAGCAAGCGCGCGCCATCGAGGTGCCCTGGTCGGTGGCGGTGGCGTCGGGGCGGGAGGCTTCGTGGCTGTAGATGTAGTAGCCACCTCCGGGCGCCCCGGCCGCGGTCACATGCACCAGGGAGTCGCGAACGCCTTTGCACGCCTGCCCGGAGCACTTGGGCAAAGCCGATTCCGGGGGATTGTCCCAGCTCTCGTCGACCGCGCCGTCGCAGTCGTTGTCCTTGCCGTCGCAGATCTCGTCGCTGGGTGTGCCGGCCACGGAACCGGTCAGATCGCATGCCGGGGCCTGGGTCTTGTCCGCCTGGCACCTCATCGTGCCAGCGCGCAGGCATACGCCGAACGCGGTGTTGTCCGCGCACGCCGTGCCCAACACGGTCGCCGCAAACTCGTCGGTGGCGCCGTCGCAATCGTTATCGGTTCCGTCGCACCAGGTCTCCTGCGGGATGATCTGGTTGGGTCCCGTCACTTGCACCGAGGCTGGATAGTTGCAGACCCAAGCGGGGGTGCTGGCGCCCGAGGTGGTGGTGCACACCGGATAGGTGGCTTCGGCGAAGCGCTTCGAGGCCCCCGGCCCCTTGCCACACTCACCGATTTGCCTGCAGAAATTGACCACGGGATAGAGCAGCTCCGGGTCATCGTTATCGACCAGGCCATTGCAGTCGTTGTCCTTGCCGTCACACACCTCGGGGCCGTCAGGCGTGCACGCGTTTTCGCAACCGTTGATGACACCGCGGTCGGTGTCGCTCCATCCGGCCTGACAGACACCCACCTGGCACTGTCCGTTGACACAGAGGCCAACCGCGTGCGGGATGGCGCAGGTCTTGGCGCAGGCCCCGCAGTTGCGTGCATCGTTCAGGAGATCGAAGTCCTCGTCGACAGCGCCGTCACAGTCGTTGTCCTTGCCGTCGCAGATCTCGACCGCGGCCGCCAACGTGTTGTCGCAGGCGAGCGAGCCTTTGTTGCACACGTAGGTGCCCAGCCGGCAAGCGCCTTGGCAGGTTCCCGTCTTGACGTCGCATCCCGCGGCGCCTTCGGGGAAACACGGCTGGCCCAGGTTGGGGTCGCTGTCGTCGATCTTGCCGTTGCAGTCGTTGTCGCGGCCGTCGCACACTTCCTGCGAACGCGGGTTGGCGCCCACGCACACGGGTGACCCGGCAATGCAGGTCATGATCCCCGAGAGACAACCGGTCGGTCCGCAGGGCTGGCCCATGTCGGCGGCATCGTCATCCACCAGGCCGTTGCAGTCATTGTCCTTGCCGTCGCAGATCTCGACACCGTCGTTGCTGATGTTGCAGATGAATTCGCACCCGTTCTCGGGCCGCCCGTCGGCATCGGAATAGCCTGGCAGGCATTTCAGGACACACTCGCCCAGCCGGCAGACGCCCGCGGCGTGGGCGCCGCCACACCGGACCCCGCACACTCCGCAGTTGTCCGCGTCGGAGCGAAGATCGAAGTCCTCGTCGACTTCGCCGTCGCAATCGTTGTCGTGGCCATCGCACGCCTCGGCGCCACCGTTGCTCTTCACGCATTCGCACCCGTTGCCGAGATCCAGATCCAGATCCGCGTAGCCCGGATAGCACACCGCCAGCCGGCATTGACCGGACACGCACTCGGCCTGGCCATGCGCGATGGTGCAGACGTGGCCGCAGGTACCGCAATTCGTGGGATCGGTCTGCAGATTGACTTGGCTGCAGTTCTGGCCCGAGACCTCGGAGGTCCCAGGACCGCCATCATAGGTGCCGCTGGCGCCTCCGACAGGAATCGAGATGATGGCATCTCCGCGGCCGGCATCCGATTTGCTCATGACCAGACGAGCCACATCGGAGTTGCGTTGCTGGCACGCGCCCGCGGCCAGAACCACGGCCAAGAGCAGAGCACGGTTGCGCGGAACCACAGAACGCGAGACGAACGAGGAGGCCTGAACCAGAGCGCGAAGCACCGTCATGGGAAGGGTAGTGTAGCCCCTTCCGTCAGGGTCGTAAACCTGACGAGCCCTGTCAGCCCCGGGCGCTTGCCCGTTTGCCGCCGGTCACGGGTGCCCCCGGGGGAGCCCCCACCTTCTGGCGCTGCTTGTCCCGGTACATCTGGTCGTCGGCCATGCGCAGGAGCTCGTCGCTGGTCTTTCCCTGGTCGGGGTAGGTTGCCAGGCCGAAGGAGAGGTGAATCGCGTAGGGCGCGCCGGTGCGGGCCGCGGCCAGGATGGTGCGCAGGCGGCCCAACAAGGCGGCCGCGGGCTCGGCGTCGATCTCGGGCAGCAGCACGGCGAATTCGTCACCCCCGACCCGGCAGATCACGTCATGGGCGCGCAAGGAGCGTTCGAGAAACTCCGCCACCCAGCGCAAGACCAGATCGCCGTCCTGGTGGCCATAGCTGTCATTGATGGTCTTCAAGTCGTTGACGTCGACCATCATAATGGTGAAGTGACGCTGGGGGCGGCGGCGCGCGCGGCTGATCTCTTCTTTTAGGCGCTCGCTGAAATAGCGGCGGTTCCACAGATCGGTCAGCTCGTCGCGATAGGCCAGGGTGCGATAGCCTTCCAGCTTGGCCAGTTCGTGGCGCAGACCCTCGTTTTCGCGCAGAAGCTCCTCGACGCTCATCGACTTGCTTCGGGTGGGTTCTTTACGAGCCACCCCAAGTCTTTAGCAAAAAGGTTCATGGCGTGCCAACGCACATCCGTATAATCAGGCCCCCATGTCTTCTCGCCCGGCAGTCCTCTTTGATCTTGACGGCACCCTGGTCGACACCGAACGCGACAACGTCGAATCGGTGGTGCTGGCCTTGCGGCGTTGGGGCGTCGAGCTTGACGAGCGCGAGCGGCATTTCGTGGTCGGGCACTCTTGGAACGAGATCTACGCCATGCTCAGACGCAACCACGGGTTGCAGGCCGGCATGGACGAGGTGATCGCCCTGGCGGTGGAGAAGAAGCGCGATCTCATGGCCCAGAAGGGGTATCAGCCGCTCCCCGGCGTGCGCGAGGTCGTGGCGCGTTTGGGACGCCGTGCCGATCTGGCGGTGGTCTCCGGGGCCAGCCGGGTCGAGGTGCACGAGGCGGTGGCCGGCCTGGGCCTGACCCAGGACTTCCGAATCCTGCTGGGGGCCGAGGACTACAACAAGGGCAAGCCCGACCCCGAGTCCTACCAGACCGCCATGCGCCTTTTGCGGGTTTCCCCCGAGGCGTGCGTGGTGGTCGAGGATGCCGAGCCCGGGATCATCGCGGGGCGGGCCGCCGGGGCCCAGGTGGTGGCCGTGCGTGTGGCCAACTATCTAGGCTACGATCAATCGGCCGCCCACGTGGTGCTCGATACCTTGGAGGGACTGACCGACGAGCTGTTCGATCGCCTCCTGGCGGGGGCCTCGGCCGTGCGTTCGTAGGGCCCGATGTTCGAGCACCTGCCCGCCGACGTTCTGCTGTACGAAGTGGGGCCGCGCGACGGTTTGCAGAACGAAAGCGGCTTGGTGGCCACGGCGGACAAGGTGGCGCTCATCGACGCGCTCAGCGGCTGCGGCTTGCGCGCCATCGAGATCACCAGCTTCGTGAATCCGCAGTGGGTCCCGCAACTGGCCGACGCCGTCGAGGTCGCGCGCGGCATCTCGCGCCGTGCGGGCCTGACCTATTCGGGGCTGGTGCCCAACCCGCAGGGTCTGGTCGCGGCCCAGGCGGCCGGCCTGCCCGAGATCGCCGTCTTCCTGTCGGCCTCCGAAACCCACAACCGCAAGAACGTGAACAAGGGCATCGCCGAGAGCTTGCGGGTGTTGGCGCAGGTGGTGCCGCAAGCGCTGGCCGCGGGGATGCGGGTGCGCGGCTACGTCTCGACGGTGTACGGCTGTCCCTACGAGGGCGCCATCGATGCCGGACGCGTGGTGCAATTGGTGACGGCGCTGCGGGCCGCCGGCTGCTATCAGGTGTCGCTGGGGGACACCATCGGCGTGGCCAATCCTCGCCAGGTGCGCGACTTGCTGGCCCTGATGCTGCGGGAGTGCGGCGTGGACTCCCTGGCCGTGCACTTCCACGACACGCGCGGCACCGCCCTGGCCAACCTGGTCGTGGCCCTGGACATGGGCATCCGCACCGTCGACACCGCCCTGGGGGGACTGGGCGGCTGTCCTTTCGCGCCCGGCGCTTCAGGCAACCTGGCCACCGAGGACACGGTCTACATGCTGGAGGGCATGGGCGTGAGCACTGGCGTCGATCTGGAGAAGCTCATCGACTGCTCCATCCTGGCCGCCAGCCTGGTGGGCCATGAGATGCCCTCGCGCTACTACCGCGCCGCCATCGGCTCTCGCCCGCGCACCGGTCGATGCGGCGACTAAAGACCCGGGCGCAGCAAGTCGGCGAGTTTGTCGAGGCTTGGGGGTTTGGACAGGTGATGTTGGAACCCCGCCTTGGCAGCGCGCTCCAGATCCTGCGGTAGGGTGTAGCCGCTGACCGCCACCAGGAGCACGTGCTTGAGGGTCTCGTCAGCCCGAAACGCGCGCGCCACCTCGTAGCCGTCCATCTCCGGCAGACCGATATCGCACAGGACGGTGTCGGGCTTGAAGACGCGGGCCTTGGCCAGGCCGTCGGGACCGTTGTAGGCCACCTCGACCTCGTGTTCACCGCATCGGAGGACATCGCGCAAGCTGTCGGCGGCGTCCACGTTGTCTTCGATGATGAGCACGCGCCGTCGGCAGCCGGTCATCACCGTCTTGTGTCTTCCCGATTGCTCTATCTCGTGTTGGTCGAGGGGCAGGCACACCGTGAAGGTGGTTCCCTTGCCCAGCCCTTCGCTGGAGCCTGCGATGGTGCCTCCGTGCAATTCAATCAGTCCCTTGACCAAGGCCAGGCCCAAGCCCAGACCGCCGTTGCTGCGGTCCAGTGTCCTCTCGGCCTGGGCAAACGGCTCGAACAACCTGGCCAGCATCTGCGGCGTCATGCCCAGCCCGTCATCCGAGATGCGGAAGCTCGCCTGTCCGTCCGGCGTGGGCGCCAACCTGACCTTGACCGCGCCGCCCCGCGGCGTGAACTTGGCGGCGTTCTGCAGCAGGTTGCCCACGACCTGGGCCATGCGGTTGCGATCGACGTGGACGAACAAGGGCACTTCGGCCGGCTCGAACGCCAAACGCAGCGCCGCGCGCTCGAAGACGGTGCGATGATCCTCCAGGCTGCGGCGGACCAGCTCGTTCAGCTCCATGTGCCGGCGCTGCAATTGGACCTTGTTGCGCGAAATGCGCGTGATATCGAGCAGGTCATCCACCAGACGGGAGAGCTGGTCGACCTGGCGGCTGATGATGGTCTGGGCTTGGCGCGCTTGGTCGCCGCCCGGGACCGCGTGCTCGAGGACGTACAGACTGTTTTTTATGGGAGCCAACGGGTTGCGCAGCTCGTGCGACAGCATGCCGATGAAGTCGTTCTTGGCCTGGGAGGCTTCCTCCAACTGGCGATTGGCCTCGCGTTGGGCTTCCTCGGCGAGCACGCGATCGGTCGCGTCGAGGCCGATGCCGCCCAGGAACTTGCGGTTGCGTGAGTCCAAGAAGGGAAATTTGGTGCAAAGCCAGCAACAGCGCTTGCCGTCCAGGCTGGTCGAATCCTCGAGGTAATGGTACGCGCGGCCGGATTTCATGACCTCGGCGTCGTTGGCGCGAAACAGCTCGGCGGTGGCCAGTGGCCAGAAATCGAAGTCGGTCTTCCCCAACCACCTCTGGGTGTGCGCGAACTCCTTCTCATAAGCCTCGTTCATGTACACGTATCGGCCGGCCTCGTCCTTCATGAAGACCAGCGAGGGGTTGTGGTCGAGCAGGACGCGCAACCGCTCCTCGCTCTCCCTGGCCCGTCGCTGCTCCGTCGTGTCGCGAATCACCACGACCGCACCCACGATCTCCTCACCCTCTCTCAGGGGGGTGGCGCTGACTTCGCAGGTGCGCTCCACCCCGTCGCTGGTTTGATACAGGTACTGCTCGAGCTCGACTGTCTCGCCGCGCAGCGCCCTTCGCGAGGGGGTTGCGTCGGGGGGGACCGCTTGTCCGTCAGCACGGCGCAGGTTGGGGATGCCATGCTCGTTGTGGCAGCCGAGAAGCGCCTCGTAGTACTGGCGCGCTGCCTTGTTGAGGCGGACGGGCTCATCCGCCTTGCCGAAGACCAGAATCGCATCCCGGATCGAATCGAAGAGCGCCCGTAATTCGCGCGTGCGCTCGAGCTCGGGAGCTCGCGTCGCATCTTCATCGCGACCACCGTTCCGTTCGTCCATTTCGTGGCACCTCTGCGCGTGGAAATCGTGGAAAGAAGTCCGGACCAGACCACCCCAAGGCCAAACGCCCGCCCGGGAGAGAGCTGCACACTGCTTGACTACAACCTCTCTGCCCCAGCAGAGAGGATCGCTAACGCGATCAACCGCGTTCTTTATCACAAGTGCGGGAAGGTGGGGCTACTTTCCCGATCAGAAATCCATGGCCTTCTGGCGCAGGAAATGGTCGGCCAGGACCAAGGCCATCATGGCCTCCACGATGGGAACGGCGCGCGGCAGGACGCAGGGATCATGACGCCCCTTGGGGAGCAGCTTGCTGGGTTGGCCCTGATGGTCGACCGTGTCCTGCTCGCGCAGGATGGTGGCCACCGGCTTGAAGGCGGCGCGCACCACGATGTCCTCGCCGTTGGAGATGCCGCCCTGGATGCCGCCCGAGTTGTTCGTGCGCGTGCGAATGCGCCCACTGTCGGAATAGAAGACGTCGTTGTGCTGGGAGCCGCGCATGTGCGTGCCGGCAAAGCCGCTGCCGATCTCGAAGCCCTTGCAAGCCGGGATGGACAGCAGGGCCTTGGCCAGGTCGGCGTGCAGTTTGTCAAACACCGGCTCGCCCAACCCCGCGGGCACGCCTCGGGCCACCGCCTCGACCACCCCACCCAGCGAGTCGCCTTCGATGCGCGCCTGATCGATGATGGCGATCATCTGGTCGGCGACCGACAGGTCAGGGCAGCGCACGATGTTCACATCCACGTCCTTGCGGGTGACGCGGCCCGGATCGACATGGGCCGACAGATCCTGCACCTGCTTCACGTAGGCCACGATCTCGACCTGGGCCCGCTCGGCCAGCAGCTTGCGCGCGATGGCCCCGCTGGCGACGCGGCCGATGGTCTCGCGCGCGCTGGCTCGCCCGCCCCCGGCCGTCGCGCGCACCCCGTACTTGCTCTGGTAGGTGTAATCGGCGTGCGAAGGCCTGAAAACCGTGCGCATTTCCTGGTAGTCGCCCGAGCGCGCGTCCGCGTTGCGCACCAGCAGGCCGATGGGCGTGCCCAGGGTCACGCCGTCGTGAACGCCCGACAGGATCTCCACCGTGTCGCTCTCGCCGCGCTGGGTGGTGATGTGACTCTGTCCGGGGCGGCGCCGGTCCAGCTCGACCTGGATCTCGGCGGCGGAGATCGGCAGGCGTGGCGGGCATCCGTCCACCACGACGCCGACGGCCGCGCCGTGCGACTCACCCCAAGTTGCGATTCGAAAGAGTTGTCCGAAGGTGCTGGCCACAGTGCTGGGAAACTAGCACGACTGGAGGGCGCCGCCGCATGCGCGTGCAGGCCCTGGCCAAATTCCGATTTCGCTATCGCAGAGTTTTTTTGTGGAATCTCGGGCTGGTTTTCTTCAACGTAGCTTCATGAGCAACGGGATCCCACGCAAGTGGACCATCGCGGACTCCGCGGAGACCTACGGAATCAAATACTGGAGCCAGAACTACTTCTCGATCAACGAGATGGGGCACGTGATCTGCCATCCCCAGGGCCCCGAGGCCGGCAGCATCGACCTCAAGGAGCTGGTGGACGAGATGGTGCGCCGGGGGATCGGGATGCCGTTGCTGATCCGTTTCTCCGACATCCTGCGCAGCCGGGTGGTCGAATTGCACGAGGTCTTCAAGCGCGCCATTACCGAGTATGGCTACAAGGCCGACTATCGCGGCGTGTATCCCATCAAGGTCAACCAACACCGTTACGTGGTCGAGGAGGTGGTGCAGTTCGGCCGCCCCTACCACTACGGCCTGGAGGCCGGTTCCAAACCCGAGTTGCTGGCGGTCATGGGCATCCTCGACGACGAGGAGGCGCTCATCGTGTGCAACGGTTACAAGGACGAGGAGTACATCGAGACCGCGCTCATGTGCTCCAAGCTGGGGCGCAAGGTGCTCATCGTGGTGGAGAAGTTCTCCGAGCTGGAGCTCATCGCCTCCACCGCCAAGAAGATCGGCGTACGCCCGCGCATCGGCATTCGGGTCAAGCTGGCCTCCAAGGGCTCGGGCCGCTGGGAGGCCTCGGGCGGCGACCGTTCCAAGTTCGGCCTGTCCACGCGTGAGGTGGTCGAGGCGGTGCGCTTCCTGCGCGAAGCCGACATGCTCAATTGCTTCGAGCTGCTGCACTTTCACCTGGGCAGCCAGATCTCCGCCATCCGCGCCATCAAGAACGCCATGCGCGAGGCGGGACGCTTCTTCGTTGAAATCGTGAACTTGGGCGCGCCCTTGAAGTACTTCGACGCGGGCGGCGGCATGGGCGTGGACTACGACGGCTCGCAGACCAACTTCGCCTCGTCGATGAACTACACCATGCAGGAGTACGCCAACGATCTGGTGTTCGGTCTGCAGGAGGTGTGCGACGCCGCCGGCGTGGCGCACCCGACCATCGTGACCGAGTCGGGGCGCGCGGTGGTGGCCCATCACTCCATGTTGGTGATGGAGGTGCTGGGCGTGGGTGAGTTCGACGTGGGCAAGGCGCCCGAGAAACTGCCCGACCACGTGTCGCGCCTGGTGCGCAACCTGTTCGACACGGCTCGTGACGTGTCCAGCAAGAACCTCCGCGAGGCCTACCACGACGCCCTGGAGTACCGGGAAGAGACGCTCTCGCTCTTCGCCCTGGGCAGCCTGTCGCTCACCGAGCGGGTCATCGCGGAGGACATCTTCTGGTCCATATGCCAGCGCGTCTTGAAGGTCGTGCGCGAAATGCGCGAAGCGCCCGAGGAGTTCGAGGGCCTGGAGCGCGCCCTGTCGGACACCTATTTCTGCAACTTCTCGATGTTTCAGTCGCTGCCCGACATCTGGGCCATCGACCAGCTCTTCCCCCTCATGCCGATTCACCGCCTGGGCGAGGAGCCTACCCGCCGGGCCGTGCTGGCCGACATCACCTGCGACTCCGACGGCAAGATCGACCACTTCATCGATCGGCGCGACGTCAAGAACGTGCTCGAGCTGCACCCCTACAACCAGGACCAGGAATACTACCTGGGCGTGTTCCTGGCCGGCGCCTATCAAGAGATCCTGGGCGATCTGCACAACCTGTTCGGCAACACCAACACCGTGCACGTGTCGTGTGCCCCGGGCGGCGGCTACCAGATCGAGCACGTGGTCACCGGCGATACCGTGACCGACGTGCTCAAGTACGTGAGCTACAGCCGCGAGGATCTGATGGCCCGCGTGCGCCGCTTCGCCGAGCAAGCCGTGCGCAACAACGGCATGAGCCTGGAAGAAACCCGCTCGCTTCTGCGCATGTACGACGAGGGTCTGTCCGGGTACACGTATCTGGAACGGGGATGATCGCCTCGCTCGAATCCGGAGCGGATGCGGAGAAACCACAGAGAGCCCAGATGACGCCGGGCGGGCTTCGCCCGTAACCCAAGGGGGACGAACGAGGCGAAGCCGTTCCGCATCTGGGCGTGTCAGCCCGCGGAACACTTACCGGCACGGGGCATCGTACGAAGTGTCGTACGAGATCCGGAAACACGGGTGCGTCACCACGGGGAAGATGAGCATGAGAATGAAGCTCGCGGGTAGGGGGAAGGGCGTCTTGGTCTGCCTTGCCGGCCTGGCCATGGCCGCGTGTGCCCACAAACAAGACACGACCAACATCCGGACCATGTTGGCCGCGGCGGGTTTTCAACTGAAGCTGGCCGACACGCCGGAGAAGCAGGCGCACGTGGAGAGCTTCCCGCAGCAGAAGATCGTTCCGGTCCAGCGCCAGGACGAGAGCGAGCCCCGCTTCGTGTGGGCTGACGCCAAGGAGTGCAAGTGCATGTACGTCGGCACCGAGGGGCAATACCAGACCTTCGCCAACCTAGCCGTACGCGAACGGATCGCGCGCCAGAGCTACGAAGCCGCCCAACTCAACGCCACCTGGAACAGCTGGCAACCTGCCTGGGGGCCCGCCTGGTGGTGGTGGTAGGGGCGAAGACGCCGCACGAGGGCTACGGAAGGTCGATCTGGTAGGGACCGTCGGCGACGGGCACGCCGAACACGGGCAGGCCGGCCGCATCGAACGAGAGGCGTTGGGCGCGCGTCGCCCGGTCGGGGTTGTTGAGCGGCTCGCCCACGATGTCCCGGTACTTGCGCGCGTGGTAGACGAGGATGTCGATCTTTCCGTCGGGCGACGTGGTGAACGAGTTGTGGCCGGGACCGTACTGGCTGTTCTGCGCGTTGGTCTGGAAGACGGGCTGTGGCGATTTCTTCCACGACTTGGCGTCGAGCAGATCCGCGCCGGCGTCCGCGGTGAGCAGTCCCATGCAGTAGTTCTGGTCGGTGGCGCTGGCGGAATAGGCGACGAAGACCCTGCCGTTCTTGACCAGGACGGCCGGGGCTTCGTTGACCTCGTGGCCGCGCGTCTCCCACGTGTTCCGCGGCGAGGTGATGACGACCTGGGCCCCCGTGAGCTTGGTGGGCGAGCTCATGCGCGCGATCAGAATGCTGGTGCCGGGGTAGTTCGGCACTGTCTGGGTCCACAGGTAGTAACGTTGCCCTTCCAGCTCGAAGGTGGTCGCGTCCAGCGAGAAGCTGTCCCAGTTGGTCGCGATCTTCCCGAGCTCGGTCCACTCGCCCTCGAGAGGGTTGGCCGACACGTTCTTCAAGGCGTACATGCGCACGGCCCAAACGTCGCTGCTGCGGCCGGCGGTGAAGTAGATGTACCAGGCGCCGTCGATGAAGTGGATCTCCGGGGCCCAGATGTGGGCGCCCATCTCGCCGCTTGCGTGCTTTCGCCAGACCACCTTGGCCTGCGCCGTCGCCAGGCCGCCCAGGCTGGGTGCCCGGCGCAGCTCGATGCGGTCATACTCGGGAACCGTGGCGGTCAGATAGTAGTGGCCGTCGCTGTGCAAGAGGACGTGGGGGTCGGCCCGTTGGGGCACAAGCGGATTGGTCCAGGTCAGGCGCACGGCGCTGCTGCCGCCCGTGCCGGCGGTGCCGTTGGTGCCTCCCGACACTCCACCCGTGTTCACGCCGCCTGTCCTGCTGCTGGCGCCGCCCGTGGTGATGCCTCCGCTGCCAACCGTCCCTGTCCCCGCCGTGGCCCCGCTCGCGACGCTGCCGGTGACCGTCCCGCCTGTGCTCGTGCCCCCGCTCGCGCTGACGGAGCCTGCCGTGCTGGTCCCGCCGCCGGCGCCAGCCCTGCCGCCGCTGGACACCGTGCCGCCGTGGCTCGTGCCACCAGCGCCTGTGGTGACGCCGCCCTTGGGGACGCCGCTGCTGCCTGGTTCACGGCCGCCCAGGCTGCTGGCCCCGGCCCTTCCGCCAGTCGAAGGCGTTCCTGTGGGGACCGTTCCACCCTGGACGCTGGTCGAACCGCCGGGGGCGACCTGGCCGCCAGAACCAGTGACCTGCGCGTCTCCTCCGCCCGAGCGCGTCCCGCCCGATCCGCCCTTGGCAACGTCGCCTCCTTGCCCGCCCGACGAACAGGCGCAAGCGAGCATCGTCAGCGCGATGAGGGGCGAAATCAGCCAGGATCGTGGCGGGGGCGTGGCGCTCATCGGGCGGATTGTAGCGCGTCGTGAGCTCGCTGGAGTAGGGGACTACTTGGGTTGCAGATCCGCGATGCTGATGCTTCCGATGCGGGCATGGCGTGCTTGCTCCAGATCGCTGATGAGCTGCGCCAGCACGGGCGAAGTGCTGCCGTGGGCCGTCTCCAGATCGGTCGAGCGGAACGCGCCCATCACTTCCTGCAGGCTGATGCTGCTGGCGCTGCGTCCTGGGATGAAGCCTTCCTTGTCGCCTTGTACTTCCGCGATCAGGCCCCGTGTTTTCAGGCGGGCGACGATGCGATCGATGACCTCGACCGACAGCCCGAACTCCCGGCTGAGGAAGCTGCGGTCCACGCCGCGGCCGCCCTGCTCGTAGTCGGCCGCCACCAGAGCCAGCAGCTGCGCCGCCACCAAGCCGTTGATGGGCTCTTCGTCGCGGTGGCGACGTTCTTCGGCCTCCAACAGTCGCAGGTTCTGAATGGCGTTGGCGACTTCGGCGCCGCCCAAGACCAGCCACCACGAGACGTAGATCCACAACAGGACCAGCGGCACCAGCGCCAGGGGCCCGTAGACCCCGCTGTAGCTGGACAGCAACACGCCCTTGGCGAAGTGAACGAAGCCCCACTTCAGGCCCTCCAGCGCGAACCCGGTCCCCAGCGCGCCGGCCAGGGCGGCGTACCAGCGCACGGCGATGTTGGGCAAGAGCCAGTTGATGAGGAAGAGCGCCCCGAACTGGATGCCGAGGGGCCCGAAGAAGCGCGCCAACGGACCCGAGACGATGAGACGCCCCGACCAGTACAAGTAGGCCCCGGCCAGCGCGGGCAGGAGCGTGACCAGCGGATAGAAGATGAGGAACTTGCGAAACCACGAGCGGCGAACCGTGACGTGCCAGATGTCGTTGAAGGTTCGCTCGACGGTGTCGTAAAGGAAGTAACAGGTGGCGATGGTGATGGCCAGGCCCAACCCGCCGAACGCGCCGGTGGCCACCTTCTCGGAGAAGGCCGCGAGCTGGGTGACGACGTCGCCCATGTCGGGCAGCACCTGTTTCGAGAGGAACTCGACAAAGCGAGATTCGGCCTCCAGGTTGCGCGTTTGGCGCAGCGTCGCGAACACCAGGGCCAGAAGCGGCACCATGCTGAGGGTGGTCTGGTAGGTCAGGGCCGCCGCTTGCTGGGGGCAGCGGTCGCGCACCCATTGCTTGATGATGCGTACACCAAGCCGGATCAGGTAGATCCCGGCGCGGGCCCGGCGCGACAGCAGCGTCGCCACCTCGTGCGAGGGCGAAGCAAGTGCTCCCCCTTTGAAGAGAGATAGACCCATGAAGGGAGATAGTCGCCCAGCGCGTGCCCGGAGGCAACCGCGTCTACTTGGCGAACACGATGCTGGTCAGGCACAGCTTGGAGATGGGGAT
>CAZHUY010000092.1:0-22355 GCA_964535465.1 uncultured Myxococcales bacterium
GTGCCGGGGACGGGAATCGAACCCGTACGCCGCTTTCGCGACAGCGGATTTTAAGAGCACGCGAGACTGTAGCGCCATGTCGCTCATTCACTCAAGGCCCTACAAAACAAGGGGTTGCCGCTTTGGTGGGGTAGCGTGGTGTTTCACTGAAAAGCATCATTAGGGTTGCCATCGGTCACAAGATGGCCACAGACTAAAACCGTGGGCAGCGGTTCGGAGTCATGACCGAGCCGCGGGCCGGGAAGCATTCCCCCGGCCCAGCCCGCGGACCTTTCGCGGGAGTGCAGACCGGGAATGCACGTGACGAAGACACCCCAACCGAAGGCCCGCCAGGCGAAGCCAGCTCACGCCAGAGCGACGATAGGCGCCGGCAAGACCAACGATGCCAGCGAGAGCACGAAGGCCACGCCAGCGCGAAGCCCGTGGCCGCAGGCCGGGAAATGGTGCGCAGCCGACCTCAAGCAAGAATGCCGTGCGATCCTGGAATCATCCATGCGTGTCACCTTTGCGGATGTCGAGGCCGCAGCCCGGGAACTCTTGGAGGACTACACCCAAGAAGTGGCGGCCGACAATCAAATCCGCAACGCCGCTGCGGCGCTAGACACCGCCCTTGCAGAAGTCGAGCGCCTGGCCGGCGAGTATCCACACTCGAAGATCGCGAGCATCGCCAAGGCCTTCGCCGAACCACGTGGGGCCACAAAGGAAGCATTGGGCCGTTTGGCATGGAAGCCAAAACGTGAACGCGCGAAGCCCCTCACGGTCTTTGTCGAGGCTTTGGACCGCACCAACTTCCTTGCCGTGATTGACCGGCCAGCAACCGACAAGGAATTTGCGGCGCTCTTCCTTGCGCTGGGGGAAGCGCCCGATCTCACCCGGGCCCAGCTCGCTATCTCCATGCGGGTCGCGTTCAAGCAGATCGTCGATGCCATCGCCAAGAACCGTCGAGAGAACGGGCGGCCGGCCTTCATTGACAGGGCGAAGAAAAGCATGGCGCCAAGGTTGCCAGGCGTTCGTGTGAGATACCTGTAGGGCCAGGGCCGAGAAACCGCGCGGTTAAGGGAGGGGCCTAACCGCGCCTTTTGGTGCGGGCGCGGCGGTGTCACGGTGAGCATATGCACTCACCGACCACGATGGATCCCGAGACGCGCGCGACACTGCGGCGGTACGTGTCCGCGGTGGGGTGGCGTCGGGCCGTAGCCACCCTGGGCATCTCAGCCCGCGCCATCCGCCATGGTCTTACCGGCGCACCGATGCGTCGCTCCACTGTTATCGCGGTCCGTGTCGCCCTACGTGTCTACGGCCCCGAGGCGACCCCATGACCGGCGCCGACCTGGCCACCACGGCCGATCTCGAGCGCGTGCTGGCTGAGCTGCGCGAGCTCCGTGCCGAGCTGGCGGCCATGGCGGCCCGCCTGCCCACCACATGGGTGAGCTTGACCGAGGCGGCCGAGCAGATGGGCGTGGATCCGCGCACGGTCCGAGCGATGGGCGAGAGGGGTGAGATCGTTACCCGCAAAGCTGGCCGTCGATCTCTTGTTGATTTGGCGTCACTGCGACCGACGGACAAAGGCGAGATCGCAGAGCTTGCGAGGAAGGCACGGGAGGAACGGACATGACCTTTGACGAGATCGTCGCGAAATTCCCCGGCGCTCGCCGGCATGGCGACGGCAAAGCCATGGCCCCCTGCCCTGTCCATGAGGCCGACGGTGCCCACCATGACCCGTCGCTGTCTATCTCGCGCGGCGATGAAGGGAAGACCCTCCTGTGTTGTCAGGGGGGATGCGAGTCGGTTGGCGTCCTGGCCGCCGTCGGATTGAGCATGCGCGACCTGTTCGAGTCCGAGACCGCCAAGCCATCGGGGCAATGGATCTGCCGCGACTATCGTGACGAGACCGGCAAGGTCCTGTTTCAAAGCGTGCGCATCCCGTGCCCGCCGCCCAAGCGCAAGACCTTCCGCCAAAGGCGTCCCGATCCCGCGGGCAAGAACGGTTGGGTGTGGGACCTGAATGGCACGCGGCTCGTGCTCTACTGCCTGCCCGAACTGCTTGCATCGGATCCGTCATCCACCGTCTTCGTTTGCGAGGGCGAGAAAGATGTTGACCGTCTGCGATCCATGGGGCTCACGGCCACCACGAACCCGATGGGCGCGGGAAAATGGCACCTGGGGAAGGAATACAGCGAGTTTCTTCGAGGCAGGAACGTGGCCGTGCTGGTCGACAATGATCCGCCGGGCAAGGCTCACGCCGAACAAGTCGCGCAATCGCTGCAAGGCGTGGCGGCGTTGGTTAAGACGGTTCTGCTGCCCGGCCTGCCCGTCAAGGGAGACGTGAGCGACTGGCTGGACGCCGGCCACAACGTCGAGGAGTTGCGCGCCATCGTCGAGGCCACGCCAGAGTGGGCGCCACAGGCCGAGCCGGTGAGCGTGGATGTGGTCGAGCCGGACGCGGTTCTGCCGGTGGGCACCGCAAAGTGCGCACGCGACTACGCCATGACCGAAACTGGCGCGGGAGAACTGTTCGCGGATCGTTTCCGCGGCCCGGTGGCCTACGTGACGGGTGTTGGTTGGCTCGCGTGGGCCAAGACCCACATGCGACGCGACCCCGACAAGATCGCCGTCATGGAGAAGACCAAGATCGTCGCGCGCGAATTTCTCGATGAAGCGAAATGGGCGGCCGACCGGGACGACGTGCGCGCGAAGGCATTCGCCCGCTTTGGGATCGGAGCCCAGCGCGTTTCGTTTCGGCGCGCGGTGCTTGACGCGGCCAAGAGTGAGCCAGGTATCGAGAGAGACGCGGCGGAACTGGACAGAGATCCAATGCTGTTCAACGTGAGGAACGGCACCATCGATCTCACCACGGGCAACCTGAGGCCGCACAACCCCAACGATCTCATCACCCGCGTGGTTCCCATCGATTTCGATCCTGATGCGCAATGCCCGCGGTGGGAACGGTTCTTGGTCGAGGTGCTGCCCGACGCTGAGACGATTGGATTTGTCCAGCGCTTCGCGGGCTACTGCCTGACCGGCTCCGTCGAGGAAGAAGTTTTCGTCTTCTGCCACGGGTCCGGCGCCAACGGAAAAACGAAGCTGGCCGAAACCCTCAAGGCAATGTCAGGCCCCTACGCAGTCACCGGCCCCAAAGGGATGTTGATGTCCCGCCATGGTGAACATCACGAGTGCGAGATGATGCCGCTCATGGGTGCGAGGCTGGTGACGTTTTCTGAGCTACCGCCCAACCAGCGCTTTGACAGCCGAGCCCTGAAGTCGCTTACCGGCGGCGATGAAATCACTGCGCGGTGGATCTGCGCGAACCCTGTGACCTTCGCCCCGTCCCACAAGATCCTTGTGCTGGCGAACCGCAAGCCCGACCTCGACGAATCCGACGAAGCCATGCGGCGACGGGTGCGGCTGGTCCCGTTCGAGAGGACGATCCCCGAAGCCGACCGAGATCCCCACCTCGCCGAGAAACTCCGCGCGGAGTTGCCGGGCATTCTGGCGTGGGCGGTGCGCGGGTGTCTCGCCTGGCAACGGGACCGACTCGGCCAGCCGGCAAAGGTTCGCGCGGCATCGGACGCATACGTTGCAGAGTGCGACCGGCTGGCGCCGTTCTTTGCTGAGATGGTCACGTTCGGTCCGGACTTGCGGGTGTCGTGTGCGGCCCTTCGGACGGCCTATGACGGTTGGTGCGAGCGCGAACATGAGCATCCCGTGGGCACTCGGGAGTTTGCCCAGCGGGTGCGTACTTTGGGTGGAACACAGAGCAGCATTCGCTTTGGCGGCGCTCCGGTTAGAGGCTGGCTTGGCGTCGGTTTGGCCGACCGTGGCCCATGTGTAGACGTCACGGAACCCCTGGAAAAACCGGGGTGTGACGTGTGTAGACCCGATTTGCCGGAAGGTTCCCTAGCAAAATCCCTCGTGAGAGACGACCGGCAAATGCCGACTACAGACGTCTACACGTCTACAGGGCCGAGTTCTGGCGCACTGTCCAACGATGACGTCGGGGAGGAAATCCTATGACCCCCGCGGCGGTTCTGGACTACGCCCGCGCCCAAGGTTGCGCCCTGGAACACGTTGGCGATGACCGGATCCTCCTGACCGGGCCCAAGGATGCCCGAGCTCAGGTGGCCAAGCTGGTCCGGGCCCACAAGGCCGAGGTGCTCGCCCTGCTACAGCGTGACCACGATGCCCTGGCCGCCACGGATGACGGCACCTGTGACGACTGCGGCAAGCCGGCCACCGTCTTGATCGTCACCGACTACGGATGCCGCTACTGCCGGCGCTGCCTGCGACCTTCCCCGCTGGCCACGAAGCCACGAACGAAAGGATTGTCATGACCGCGGCTTTCTACGCGATCGGCTGTGGCCTTGGTCGTATGCACCTGTCCGAGCGGGACTACGCCGCCACGTCAATCGAGCCGGCGTTGGCCGTGGCGAATGCCTACCTGGACGGCGAGATCAACCGCTGGGAGCTCACGCAAGCACTCGCCTCATGGGAAGGCCAGCCGTCGCTTTCTGGGAGGATCACATCATGAGCACGACGCTTTCGGATATGCAATCCGATACCCTACGCGGCCCCGCACCGTCGGAGAACGGCGCATCGTCGGACATCGCTGGTGGCCATTCTGTGGCCATTCGCACCGCCCAGCGTGAGCCCTGCAGCTTCTGTGGTGCCGTCGATTGGGTCGAGGCCCACTTCGCCCTTGGCATCGTCTGCCTCACGTGCTGGGAAGGCCAGCGCCCGGCCGTGGCGATGCCGCCGAACGCGCACGAGCAGGTGCAGCTTGCCGATTGGATTTCACCGCAACCACAGAAAGGAACCGAACATGCCCACCGATAGCAAGAACCCCCTCGTCATCTCGCCACCCAAGCCGGCGGACCCGACCACGGAGCCGACGTTTGAGCGGCAGTTCCTCCCGTGCGGCCGCAACGAATCTTCAACGGCCACCATAACGGAACCCACGGGAAAGGCCGCCAAGTGATTTTCTGCCCGCTCCCCGGCGCGTCGCTGCAGGTACCTGCAGCCGGTGTGTTCTCCTTGCTTGCGCCGAGCCTACCCGCATTCGCACATGCCGCGGGGCTGGCCAAGCGCGCCAGGGGAGTGGGCTCTTTCTTCTGCCGTCGCGCGGCTGGGCTTTCTCGTGCCCTCCTTTCGGGCCGCGCGACGGCGCTTTTCGAGGTGAATGAATCATGAGTGACACGGAAAAACCGGACACTTTCGGACACACCGAGGCCCAGGAGGCGCCGGATACCCAGGACAGCGAATCCGGCCTTTCCGCGCGTGAGATCGTCTTCTGCGACCACTTGGCCAGCGGCGAGACTTCATGTCAGGCCGCCAAGGCTGCGGGCGTCTGCGAGCGAACGGCCAGGCGATGGCGCCAGCGTCCAGAGATCCAGGCCGCCGTGCGATCCAGATTGCACGATGCGCTTGCATCGGCGCGCGCCATTCTCGCCCAGGGCACCGCACGCGCGGCGCGGTCCCTTGTTGATCTTTCCGATACCGGCACAGTAGGCGACGCCGCGAAGGTGAGCGCCAGCCGAGCCGTGATTGAGACTTCGTTGAAGCTGACCGAGCTGGAGCAACTTGAGGCGCGACTCGCCGAAGTCGAGCGCCAGCTTGCCACGCAAACGAACCGTTTCCCGTCGTACAGGAGTTGACCCATGGATCTGCGCACTATCAAAAACCGTCTCGACCGACTCAACACCAAGGCGCGCGAAGCCCAAGCCCAACGGCCACGCGTGGTCGCGTACCTGCCCGACAACGGGCGTGGACCAGACGGCCCATTGACTGCCGCCAGGGCGGTCCAGGTGGGACCGTGGGCAACGGTCATCAAGTACCTTCGCAACCCCTCACCCTGGAGAACTTGATCATGCTTCTCAATTCATTGCGATCACGAATCGCCCGCGCCGCTTCGTCCGTGCCGCGTGCCCTGCCCCTCACTGCGGCCGATGCGACCCAAGTGGTTGAGCTGCTCTTTGCCGAGGGGCTCGTGCTCGCCGCGTTGGAAAAGTGGGCAAGCGCGCGCCCCGACTATCAGCCGATGGGGCCGCCATCGATTCCCTATTCCCCCACCGCCGCCGATATCCACCTGTCCAAGCAGTGCTCACAACTTGCGGCACTCGGCCAGCCGCACCTGGTCCACGACGCCGCCGAGCACGACCAGCGCATTGAAAAACTGTTCGCGCTCTATCAAGCGTCTGGCGAGTCCTGTGAGTCGATAGAAACCGCCCTCTCCTCAGTGGGTGAGTCGCTGGCGGCGTTCCTCGACTCTGGCAAGCGCATTCCCGCATGGGCCGCTAACCGCGCGGTCCTGGCTTCATCCACAACGAAAGGCACACCATGACTTTTCAGGACTTGTGCTCCGAACCGAGAACCCGCGAAAACCTACGGCTCGCCCGGCTTTTCCTGACCGGACCGAACAGAGAGACGGCGATCGCCGCGTGGTGGTCAAGCGCGCCGATCTATGAGTACACCAACAACACCTGTCCCGTCCCGGTCGTGCTGAGCGGGAGCGTGTTCGTAGCGAGCGGCGCGACCGCATCCGCGCAAGCCGCGTTTCTGGAAAGGTGGACGCAGCGGCTGAGACGCATGCCCGATGGTGGCGAGTTGCTTTTGGCGGACCTAGAAGCCGCCCTCGCCGTTGACGGCGTCGTCACTTACGAAAACCTGGCGATGAGCACACTGTCGCCACAAACCACTCGTCTCGCCGATGGCGGCCTGAGATTTCCGAACAGACGGCCGCCCGCGGTGGGCGAGTCCTCGTTGGTTTGGACCGAGGTGTAGACGTGGCGCTGCTCGATATCGTCACCCAAAAGCTGGCCGAGGTGGCGGCATTTCACGACCACTCGATCGTTTACATCCGTTCTCGAATTAGCGGCGAACTCGACGCCGAGGGAGTCGAGTCAATTGAAGAACTGTCAGCGGATTCTCTCGCCCTGCTGGACAGGCTCTTGGATTGCGAACTGAACGACCACAACGAAACCGGCGGGAGAAAAAGGATCCGATTCACCATGGCTAATACATCACTGAACGCATTGCTCGCCCGCTTGTCGCCCGACGCCCTCGAACGCGTCACCGCGTTTGTCCGTGCCGAGCTGACCGTCAACGCCAACGACCCCGCCGGCCTGACCGAGGCGGCTGCGGAACAACAACTGACCGCGGATGAGCGCAAGATGGCCCGGACTCACGGCGGGTGCGTCGCCTTCCTGACGGCGAAGCGCGCGCACGAAGCCCAGCTCGTGGCCGCAGAGAACGAGGCGCGAATCCCGAACGACAAGCTCGCGCTGCTGAAAGTGTTGTGCGGCCCGGACCCGATCGCGATTCGCGACCGCTGGAACGCAACCCGCGGCGTGGGCCTCGGTGATGAGCTGGCCAAGAAAGCCGGCCCGAATGTTGCCGGCCCGAACATGCCGCTATTCGGGAAGGGGCGCTAACCATGAACGCCAACATTGGGGGGATTGCGACGTTTCGGCGACCATCGAACGCGGCCGAATGGAAGCTTTGCCAGGACGAGCTCGCGGCGCTGCTGGGGGAAGCGGCCGGGCAACCCGAATGGCTTTCCCGCATGGTGCTGAGTCTGGGCGACAATCCACGCCCATTGCTCACGGTCGACTGCCCGGCGTGGCTTTCGGCTGCGGACGTGAGCCGTGATTGTCCGTGGATGGCGAGTCTCGACGGCACAGACCCATTGGCGACAGAAACGCGAGCGTTCGGCATGGTGAGTGCGCTCGAACTACTGCGGGCCGAGGATGGCCCTGAAAAGGAAATCGCATACCGGCGCGGGCGCATGCAATGGAAGCGAGAGCAAGACGAAAAAGACCGCGCCAGCCTCGGCGCCGAGGGCCGAGCCCAGCGGGAGCGTGAGGCGGCCGAGTCCGAGCTGCGAATGAGCTACGGCCTGACCGCGTGGGAACAAGCCGACCCCGGACTGCGGGCGCTTGTCACGCTAGGCGAGATCATCGGCAGCACTCACCCTGGCCTCGCCGTTGCAATTCGCGAGGCCGTGGCAAAGGCCGGCACCACGTCGGCGTCGCCCCGGGAGACATTGCCGCGTAGCCAGTGGTGGAAACGGCCGGAACCCGCAGAGCTGGCGGCAGCCATGGGAGCATCACCGGCCAGCGCTCCAAAGAGAAAGGGGAAGTGATCGTGTTCAGCCCACAACCCCAGGTGTGCTGCGCCTGCGGCTCGGCCACATGGTCTTCGGGCCGCATGCTGCACGGTAAAATTTTCTGCGGTGCTTGCTACGCCGCAGCCGAGGCCACTGCCGTCCCACCCCCAGGTCAAGCGAGAGTCGAGGGGGCGCCAATCCATGTTGGCCACGTCCCAAGACCACAGGGGAAGCCATGAACATCCGGCGGAGGCGTGGCTTTGGATTCCATGAGCTGCCGCCGCCTATGCCGCCAGGGCCAAGCGCGAAGAGGCTCACAAGGGCCGAGGTTGCGGCCCTCTATCCAGGTGTTCCCATCTCGGCGCACTACGGGAAGGCACGGTCCAGCAAGCCGTGGTCGGTTCAGATGTCCGCCGTCGCAAGAACCAGCCCACCGACGGAGAAAGCAGGGGAGGGCACAACGGCTTGTGGCCCCACGGTGGCTTGTGGGGCGAAAGACGCAAAGTGCCAGTCGATTTGAATTGATTTCCTACTAACTAACCCTAAGATACCGATATGCCCGAAGGTGAGAAATTGGAATCTAGTAGGAAATCAGCGAGAATCCCCGACGTGGGTAGACCACGGACCCGACCGCCCGGCCCGAAGACGACGCTTTCCTTTCAGGTGAGCGAGGAAATCGTTGCGACCTTGGACGCGGAAGCCGCGCGTATGACTGCTGAACGCGGTCTTGGCGCTTCAAAGGTCACGCGGTCCGAGCTGGTCAACATGATCCTGGCTAAGTGGGCATCGGCTCACTCCAAGCCGCGCCAGTAGCAGCGCCATCCCGTAGCGCGTGGCCATAGCCCCGCCTGGATTCCCCGCAACGAAATGGCGCCGCGCTGTTACTAGCAGCCGGCGCCGTGGTCGAAACCCCATCCGCAAAGAAGGGAAGTCAACATGCCAAAGGTACGTGTTCCCGAGAGGACCGCAAGCCCCGAAGAACTCGCAGAGGACCGCCGGCGCTACCTCGCAGCCAAGCCCAGGCCCGCACGATGCGCCCACGGTTCATGCCAGCGTGAGGCCACGCCCGATGGCCGCTACTGCGAAGGCCACGCGCCCCAACACGCCACCCATGGCAAGAACGGCAGGCCCGCCCTGCCGGCGATTGCTGACCGCGTGCGAGATCACTTGGTTGGACTGTTCGGCGGGAACGGGCGGTCATGAGCCTGACCATTTCGTCTCGCGACCGCCGCACCCACGTGCGCATTGGTGGCGAGCTCGACAAGGGCGGCCGGCGTGGCTTCGTCCTGCTGGCGATGAAGCCAAGCCCGGCGCTTCTCACCCGCGGTGAAGCCCGCAGCGTAGCCCGTGCGCTGGTTCGGTTCGCGGACAGCGCGCGTCCCCTGCCCCGCAAGCGCAAGTAGTCCCGCTTCCATGGCCGGGCCGCGTGCGACCTGGCCACGGGTGAGGAACCCGGCGGACGGATACCGCCCGCATCGCCTTGAGGAAAGGAACACCATGGACACAGCTACGCTTGAAACGACCGTCACCCAACTGGCCCCCATCGTCGCCCAAGTGGCCACAGAGGACGCCGCCCACGTCGAGGCCATCGCAGCCGAGCAAGCCGCCGAAGCGGCCCTGCTCGCGCGCATCGTCGAAACCGTCAAGCCGGCGCTGCGGGCCCTGGCAAGCAGCATCTTCCGCACTTGGCGGACCACCTCGGGCCGCAATGGCTGCAACCCCGTCGAGGAAAAGGACTACTTCGACGAACGCGGCGTTTGCTTGGTGGACGCGTTCACCAGGGCGAAGGACAGCACGGGGAACCGGGGCACCTACGGCGGCTCGCGGCTCTACCTGCTGACGGATGGCCGCCTGGCCGAGGTGGATCGGGACGGCACGTGGTCATGCTGGCAAGGCGAGTGGGACAGCGAGGAATGCACGTTGACGGTGGTGGACGCCACCACGGCCCAACGGCACTACCACCTGACGGACATCATCGAGGGCCTCAAGGCCGCCCTGGACAAGCAGATCGCAGGCAAGAAACCGAATGCCACCAAGGCCGCGCAAGCCAGGGCCGAGAAGCTGGCGGCGGTTGCCTCGTTGGTGGGGGTGTCCCATGGCGCGTAAGACTAGACGCCGACCCAAGGGGTTGGGAACCATCTACCAGCGCGGGCCGTGGTGGTGGATTCGCTGGCGCGAGAACGGCGCCCGCAAGCAAGCCAAGTTCCCCGACGAAGAAACCGCCCGCAAGGTGTTGTCCAAGATCCTCTCGGACGTGGCCCTGAACCGCCACGGTATCGAGACACCCAAGGCCCCCTCGCCGCCGCTGGCCGAGCTGGCCAGGGACTGGATCGCAAGGCGCAAGACTACGCATCGGTCATGGGGGGACGATCGCTCACGGTGGAAGACCCATCTTCTGAAACCCTTCGGGAAGCTGCGCCCTGACGAGCTGGACCCGGCCCAGATTCGGGCCGCGGCCGAGCGGATGTTGACCGAGGGTTACACGTCGGCCACGTGCCATCGAGTGGTGGCCCTGCTGTCATCGTTCTACACGGACCTGGTAGAGCGAGGCTTGGCCAAGACGAACCCAGCCAAGGGCTTGCCCAGGGCAACCCGGCGCTTGCTCCGTTCGTCCCACGACCCCAGGACCACGCCATTCATCGAAAAGCTGGCCGATGTTGAGCGCATCTACCGGGTACTGCCCGAGCCCGTGAACCTGGCCTATGCGCTTGGTGCCCTGGCTGGGCTTCGCGTGGGCGAGCTGCTGGCCCTGCAATGGCCCAGCGTCGACTTGGACCGGCGGCGCATCGTGGTGTCAGAACAGGTTCAGGATGGCAAGGTGGTCAGGCCCAAGGATCTGGACTCCCGCGTGGTGCCAATCTCTGACAGCCTGCTGCCCGTGCTCCAAGCGGCCAAGCTGAAGAGCGGCGGCACGGGTTTGGTGGTTCCACCACTTCGCCACAAGCACGCCCACCTGCGCCCTCATACCCTGGGCAAGTGCTTCAAGGAAGCCCTGGCCAAGCTGAACGCCCAAGGCGCCGGCATTCCTGCCTTGGGGTGGTACATGGCGACCAGGCACACGTTCGCCTCGCAATGGGTCATGGCCGGTGGTCCCATCGAGAAGCTACGGGAAGCAATGGGCCATTGCAGCGTGACCGTGACCGAGCGGTACGCCCACCTTCGGGGGGACATCTTCACGGATGCCGACCTGGCCCGCGTCTCGGTGAACCTGACATGCACCACGGGGAAGGTATTGCCGATGGTCCAGCCACAAGGGCCCGCCATTGGTCACGGTCAGGCCACAGATGCAAACCAGGCCAAGCAGACGGGGCAGGGCGGACGGTGAAAACTCTAATGATTTCCGTGCCGGGGACGGGAATCGAACCCGTACGCCGCTTTCGCGACAGCGGATTTTAAGTCCGCGGCGTTTACCATTTCGCCACCCCGGCGAGGTGTCCGGCCTAGGTTAGCGTGTTGCCGGGGGACTTGTGAAGGGGCCGGAGGGGAAGAGAAACCCTACGGGATCCAGCGGGGCGGGACCTTGCAACCGAGAAGCACCTCGACGGTGGACTTCCTGGCGGTCTTCACCTGCTCGCAGATCGCGCCGTTGAGCACGATGGTCTTGTCGTTTTCGCCGAAGCTCCAACCGTCGGTGTCGCCCTTTTCCACGAGGTTCTTGTCGACGTAGACGGCGACGTTGTTGGGGTCGACGACGCCGGTCTCGGGGTTCGAGTTGTCGAGGGTGAAGGTGCAACTGACCACCGCGGTGCCGATGGTGCTGAGCGCCTCGTTGAGAGCCTCGGGCGAGGTGGCGGGGAAGTGTTTCCCGGTGCCGCCGGCTTCCGCGAAGTTGTCGAGATTACCCGTGCTGGGGCCGATGCCGATGACGTAGGTCTTGATGCCCATCGCGAGGGCCGCCTCGATGGCCGCCTTGGTTCCCTTGGAATCCTCGGTGTCGGGTCTCTTGCCACCGTCGGCGCATTTGGGTTCGCCATCCGTGGCCAGCAGAATGACCTTGGTGTTGTCGTCCTTCAGCTCGTTGAGGTACTTGGCCGCTGTGGTGATTCCGGCGGCCGTCGGGGTGTGGTTGCCGGGAGAGGCCTTGTCGATTGTGTCGCGTATCGCACTGGCGATGCTTCCGATGGGGTTTTCGATCTCGCTGCTGACGCCGCACGTGTCGTCCTGGCCGGGAGTCGAGTAGAGCTTCAGACCCCATTGAATATCGGGGGTGGCCGCGACGATGGTCTCGATGCCTGCCGACACGCTGGTCCAGCGGTTCTTGCAGCCAACCAGGTCCGAACACAAGCTGTAACGGCCGGCCACTCCCTCCCGTCTCGTCTCTTGATCGCAATAGCAGTCGTTGGCGATGTTCAGGCTCATCGAGCCCGAACGGTCGAGGACCACGAGAATATCGACGACCTCGTGTTTGGTGTTTTCGGTGTGCTTGCCGCAGTTCTCTTCCGCGGAGGGCGGAGTACCGGCGGTGTCTTCACCACCCGCGCCGCCCGCGCCGCTCCCGGTGGCGATGGTCCCCGCGATGTCGAGGATCCTCGAGGAGCCTCCCGCGCCGTTGGCCGTGGTTCCTCCCGAGGAGCCCAAGGAGTCGGAGCTCGCGCCTCCTTGGGCCGAGCCGCCGGCGCCCACGTTGATAGGGGGGCCTCCCACCGCAGAACATCCCACAAGCGCAGCCAGCGAACATGTCAAGAGCACATCGCGGCACATCATGAAAGACATATACCACATCGAATGCAAACTGCGTGTACCGCCAAGTGGGAAAGGCATTCTGCTGTTTAGTTGATCACATCTTGGTCCCAAACTGGACGCTCTGGATGCTCAACTGTGAACAGGTCGGGCAGCGTGGCTCTTGAGTGCGCACCCGGGTGCGCGTCCAGCGGAATCACAGGCTGCGCAGCCGGCCCTCGGCGATGCTGGCGGGCAGTCCCCGCAGCTTCACGCGTCGGTCTTCGATGCTCACGCGGCCTTCGGCGATGGCGCGGATAACGGCCGGGAAGAGACGGTGCTCTTCCGCCAGGATGCGCAGGCGAAGGGACTCCTCGTCGTCGTCTTGAAGGACCGGCACGATGGCTTGGGCGATGATGGGTCCGGTGTCGGTGCCAGCGTCCACGAAGTGCACGGTGCACCCGGCGAAGCGCACGCCGTAGTCAAAGGCCTGCTTTTGCGCGTGCACGCCCGGGAAGGACGGCAGGATGGCCGGGTGGATGTTGACCACGCGATGGGGGAAGGCCTCGAGAAAGCGCGGGGTCAGGATGCGCATGAATCCTGCCAGGACCACCAGCCCCACTCCGTGACGGCGCAGCTCGTCCAACAGTGCTTGGTCGAAGTCCTCGCGGGTGGCGAATTTCTTGTGCGAGAGAACGAAGGTGGGAATGCCAGCCAGGTTGGCGCGCCCCAGGGCCCCGCAGCCCTCCACGTTGGCGCCCACCACCACGATGTGTCCGGGTCCCAGCTCGCCACGGCCGGCGGCATCGATCAGCGCTTGCAGATTGGTGCCGCTGCCGGAAGCCAGGACCCCGATCTTCACGGGATGAACTCCACCGGAGCCTCGGGACGATCCGCGGCGACCACCTGACCGATGATCATCGCCTCTTCGCCCTCGGCTTCCAGGATGGACTGGGCGGCATCGGCCGCGCCCGCGGGAACCGCCACCACCATGCCGATGCCCATGTTGAAGGTGCGGCGCATTTCTTCGTCCGCCACGTCGCCCAGCTTCTGTAGAAGCTGCATGACCGGGGGAAGGGTCCAGGAACGCAGGTTGAACTGCAGGGCCAGCAGGGCGTCCGACGGCAGCATGCGCGGCGGGTTGTCCACCAAGCCGCCGCCGGTGATGTGGGCCGCCCCCTTCATGAGACCTGCGGCCGCCAGGCGACGCAGAGCCCGGACGTAAATGCGGGTGGGGCGCAACAGGGCCTGGCCCAAGGTTTCGTTGAGGCCATCGGGCTTGGACGCGAGATCCATCTTGGCGTGGTCGATGAACACCCGGCGCACCAGGGAGTAGCCGTTGGAGTGGAACCCCGACGAGGCCAGCCCGATGAGCACGTCGCCGGCCACGATGCCCTTGCCGTCAATGACCGATCCCTTTTCCACCACGCCCACGCAGAAGCCGGCCAGGTCGTATTCGCCTGGCTGATAGAAGCCGGGCAATTCGGCGGTCTCGCCACCCACCAGGGCGCAACCGGCCTGCTTGCAACCATCGGCGATTCCCGAGACGACCTTTTCGGCGACCCCCACGTTCAGGTGGCCGGCGGCGAAGTAGTCGAGGAAGAGCAGGGGCTCGGCGCCGCACACCACCAGGTCGTTGACACTCATGGCGACCAGGTCGATGCCCACGGTGTCGTGCTTGTCCATCATGAACGCCAGCTTCAGCTTGGTGCCCACGCCGTCGGTACACGAGACCAGGAGCGGGTTCTTGTAGTTCTTGGGCAGGGCGCACAGACCGGCGAAGCCGCCCAGGTCGCTCATGACCTCGGGGCGCATGGTGCGTTTGACGTGGCCCTTGATTCGCTCGACCAGCGAGTCGCCGGCATCGATATCGACACCCGCATCTCGGTAGGTCAGCCCTGTCTTCATCTTCTTGTTGGATTCTTCAGCCATGATCAGCTTTCATCGTCTGGCGTGTCGTCGAGGTATACGCCCGCCGGCAGCGCATTGGTAGTCTCACTTGTGACTCTCGCCCCACAGCGTGGCCACCACCTGGCGGGCCCCGCCGTCGTCCCGATGTTCGCCCAGATAGACCCCCTGCCAGGTGCCCAGTTGCAGGCGGCCATTGCCCACCGGCAGCGACAGCGAAACGCCGAAAAGCGCGCACTTCACGTGGGCCGGCATATCGTCGGCGCCCTCCAGGCGGTGCACGAAGTAGCGGGCGCCATCGGGAATGGCCTGGTCGCCCCAGTGGGCAAAGTCGGCCCGCACATCGGGATCGGCGTTCTCGTTGATGAACAGTGAGGCCGAGGTGTGCTGAAGGAACAGGTGCAGCATGCCCACCCGGACCGAGGCCAGGTTGGGCACGGCGGTCACGATCTCGTGGGTCACCAGATGGTAGCCCCTGGGGCGGGGTTTGAGGGAGATGAGGGTCTGCTGCCAGAGCACGTTGGCCAGCCTTTTGCCGCATCAGCGGTTGCTTTGTAAAGGGGCATGGAGGGATTCTGGGGCGCGTGGGAAGAAACGCATCCGGTCAGCAGTTGTACACTCGCCTGGTGGCACACACGGTGCGCCGGGCATTCATTGGAAAGGTGCTTTGTTCATGCCAAGAAAGACGTTGATCCTTACGGGCTTGCTGTCGGGGGCCGCCTTGCTGGGCGGCGTGGCCGTGGGGGTGCGCTTCGCGCCGCATGCCGTGGCGGATGTCGCGCCAGCGGCGGCCCAGGCAGCGGCCATCACCCCCAAGACAGAGGTGCCGCAAGAGGCTCGTTCGCTGTCCAAGGCCTTCGCGGCCACGGCGCGCGCGCTGCGGCCCAGCGTGGTGCGTATCGATGTCGAGGTGGAACGCGCCAAGGTGTCTCGGCGAGGTCCCCAGCGCGACGATCTGCCCCCCGGCATGGAGCGCTTCTTCGAGCACTTCTTCAATTTCGGCGAGCCGGGCGAGGGCTTCCCCGTGCCGCAGCCCGGACGAGGGACCGGCTCGGGCGTGGTCATCGACAGCAGCGGCAACATCATCACCAACAGCCACGTGGCCGAGAAGGCTAGCAAGGTGACGGTCACCTTCGCCGATGGGCGCGAGTTCCCGGCCAAGGTGGTGGGCGCGGACCCCAAGACCGACGTGGCCGTGATTCGTTTGATCAATCCCCCCGCCGGCCTGGTGGCCGCGCGCCTGGGCAACTCCGAGGGCGTCGAGGTGGGCGAGTGGGCGCTGGCCATCGGCAGTCCCCTGGGCCTGGATCAGAGCGTGACCGCCGGCATCATCAGCGGCAAAGGCAAGGTCACCCGCAACGTGCACATGTCGGGCGAGCGCATGCGCGAGTACATCCAGACCGACGCCAAGATCAACCCCGGCAACTCGGGCGGCCCCCTGGTCAACCTGCAGGGCGAGGTCATCGGCATCAACACCCTGATCAACGTGGGACCGGGCGGCGCCTATGGCTTTGCCATCCCCATCAACCAGGCCAAGCGGGTCTCGCAGGCCATCATGCGCGACGGTCGCGTCAGCCATGCCTGGCTGGGCGTGGGCATCGGCGATGTGAAGGACGGCGCCAGGCTGGGGCCGGACGGCAAGCCCGATGGCAAGGATCCCAACGCCAAGAGCGGCCCCGCGCGCGCCGCCTGGGTCAGCCAGCTCGTGCCGCGCGGCCCGGCCGAGTCCGCGGGGGTGCACGTGGGTGACATCGTCACCCAGATCGACAAAGAGAAGATCGAGGACGCGGCTGACGTGGTTGACTACGTGTCGGGGCGGAAGGTGGGCGACAAGGTGAAGTTGTCGCTGCTCCGCGACGGCAAGCCGAGCAGTGTTACCGTGACCCTGGGCGAGCTGCCGGGCAATCCCGCGGAGATCGCCGCCAACGTCGAGAAGGACAAGATCGGCGTGCACCTGCAGACCCTGACGCCCGATATGGCTCGTCTGCTGGGCATGGACGACAAGGCCAAGGGCGCCGCGGTCAGCGGGGTCGAGCCCGGGAGCCGCGCGGCCAAGGCCGGCCTGCGCGCCGAGGACGTGATCGTGGAGATCGACCGCAAGCCCATCGCCAGCGCCGAGCAGGCGGTGGAGATCCTGCGCGCGGGCGTCAAGGAGGCTCACCTGCTGCGCGTGAGGCGAGGGGACGCCTTCAGGTTCATCACCATACCGGCGCCGTAGCGTCTTTGGATCGAGTTGAGGCGGGCCTCCCTGGCGGGGGCCCGCTTTCTCTTTGCCCGCAACCCAAGCTGGAAGGTCGCAGACGTGCTCATGAGACCACGGCCACGACCAGGCCCACGGCAGTACCACCGGAAGCTCAGTATTGGGCCGCGCCCTCAAAGCATCTTCGCGGCTTGCCAGGAATCTCGACGTCGGCTTGCCAGGGCGGCCGAGACTAGGCGGCGCTACAGAATCTCGGTCACGAGGGGGGAATCCAGCAGCTTGACCGTCTCCTTGAGATAGCTCTCGAAGGCCTCCCTGGTGGTGATGCCTTGGGGCTCCTTCTGCCAGGCTGCAGTGAAGTAGAATTCCGGTTTCTTGTTGCTCGAAGCGAAGACCAGAACGTGGTTCAGGCTGTCGGTCGTCGTTTGAGAGACTTCCGCGGTTCGATAGAAGATTCCGGTTCCCAGCCTGTCGGACAGGCTTGTCCCCTCTTCCAGAACGGAGAACTGGCCGTAGGTGGCGTAGTAGGACCAGTCGCCAGAGCTTCCCTTCAGGACCGTGCCCTCGTTCGAGTTCTTGACGATGGTGGTACAGACGTTGGTGATGTTGCCCTCGATGGTGACCGCGTGCCTGGTCATCCTGCTGTCCGCGGTGATGGAGAGATTGGAGATGGCGGTGCCGCCTTTCCAGCCCTTGTAGGTCATGCGCACCTGGGCGTAGATAGGGCCGTCCTCGATGACATCGGCGATCATGTCCGTGGTCCCCGAGATCTTTTCGGCCTTGGAGCCAGTCCAGGCGCCCAGGGCGCCGAGACCGAGAGCCTCTCCCACCTTGTACATGTCCTGACCCCAAGCCGCATCGAGGTGATAGGAATCGTAGCCATCAAGACCGACCTGCGGCAGGAAGATGCCGATCTGTTTCTTGCCGAAGATGTCGATGGCGTTTCGGTTGTCCAGGTACAACCGGTAGCCCACGCGGTCGGACTCCCACCCGGGGCCTTCGAATCGGTAGATGCCCAAGTGGTCGGCTAGCGTCGCGTTGTTGTCCTGAGCCCGCACGTGGGTCACATCCTTCCAGCCGTTCCCATCTTTCATGGAAAGTTCCACGTTGGCTCTCTGCTTGTAGTCCTTGTTGCTCTTCCCTTCACTTCCGTAACGGACGGTCAGCGTCTTGGTTTCGTTGGCGGCGAAGTCGGCGATGAAGACGATCTCGTCACTGTCCTCGAGGGCTTGGCTGGGCAGCTCCGCAGTTCCCTCCATGACGATGAAGGTCTTGGGGTCGAAATCGGCGTGCTTGGCTTTGATGTCGCTGATCTTCACGAAAACCGAGGCGACCTTTCGCGGCGTTTCGCTCCCGTTCGTGACCTTGAAGACGAGCCCATCGTTGTTCGTGCCACCAGCGGCGGTGGTGCCACCTTGGCTGGTGGTGCCTCCCTGACCGGTCGTTCCCCCTTTGGCTGTCGTCCCGCCGGCCGCGCTGGTCCCGCCGGCCGCGCTGGTCCCGCCGGCCGCGCTGGTCCCGCCGGAGCCGCTGTTGGAGGTCTTCCCCGCGCTTGCTCCCGCGTTTGGCGAAGACGTTCCACCGCCACCGCCCGAGCCCGTGCTGGCGCTGCTCTTGTCGGCCGAGGCGGCGCTGGTCCCGCCTGCCGCACCCGCCGAGGAAGAGCCCGCGCTGGCGGAGGTCCCCCCCGAGGCGCCGCCGCTGGCCTTGCCCGAAGCGCCGCCGCTGGCCGAGCTGGCCTGCGACCCCGCACCTGGGCCTTGTGTCCCCGAAGAGCTGCCGGTGGAACTACTGCACGCCAGGCCCAGACAGAGCAGGACCTCGACCCCAATGGAAAGACCGCGTCTTATGATCATGGGGAATAGTGCCCTAGGCCCTCGATTCCGGTCCAAGCCGAGAACACGCCTCGCTATCTGTGGCGCCCCGGCTTCCCTCCAGGGCCGCGCCGCCGCTTCTTCTGAGGCCGCGGCTTCGGTCCTTCTTCCCTGGCGGGCCGTTCTTGGTCGACAGGCGGCTTGCCCGCGACAGGTGGCGCTCCCTCGACCGGGAGCGGTTCCAAAACGTGCAGCACGTCCAAGACGCGCAGCTCTTCTTCGACGTGCAGATCCACCTCGATGTGTGGTTCTTCCTCGATGCGCGGTTCTTCCTCGATGTGCGGTTTCCCCTCGACGTGCAGTTCTTCCACGACGGGTGGGCTTGCTGCCGCAGGCGGTGCTGCCTCGGCGGGGCGCGCTTCCTCGACAGGCGGCGCTGCCTCGGCGGGGCGCGCTTCCTCGACAGGCGGCGCTGCTTCGACGGGGCGCGCTTCTTCGTGGGGCCGTTCTTCCTGGTCGTGCCAGGTGATCTCGATGTCCGCGATCAGCGCCTTCTCCAGGCTCTTGACCGTCTCGGTCATGGCCTTGATGGCGGCGGGCACGTCGATGATGGTCAGGGCCTCGATGGAGGCCATGGGGTTCTGCTCCTCGGGGCTGCCCATCAGCGCGACCAGCATGCGCATGGCGCGCTCGGGGGTGATGCGTTCCATGTCTCGGCCGGGCAGGGCCAAGGCCACGGACTTGATGCCCAGGCCGCGAAAGGAATCGAAGGCGGAACGAAGGCCCGTCTTGAAGGCGTGCTCGTTGAACTCGTCGGTCGCGCCCAGACCCACCGCCAGGATGTGTTTCCACGGCACGCGATCGTTGAGAAAAAGCATCTTCTCACCCAGCTCGCCCCGCAGCTTTTCCTCGCGCAGCATCTGCGACAGCCGGCCGTTGAGCCGCCAGTCCAGCAGACCGGCTACCCCGCGCAAGGGGCGCACGTCCGTCCACAGCGGTACCACCAGCACATCCCCGCCGGGGCTGCGATCCCAGCGGCCCAGATCCACGGACAGGTACGTGATCTGGCTGGGTGCCAACATTACGGGGTGATGCCCAGGACGTTCAGGGCGGAATCCAGCATGCCGTTGACGAAGGCGGGCGCCTCTTCCGAGCCGAAGCGTTTGGCCAGCTCGATGGCCTCGTTGATGACCACCCGGGCCGGGACCTGGGACTGGCAGTGAGCCAGTTCATAGAGAGCGAGGCGCAGGATGTTGCGGTCCACGCGCGCCAGCCGCTCGACCCGCCACTTCTGCGACAGTCTAGACAGGGTCTCGTCCAGCTCCACGCGCTTTTCGCTCACACCGGCGATCAAGGACGCCGCCCATTCCTCGTCGAAGGCCGTCTGCTGGGGCGTCTCGTCCTCGTCGTCCTGGCTCGCACCGAACTCGCGCATGTGGGTGGACAGGGCCACGGACGGATCGGCGTCGTCGCCATCCATGGCGTAGAGAACCTGCAAGGCCACCACGCGGGCTCGGCGCCGTGGGCTCATATGCGAAAAACCCCGTTCATTTGGCGCGAGTCTTAGCCGACCCTGAGCGCTCTGCCAGCTTATCGTACAGATTCGCCATCTCGATGGCCGTCATGGCCGCGTCGGCGCCGCGGTTGCCGCCTTTGGTGCCCGCGCGCTCGACCGCCTGTTCGATGGTGTCGCAGGTGAGCACGCCGAAGCCGACGGCCAGCTTGGCCTCGGCCGCGATCTGGGCGATGCCTCGCGAGGTCTGGCCGACCACGACGTCGAAGTGGGGCGTGGCCCCGCGGATCACCACCCCGAGGCAGATGAGGGCGTCGAACTGACCCGAATCCGCCACGCGACGGGCCAGGCCGGTCAATTCAAAGGCGCCGGGGCAGCGGAAGATCTCGATGTCCTCGTCGCGCGCGCCGGTCTTGGTCAAGGCGTCGACCGCGCCGCCGATCAACTTGTCGGCCACGAATTCGTTGAAACGCGAGGCCAGAATGGCGAAACGCTTACCTTGGGCTGTCCATTGTCCTTGATGGATTTTCGGCATTGCTTGGCCTTTCTTTCATTTGGCGGCAGCGGCCGCCGGGATGTCGCTGGGAACGCAGTCAACCACCTGTATACCGTATCCTTCAAGTGCCGCGAGCCGGCGCGGGTTGTTGGTGAGCATGCGGATGGAGCGCACCCCAAGCTGCAGAAGCACCTGGGAGCCCAAGCCGATGTCGCGCAAGGGGGCGAGGGAGGGCTCGGCGGTCTTGGGGGAGGCGCTGCCGCGCAGACGATCCATGGCGGTGGCGATGTGACGGGCCCCGAGCGGCAGAATGTAGAGCAGGATGCCGCGTCCCTCGCGCTCGATGACCCGCAGCCATTCGGTGGGTTGGATCATCTCGCCCGGCTGGGCGACGGTGAACACGTCCCGCAACAGGCTGGCGGTCTGCACCCGCACCATGACCGGCTCGCCCGAGGACACGTCGCCCAGAACCAGGGCCAGGTATTCGGCGTCCGCCACATCGTCTTCGTACAGGATGGCTCGGTACTCGGCCTTCAGATCGGGCCCGGTGGGGCGTAGGGTGGTCTCGCAGACCTTGTGAATCAGCACCTCGCGGCCCAGGCGGTATTGGACCAGGTCGGAGATCTTGACGATGCCCAGCCCGTGCTGGTTGGCGAACTTTTCCAGGTCGGGCATGCGCGCCATCTCGCCGTCGGGGCGCATGACCTCGCAGATCACGCCCGCGGCGGAGCGCCCGGCCAGGCGGGCCAGATCCACCGAGGCCTCGGTGTGCCCGGTGCGCACCAGCACGCCGCCGCGCTTGGCGCGCAAGGGGAAGATATGGCCCGGGGTCACCAGCGCTTCCGGCTTGGTCTCCGGGGCCACCGCCACGCGGATGGTGTGGGCGCGCTCGCGCGCCGAGATACCGGTGCTGATGCCATCGCGCGCGTCCACGCTGACGGTGAAGGCGGTGTGGTGGGGCGAGCGGTTGTCCTGGGTCATCATGGGCAGGCGCAACGACTCGACCTTGTCCTCGGTCAGCGCCATGCAGATGAGGCCGCGTCCCTGCGCCGCCATGAAGTTGATGTCCTCGGGCGTGACCAGATCGGCCGCCATGGTCAGATCGCCCTCGTTCTCGCGATCCTCGTCGTCGACCACGATGACCTGACGGCCGGCGCGGATCTGCGCCAAGGCGGCTTCGACGCCGATGTGCGGGCTACGGGACACGGGATTTCTCGACGAAACGGGCGACTTGTTTGGCAATCATGTCGGCCTCCATGTTGACACGATCGCCGGCGCGAAGCTTGCCCAGCAAGGTGACGGAGAGGGTGTGCGGGATCAGCCAAACCTCGAGGCTGTTGCCCTCGACCTGGTTGATGGTCAGGCTGGTGCCGTCGATGGCGATGGAGCCCTTCTTCACCAGGTAGGGCGCGACGGCGTCCGGGGCGGCAAAGCGTAGGATCAAGGTGTCGCCCTGCTTGCGTGTCCATTCCACCTTGGCCACGCCGTCGACGTGGCCGGTGACCAGGTGGCCGCCCAGCATGTCGCCCAGGCGTAGGGGGCGTTCCAGGTGCACGCGCTGGCTGGGCCGCAACTCGCCCAGGGTGGTGACCGACAGGGTCTCGGGGCCCATGTCGGCCGCGAAGTGGCGCGGGCGGCGGTTGACGAGGGTCAGGCACACCCCG
>CAZHUY010000093.1:0-22342 GCA_964535465.1 uncultured Myxococcales bacterium
TCGAGCCGCCGCTTGAGCCCGGGTGTTCCAGAATCATGAACGATGATTTAGCACAGGCGCCGGACTCGACGAGAGGCTTGAGCGCCACGAGGAGCCAAGAAAATTGGCACGCCTTTGAAGCTCGCCTCTCCCAACCCACATGTGTGGTGTAGAAGATACGCTCGCAAAGGAAGCTCGTTCATGAAGAAGTCCCTGCTCGCCCTCGCCTCGTTGGCTTTGTTGACGGTCGCCTGTGTCGATTCCAGCAAACCTGAAAGTGGGCAGGACGGCGCCGCCGGCGGCACGAGCGACGGCCAAGGCAGCAGCCCTGCGCCGACCCAGGCTGCGGTCTGCGGCGACACGGGCTCGGGTGCGAGCGGTTGCCCCGGTTTGTCCGACCCCGTGGACGCCTTCGCCATGGCCAAGGCCATGGGTTTTGGCGCCAACATCGGCAACACCCTGGAGAACACCGCCCAGTGGGAAACGGGATGGGGACAACCGCTCATCACCCAGACCTTCATCAACGGCATGGCCAGCCGAGGTATCAAGAACGTGCGCGTGCCGGTGGCGTGGGACACCTACGCCAACAATGGCGTCGTCGATGCCAGCAGGATGGCGCGGGTCAAGGAGGTGATCGGGTGGATCCTGGAGGCCGGCATGGTCGCCATGGTCAACATCCATTGGGACGGCGGCTGGATCTTCAACGAGAAAGACATCCTCAATGAGCAAGGTCAGAAGGTACCGAACCCCAACAAGTATCGGCTCACCGAGGACGTGAAGGCCAGGTTCGCCAACTACTGGCACCAGATCAGCGAGGCCTTTGGCGACGTCGGGCACCAGCTGATCTTCGAGGGCCTGAACGAAGAGGCCCAGTTCTATGTCAACGGGACTCCCAACAGCGCGCCTGATATCGCCGCCCTCAATCAGCTCAACCAGCTCTTCGTCGACACCGTCCGTTCGCACGCCGGCTACAACTTCACACGCGCGCTGCTGATCGCCGGTTTTGGCACCGACATCAACAAGACCTGTGTGGACGCCTTCGCCGTACCCACCGATCCCGCGGGGGCGGGCCGCCTCTTCCTCTCGCTGCACTTCTACGATCCATCCCCCTTCACCATTCTGGAGGAACCCGCCAGTTGGGGAACCCCGACCGCCACGTGGGGGACAGACAGCGAGAAGGCCAGGCTGGAGAATCAGTTCACCAAGGCGGCCACCTTCAGCGCCAAGAAAGGGATCCCGGTGATCATCGGCGAGTTCGGGGTGACTCTCGGAGTGGGCAGGAACCCCGGAAACGTCAAACGCGAGTCGGCCTCGCGCATCCTGTGGATGACCTCGGTGGTCAAGGCTAGTTTTTCCCGCGGCATGGTCCCGGTGCTGTGGGATTGCGGGACCGACATCAGCCGCAAGGACGGCTCGTTCTCGAACGATCTGCAGGCCGTGATGGCCAACCTCCAGTAGAGAACACAGATCGCGATTGGCGGAAGGGATTCACCACAAAGGACACCGAGACGGAGGGAGGTTCTTGGTATCGGATCCGAATCCGCACCCCATCCCCCATCTTCCTCCGTCTCTGGGTCTGTGTCGTGTGGTTAATATCCGGATGCTTCCCTAGGCACCTCGACGACGGCGGCGTGCCAGCATCAGGCCGAGTCCGCCCAAGAGCGCCAAGACCCAGGTCCCGGCCCCGGGGGCTCGCCCGCCCAGGTGGCACGAGCATCCCTCGCCTTCGGCCCCGGCGGCCTCTCCGTCCGAGCTCCCGCTCGCACCGGCGGACGCCACGCTGGCGCCGCTGTTGTCCCCGGCCTTGCCGCCGGAACCGGCCGAGCCCTTGGAGCTGCTGCTCGAGCTGGCCAACGCGCCGGCCGAACCCGCCGAGCTCTTGCCGCCACTCGATTGGCCGCCGACCACGCTCGAGCTGGCGACCACACCCGCGCCGCCCACCGTGCTTGCGCCGCCCTTGCCGCCGCTGGCCGTGCTCCCGGCCACACCGCCGCCCACCGAGCCACCACCCGTGCTGGTTCGGCCACCAGAAACGGCGCCGCCGGTTCCTGTCCGGCCAGCGCTGCCCGTGCTTCCGCCCACCCCGGTGTTTCCGCCGGTGCCGCCCGAGCCGCCCGTTCCCATCGTGGGACAAACCACCGTGGTGGTGGCGGTCCCGCCCGAGCCGCCGGTCAGCTTCCAGTAGATGCCGTAGCGGTCCTTGTAGCGCGCGTAGTGCGGCGTGAAGACCAGCTTGCCGTCAGCGTCCGTGTTCTTCAGGTTGAACTCCAGCTTGCCCGGGGTTCGCACCAGGTTCTTCTCCAGGTCGGAGAGCCAGGCGTTGATGGTAGTCCCGCTGTTGATGGCGAAACCCTCCTGGATGCCGGCCGGCTTGGTCGCCTTGAGCACCTGCACGCCGTGGCCTTGCGTGGTCATGCTGGCGGTTCCCAGACCCGCGGACAGAACGATGGGCCCATAGGTGAAGGCCACCGCGTTCTGGTTGTCGGGCAAACGCGAGAACTGCACGAACATCGGGAAGGTCAGCTCGACCTTGTCGTTGGCCTGCCACACGCGGCTCACGCTGTAGAAGCCGCCGGATTCGCTCACATCGACCGCCTGACCATTGACGGCAATGCCCACCTGGCAGGTCGAGGTCCAATAGGGCTTCCTGAACTTCAAGGCCACCTCGTCACTCGGGGCCGCGGTGATGGTGATGCTCACCTTGTCGGAGACAGGCAGATCGGTCTTCTGACTGAGAGACAAGCCGCGCTCCTTCCAGTCCAAGGTCGAGCTCACGTAGTAGGTCAGCCACACATCCTTGGCGTCGTGGAAGTACACGCTGTCATTCAGCCTGGTGAAGTTCTCCATGCCCGTGCCCGTGCAGCACCAGAAATGGTTGGTCTCCGAGCTGAACACCTTGAAGAACCCCGTGCCCATGGCCTTGAAGTAGGTGGTCATGGCGGTCTCGGGGTTGATGGAGGCCAGGATCTCGTTGATGTGGACCCGCTCGTAGTAGTCCGCGTACTTCACATCGCCGGTGGTCAGGAAGAGGTACTGGGTGAGCTTCGACATGTTGTACGAGTTGCAGGTCTCGTTGTTGACGTTGTCGCGGTGCTGATCCAACGACCCCGGCGCGCGAAAACGCTCGTCCTGGCTGTTGCCGCCGGTGATGTAGGTATGGCTCTTCAGCACGATCTCCAGGAACTTGTCGGCCGCGTTGAAGTACGGCTGCTCGCCCGTCCCCAGCGTCCGGTAGCGGTTGAGGGCCCCGATGAACTTGGGAATGGTGGTGTTGGCGTGCTTGTCCTTCAACGTATCGTTCCCCGCGGCCGTGGTGGTGAACAGGTTGGTCTCGTCGAAGGCCTGCGCCGCCGTCAGGTGATTGGCCTTGGTCGTCAACTTGTAGAGATCGTAGAGGACGTCGTTCATTCCGCCGTATTCCATGCCCAGAACGCGCGATCGTGTCCCCGCATCCCAGCTCGAGGCTCGGGCGTAAATCCAATCGCCCAACTTGCTCGCCACCTCCAAGGCGTCCGCGCTGTCCGCGTATCGGGCGACATCGACCAGACCGGCGAGGATCTTGTGCATGGTGTACCAGGGAACCCAGGAATCGCCGCCTTTGCCCTCGGGGGCTCCGAACTGGGCGTCCGTCGTCGCAAAAAGAAAACCGTCAGGTCTCTGATACGTCTTCAGCATCGAGATGACGTGATCGATCTTGGTTTTGATCTGGGCGTTCAAGGTCTGGTTGACCCCCTTGGTCTGCCCATAGGCGTGCGCCACCGCGGACAGCCAGTGGCCCATGGTGTGCCCGCGTATCAGCGAATTCTCCCAACCGCCGTACAGGCCGGTGGGGTTGTTGTTTCCCGACGACATGGCCTTGAACCCGACCAGCAGCTTGTCGGCGTCCAGGGTCTTGATGAGATAGTTCATCTCCTTGTCGAACAGTCCCATCTGGTACTCGTCGGTGATCTGAACCTGATCCAGCGGAAACTCCTGCAGCTTCTCGACCGGGCTGGCGGCGGAAGCCAGGGACGCGGCCAGCACAGGGGCCAATCCCAAGAAGGCGACAACGAAATGGGGGGTTCGGACTCTTCGAGTCATGGATCTACCTCTCATTGAAAACTGTCGGCTGGTCGCGATTTGTGGAACGCGCGTCGCTCGACCAGTGACAATCCTGCGGTTCCTCACCTGACCGGTAAAGGAGACGATTCCCGCGAAGAAGGATCGGATTGCGACTTTTCAGCAAAACGTGGACGCCGGCCAAGCGCGACCAACGCGAGCAACGTCCACACGCCCCAGGCCCCTCCGCGCGCGCGCCCCGACAGGGTACAGGCACAACCGCCGCCTTTGGCCTTGGCCGAGCTGCTTCCACCCGGGTCGGTTCCCGCCTGGCCACCGGCATCCGCCGAGCTCGTGGGCCAGCCCGCTCCGCCCGCCGAGCTGACCGAAGTCGCCCCCGTGCCGCCCCCACCACCTCGCCCGCCCGTACCGCTCGAGCCGCCCGAGCCACTCGAGCCACCCACGCGCTTCGCATCGCCACCAGGCCCATCCATGCCCGCGTCCATCGCCATGCTGCCGCCCCTGCCACCCGAACCCGCTTCGTCTGCCAGGCCACCAACCTCCCTCGTCTCTCGCCTGACGCTGTCCATACCGGCATCTTTCACGCCCGCGTCGCCTTCTCCACCCAGAGGCGTCAGGATCACCCGATAGCCGTCGTCGCCGTTGACGTTCGCGATGGTCGCCGTCACCACGTCATTGGCGATGGTCAGATCCGCGGTCGAGAGAGTCTCCGTGCTGGTGACGACGCCAGCCCGGCCCGTCCAGCGCGTGCGCTCCACCACCGCATGAACCTTGCCGACGAACGCGGGCACCGCCTTCCAGCCCTTGAGGACGATCTGAATCGTCCCATCGCTGACACCTGCCGCGATGACGTGAACCTGGCGGCCGCTCGCGTCCAGGCTGGCCACGCCGTCCAGGTTCTTGCCGTCCTTGGCCAGAGAGGGCGTGGTCATCACCATGCTGCCGCTCATCTCGCCGTACCACCTGAAGAGGAACCAGCCGCCGTTGCTCTGCGTGTCGCTGGCCAGCAGGCTGCCCATGTGCCCGGCGATGGAGTCGGGCAACCACCAGGTCACGCACGCGCTGTCGACGCCGGAACGTTCCAACTGAGCGATCAAGGGAACCGTCGCGCCCGGCCGCCCCTCGTCCTTGGCCCGCCCCAGGCCGCTGTATTCGTTGATGGTGATGGGCAAGGGCCCGACCCCGATCTGCTTCTCCACGTCGCGATACTTGGCGACGTCCGCCTCGATGTTCACGCCCTCGTGCCAGCCGATGACGTCGGGCAAGCAGTCGTTGGCCTTGCAGTAGGTCAGAAAGCCCTTCATGAAATCCGGGTCCATGTAGGAGAGCGACGGCCCGGTGATCTTCACGGAGGGATCGAGCTGGCGGATTCTGTCGAAGCTCTGCTTCCAGAAGGCATTCCACGACAGGGTCTTGTTGCCGCCGGGGATGGCGTTGGTGTCGCCGCCGTTGGTCCACGAGCCGTTGGGCTCGTTCCAAATCTCGTACGCATAGATGTTGCTTAGCTTCGCCGCCTTTTTCGCGGCCATGGTCGTGCCGATCTTGCTGAACCAATCGCTCATGCTGGTGAACGCGTACCAGCCGGAGAACCAGTCGGCCAAACGCACGGTCACGGCGGTCCCCAAGGGCGCGACGCGCGCGGCGACCTTGATGGCGTTGGCGGGGATGCCCGGCTGCTGGGTGCCCGGATCAGAAGACGCAGGGTTGGTGAGCATCCTGGGGCGCAACGCCCCCAGCAAGCGTTCGAGATCGTCGTCAGCCGGGAGTCGCTCGGTCACGCCGTAGGTGAAGCCGCTGCCCACGTGGGTCGCGGGTCGGTAGCGCGTCGCCAGATCCACCGTCAAGCTGGCCGCCGCAAGGGCCGTCACGGGCGCCAGGCACGCCACGGCCATGAGGCCCGTCGGGATGCATCCATGGATCCGACGAGCCCGCCATCGCGTCGACGCGTTTGCGCGCATGTTGTTCTGCAATCGTGACTGTTGCTCACGCGCTCGCCAAGAAACCAATTCCGAAGATTAGGGATCGGATAGCGACCTGATGGCGCAGCCTGCCGCCCTCTCGCACCTTTCCCCAGAGCGCCGCACACCCGCCACGCTGGGTCCCGCCGTCAGCGCGCGTTCACGAAGGCGCGCGCGTGCAGACGGCGGTACTCGCGTGGCGCCAGCCCGTTGAATCGCTCGAACATGCGTCGAAAGTGGGCCACGCTGGAGTAGCCACACATCGCCGCGATCTCGGCGACCGAGTCGGTGGTCTCGCGCAGCAGCTTGGCCCCGTCGGCGAGCCGGCGGCGATGCAGGTACTCGGTCATGGTCATGTCGTGGACCTTGCGAAAGACCCGGTTGAGGTAGTCGGGGTTGATGCGCAGGGCCCGGGCGATGCGCGCGGTGGAGAGCGGTTCGGCCAGGTGCTTGACGATGTACGCCTCGACTCGCCCGGCCAGCACCGAGCCGCGCGGCGCCTTCACCTCCAGGGGCTCCCGCCGCACCTCGAGCAGGATCTGCCAGAGCATCAGCCCCGCGTGGTACGGATCCAGGCGGTGCGTCTCGCGATCGTCGAGCAGCCGGTGGAAGAGCTCGGCCACGTACTCGGGGCGCTGCACCTTGATCTGTTGCGGAACCTGCAGGACGCCCTCCGGGCTGGACTGGGGCCTGAAGACCCAATGAATCCAGTAGAAGGACAGGTCGCGACCAAAGGGCGTGGCGCCGCGGTGCCGACGCCGCGGATACAGGATGAGGGCGTGACCGGGCGGCACGTCGAAGCGCACGTCGTTCTCCCAGATGGACAACGTGCCCCGGCGCACGAGGATCAGCTCATAGTCGTTCAAGGTGCGATCGGGATGGGTCCCTTCGCCACTGCTGATGAACAGACCGCTGGGACCGACTTCGATCCCAAGCGGTGGTAGTTCAAGCTGCATCCTTGCGGTCCTCCACGCTCACACCGTACCACGGCGCCTTTCCAATTCCTCGCGAATGGCCGCCATCCTCGCCTCGCTGAGGGGAAAAGCCTGGGCCAAGGCCAACGCCACCACCATCGCGGCCACCGGGATGGCGGCGAACAGTACACGAATCCACCAGATTGTCTGCGGCGTCTGCTGCCCTGCCAGCTTGGCATCGAACCCCGTGACGTAGTCGAGCAGCGGTCCGACAATGAAGACCGCCGCGGCCATGCCCACCTTGAGCACCCAGGCGAACGACGAGGAGAAGGCGCCCTCCAGCCGCTTGCCGCTTTCCAGCTCGTGGTAGTCGACCACGTCCACGCACATGGACGGCAACACGACCCACAGACCGGCGGCGGAGAATCCATTGAAGCCCGCGCTCAAGACGCTGAGCCAGGGGGCGGAAGGCGTGAACATCCACCAGCTCGATGCAAAAGCCAGCAGACCGGCGACCAAGGTGTAGTTCAAGGCCCATTTCTTGCCGAAGGCGCGCGAGAGGGCGGCGGCCACGGGCACGCCCGCGACGCCCATCAGGGCATAGACCAACCCGGAGTACATGCTGATGCGGGCGGCGTGGCGCAGGTCGTCTGCGCACACGTAGTAGGTCGTGGCGTAGTAGCCCAGGGATCCGACCAGGCCGGTGGGAATGGCGTAGGCAAAGGCCACGGCCAGCAGCACCGCGAAGGGCCGGCAACGAAACGTGCTGGCGAAGGTGCGGAAGAAGCGAACCTTCTCTTGTCGCCTGGCCTTCTCATAATAGGGCTCACGCAACAGGAAGAAGTTGAGGAACCCCGAGAGGCACATGATGCCTCCGCACAGGAGCGCCAGCACGATCGCGCCGCGAGCAATATCCGGTTGGCCCGACCGATCATTGAACACCGGCAAGGTGGCGAACCAGAATCCCGCCGAGGTGATGATCCCGGAGAGCTTCTGGATCGACGTCTTCCACGCCATGACGCCGGTGCGCTCGTGATACGACGGCGTCAGCTCGGCCCCCAGGCTCTGGTGGGGCATGTTGCTCGAGCTGAGGAAGATGGCGTGCAGACTGGCGGAGATCACCATGTACCAGAGGAGCTGGTGCTGACTGAACCCACCGGGCGCCATGAACAACAACGGCAACGCCAGCCCGGCCAGCAGCGACCCGAACAGGATGAAAGGCCGCCGCCTACCGAACCGGGTGCGCGCGTTGTCGGAGAGCCACCCGAACAGTGGATCGGCGAAGGCATCGACCATGCGCGCGGCGCCCAAGGCGGTGCTGACCGCGGTGGGCGACAGCCCCCTGAAGGTGACGAAGACCGGGTTGGCCAGGACGTTGTACAGCCAGTGCCCGAAGATGTCCGTGGTTCCGCCCATGGCGTAGGCCAGCTTGGCCCGAAGGGGAAGCCGGGTTTCTTGCCTGCTGGCGCCGGTCGAAGGCGCCACGTCGTGCTCTGGCTGGCTCAACACCGGCTCAGTGTACGCCTCTGCAGGGGTCTGCCTAGCCCTGCACGCCCGATCAACCGCCTGGAGGCTGGCTGGAGATCATGGCGTCATCCAGGAACAGATCGGCCGGCTGGGGCATGGTGCCGGCCACACTGCCCACGGACCACGACATCCAGTCGCTCGGCACCGTGGCAAGACCGGTCTCGTCGATGAGCAGCTGGTCGTCAATCCAGAAGGTCAGACGGCCCGTGCTGTCGGTCGCCTGCCGCACGAAAGCCGTCACCCGGACCCAACGTCCGAGGGCCGCCACGATGGGCGGAAAGGGCTCGATCTCACGCGCGCCAAGGTTGTCGTACACGTACCAGACCAGCCGATCGTTCGACTCTTGACGCAGGTCCAGACTCCACAGGACGACGCCGCTGTCTGGGTCGCTGCGCTCCTGTCGGCCGCTGAACTCGAACACGTTCCAGTACTCGCCAACCCCGTAAAGCTGAGGGATGTAGAACCACACGCTGTAGTAGGCCTCTTGCGGCAAGTCGTTCTGGCGGAAGAGCCGCGCCATGGAGAGGTCAGGACTGTCGCTGATGGAGGACTTGACCGCGTATCGCCCGCTGTGCACGGGATGGTCGACGAGACTCAGGACGCCGTCGCTGGAGGTGAAACTGTTGCCGAACCCACCTTCGGTCCACTGCGAGAGATCATTGGTTTCGTGATCGGCCATCCACAGCGAAGGCTCGGTCCCCAGGGCTATCTGATCGCTGCACCCGAGAAGGAACAGCGGCGCGAGAGCGAGGAGAGAGCGCGTGGACTTCACGGGCTTGTGCCGTCGAGGGCCTTACGGGCCAGACGGGCGAATCGTCCCGCCGGGAAACCGTCGAGATATTGTTTGGCCAGTTGGGCGGCGGCCTTGTGATCGCCACGCGCCAGTCCGGCCTCGATGGCGAGGGCCAAGGCCTCCTGCACCAGCACCCCCTGGGGATAGCGGCTGAGATAGCGGGCGAGCAGCACACCGGCCTGACTGGGATCGTGCTGACGGCGGAGCGCGCGCAGGCCGGCCAGCACCAAGGCGGATTCCTCAGACGGGGCCGCGGCCACGCGCGCTTCGGTGCCGTCGACGGGCTCGGCGGCCGGGGCGGCCGGCGCAACCGGGGCGGCCACGACCGAGTCCGCGGGCTGGGCCTTGTGACGGTCAACGGGAGGGGTTCGCACAATCGCCGATCGAGAAGCCCTGGGGGACTCGGCTCGCACAGGGGCTGGCGGATCCGACTTGACCACGGGCGCGGGCGGTGCGACGGGTGCGGGCAACTCGACCGCCGTGGGCGGTGGCGCCACGGGCGCGGGCAAGCCGACGGGCGCGGACGGCGCCGACAGCGTGGGCAGGGTGGAATCCGCAGCGGGGTTCTCGGCGGGTTGATGGAAAAGCACGCCCACGGTCAAGGCCAGCGCACCTGTGACCGCGAGCGAAACCGAGGCCACGCTGGCGAAACGGAAAGCGCGCGGCCCCAGGCGCGCAGGCCTGCCCAGGCTGGCGAAAACGCGCTGCTCGACCGCTGGCAACGGTTCGGCCCGCCCCACGGCGCACAGCAAGCGGGCCGCCTCGGCCTCGTCGCGGCTGCCAAAACTCTCCATTTTCCGAAGTGGCTCGATCATGTATTCCCCGTTTCCCGTTCGCGCCGTCTGCGCGCCGCCGTCACCTGCGCCACCAGATCCCGGCGCGCATGATGCAACCGCGTCCATACGGTCTTGATCGGCACGCCCTGAAGCGCGGCGATCTCTTGTCCGCTGTAACCCTCGACCTCGAACAGAATCAATGTCTCGCGCCGTTTCGCGCTCATGCCGGCCAACATGTTGGCGAGCGCGCGCTGATCTTCCTTCTGTTCCAGCGTAATGGCCGGCGTACCGCTCATGGCCCAGGCGTCGCACGGCTCCTCGCTGCGCTCGCGCATGAACAGGTGCTTGAACCACGCCAGCCGTCGGTAGTTGCGAGCCGTGAGATCCGCGATGCGGAAGAGCCAGCCCGCCAAGTTGTCGCCGCGAAATCCGGACAGCTTGCGACGCACGACCAGGAACACCTCCTGAGCCGCGTCCTCCATATCGCCGGCCGGGACATTCATGGCGCGCATCCAGCCCACGACCTGGCGGAAGTAGCTGTGGTAGACGTACTCGAACGACAGCGGCGCGCCCATGGCCGTCAGCCCAGACTGCCCCGTGGGTCCTGTTGGACCGGCGTAAGCTTGAACGGATGTCTGGCTTCCCACGTCACTAGTATGTCGTTCGCCACGCGAAACCTTCTAAAGGTCAAAGGCACCGCCCACCACCAGTCCCAGCCAAAGCCGCGGAGCTGCGCCGATTTCGCCGCTGGGGTGCACGGTCAGCCCGAACCGACGGGCCCCCAGCTCGGCCTGAAGAGCCAGGAAGGGGGCCAGCCGGGTGCGCAGGCGGCCCGTGATGGCCGCGCGCGCACCCACATCCACGCGGCTGGAGGCCGGCGATTCGGCCAACCCGGAGCCGTGCACGCGCAGCACGGCAAGCGAAGGGCCAAGCTCCCCGGCCAGGACAAACTGGCCTGGCCAAAACAGAATTCGTCCCGACAGGTCGATGGCAGCCCGCGTGATCGAGACACCGTAGCCTTCCAGCTCCAGCCTGGAGAAGGCCGCCGCCTCGAGGCCCAAAGACAGGCCAAGGCGCTCGCCCGAACGGATGAGCCGCGCCTGACCACCCCAGCCCACCGACCAGTTGTGCGCCTGCGCCAAAAGCGCAAGAACGACCAGCGGGCCCGCTTCGAACGAGAAACGGGCGGGGGGCGATTCGGCCTGGGGCGACGGCCTGGGGGGCTCGTCATCACGCGCGGGTTCCAGCGCCAGGGCCGCGAACACCGTAGCCACGCGCGCCCGTTCCGCGCAGTTGCGGGCCGGATCGGCGTAGGTCGAGGCGTGGCTGCCCACCTCGATGCTCCAGCTCACGCCTTGATCGCGGATGACGATCTGGCCGGCCGCTTCTTCGGCTTGCTGGGTGGTCAGCACCTGGCCCAGCCCGGCCACCACGTCGGCCAGGCGCGGACAGTCATCCGCAGCCCGCGCATCGCCGCTCGTGCACACACCCGTGGCCAACGTGAGGCAGCCCAGCAGCCCACGCAGCCGACTGATGAATAGCAGGCGCCCCGTCAAGACGATCGCCACTATATCCAAGGCGCGGCCAGGTCGAAAGCACCCTGGAAGTGGCTACTTCATCGTGCGCAAGGCCGCGGGGCTCTTGCTGCGGATCTCCTGCGCGACCTTGGCGTCGGCGGGATCCTTGGATTCGGCCAGGCACACCAACATCTCGGCGGCGTCCTCGGCCAAGGTCCCGGGCAACACGGCCAACTCACGCAGGGGTCGCGGCGCGGGGGCGCTGCTGCCAGGGTGAACGGTCGGTACCAGGCGCAGACGGCACAGGGCCGCACCGCAGGCGCTGACCACGCCGGCGTCGGGATCCCTGCCGCAGTCCTGGATGGCGCGCGCGTCAGCCGCGGAAGACAACACGATGGCGGCGCGACGAATCTCAGGGACCGGGTCGCGCAGCAGGGTGGAGACACGCTGGCGCCCGCACAGGGCGTTGGCGTCGGCCAGGCCCTGCAGAGCCGCCAACCGTACAGTCGCATGCCGATCGGGGCGGCTGGCGACGGCAGCCAACACCCGACAAGCACGCTCGCTGGTCTCCGGCGGGACCTCCCAGGTCTCCAGCAAGGCGGTGTCGGCCTCGCCCAAGAGCGTACCCAGGGTGCGCAAAGCGCGCTCGCTGGTGACCATGTCCGCGGATTCGCAGCGGGCCAGCAAGGGTTCCAGCAGCAGCAGGCGCGCCGGTAAATAGGGCAGACTGTCCAACACCGCCAGGGCCAGGCCACGATCCGCCTCGGCCAGCGCCCGGGCCAGACGAGACGTCCCGATGCGCGCGGCCCAGCGCCCCAGCTCGGCGCGATCGCCGCGCTCGGCCGCCTTGCGCAGACCTGTCAACGGTGCCTCGATGAGACCGGTGTGACGGTTGGTTACGGCGCGCTCGGCAGCCCAGGCCGATGTGGCCAGCAGGCCCGAAAGCGCCACGGCGCAGACTGCGGTTGTGCCTCTCATCGCGAGGCAAAGCTAGCAGCCCGGAACGTGAGTCTCCATTTTTCGTTGGGCGGCTCGCCCTGCGCTTGGCCATGCCCCGCCCCGACAGGCCCGCGGCCGTGCGGCTTCGTGCTTTCGCTGGCCCCTACCGGGCAACGCGAAGCTGTAGTATCGGGCGCATGGCTGGAAGAACCTGGATCGTGCTGGCGCTGGGACTGTCGATGGGACTCGGCTGTCACAAGACGGGCCTGCGCGTGGCCACCTCGGATGCAGGACCGGACGGGAACGGGGTCAGCGTCACCCCCGACGGCTGGATGACGTTCAACGTGCTGCAGACGCCGGTGCGCGCGGTGGATGTGCTGTTCATGATCGACAACTCGCCGAGCATGGACCCCAAGCAGCGCGCCCTGGCGACGAACTTTCCCGCGCTGATGCAGGCATTGCAGCGCCTGCCCGACGGCCTGCCTGACCTGCACATCGGCGTGGTCAGCGGCGACATGGGCGCGGGCGAGGGCGAAGCCGGTGGCAACTGCTCGTTGCCTGGGGGCAACCAGGGCATTCTGTGGGGGAACGATCCTGGCGCCGATTCCGGCTTCGATAACAACCGGTACGCCACGGTGAAAAACATCAACAACGGCTGCGGGATGAATAGGGGCGCGCGCTGGATCGAGGACCTTCACAACCTGGATGGCAGCCGACTACAAAACTATACCGGCACCCTGCCTGATGTCTTCTCGTGCCTGGCCAGGGCGGTGGGCGTGAACGGCTGCGGCTTCGAGCACCAGCTTGCGTCCATCAGGGCGGCGCTCAATCCCTCGCAAGATCTCAACCCGCAGAACTTCGGCTTTCTTCGCCGCTCCGCCTATCTGGCCATCGTCATCATCACCGACGAGGACGACTGTTCGGCGAATCCCGAATCCGGCCTGAACGATGCCATGTTCTGGCATCGCACCCTGGGAGAAACCGCCAGCATGCGCTGTGCGGCCCGTGGCCACGTGTGCAACGGAAAGGCCATTCCCAACTACGGCCCCGAAATGGGCTACACCGGCACCAATCCCTTCGTGGCCAACTTCGCCGATTGCGACGCCAAGGACGCGGCCGACCGCCGCAGCCTGCCGCTCATCCGCATCCGCGACCTGATCGACGGCGTGAAGGCGGTCAAGGAGCACCCCGACGAGCAGATCCTGGTTTCGGGAATCATCGGTTGGCCCACCAAGGGCGACCTGACCGGTGTGCAATACCGCATCGACAAGGATCCCACCGCGCAGCCCGCCGAACAGCAGAAGCTGTGGGACTACATGCCCATCTGCACGATTCCCTCGGAAAAGGCGGCGGACGGCAACATCTACAAGGCCTACGCTGGTCTCCGCCTGAAGAAGTTCATCGACGGCTTCGGCGGCCAGACCTTCAGCCTGTGCGACCAGGATTTCACGCCGGCCATGAGTCAGATCGGCAACGCCCTGGCCAGAAAGCTGAAACCCGCCTGCGTTCCCCAAGCGCTGATGGACGTCGACCCCGACCGTCCCGGGACTCAGGCCGAGTGCCAGATAGCCGATGCCCGGGCCTGTGAACGACCTGGGCAGGGCTCCTGTCCACAGTCCGGTTTTAAGGAGGATCCTCTCCCTCAGTGCAGCGATCCCGTTACCGGCGATGCCCTCAGCCCCTACGATCCCGACCTGGGCCGCGTGCCCGACGACAGCCTTCACCGCCCCTGCTGGTATCTCGCCTATGACTTCGATCCGAACACGGGGTGCGCCGAGGAATCGTCAGGGCAAAGGATCGCCGTCTTGCGCGCGACGGGCACCGCGCTTCCCCCAGGCTCGCGCTTGCGCCTCAACTGCCTGACCTGCGTGTCGCCGACGGATCCCCGCTGCGCCTTGCCGTGAGGGTCGGTTGCGGCCCGAGGACCGCCCGCCGTGGAAGGCCCACACACCAGGCCGGGCGCACACGAGGGATGGATGGACGACAGGCAAGGCTCTCCCTGTTCGGGAAACGGCGTGCACCCTACCTTTCGAAGGCCATGGCCTGGCCCGACAAACCCTCGGGCACGGGAAGTCCCAGCGCACTCAGGATGGTCGGGAAGAGATCCACGTTGGACATGGGACGCGTTTCGGTCCAACGCGCGTTGAGGACCACCGGCACCAGCATGTGGGCCCGCTCCAGCGCCCCATGCGAGCCCTTGTGCGGCTGATACTCGAAGCGCGAGCGCAGATCGAAGCCGGCCCTCGCGCACACGACCAGGTCGCCCGCGCGCGCCGAGCGAAAGAACTCCACCATCTGCCAAGGGGCATCGGGGAAGTCGGAGCCCGCGGTCAGGCTAGCCACCTGCTCGCGGGTCATGCGACCGGGCAAGGGGCCGTAGCCGAGCGGATTTTGGCCCTCGATGGAGAAGCCCAGGTCGGTCCCGCCGGCCAGCAGCGCGCGCGCGTCCACCACCGCCCTGCCCTTGCCGTCGGCCAACACGCACACGCCCGGCGCCCTTCGGTAGAGCACATGGGCGATGGCCGGGTTGGCCAAGAGCGCGGCCACCAGCTCGGCGGCGCGGCCGCTTTCGCAGTCAGGCCGCTCTTGCCAGCCGCCCTCGCCTTGCATGTACAGGTTGGCCATGGAGTTGCCCGACACCATGGCGGCGGCCTCGGCCGAGAAGATGTGCTTCCACAGCTTGGGGTAGACCAGCGTGGCGGGATAGATAGGCCTCATCAAATCGTCGACGTCCACGTGGGTGTGCGTCCCGGTCTGGCCATGGTCCGACCAGATGACGATCAGCGTTCGTTCCAGCTTGCCGCGGCGGTGCAGCTCGGCGATCAGCCGGCCCAGGCAAGCGTCGAAACGGCGGTAGGCCTCCAGGCATTGCTCGCTCTCGGGCCCGCAACGGTGGCCCAGCTCGTCGATGGAGGCAAACACCGCGTGCACGCTGGAGCACCCGCGCTGCCAGGCACGCAGCACCGCGGCCTCGGCCTGCAAGGTCGACGCGTACCAGTCGGTGGTGGCCAGGGACTTGAGGAAACTGGCACCCTTGGAAAAACGAGTCATGCGCGCGGCCTTGGGACAGCCGCGCACGAACCAGGTGTTCACATCGGCCAAGCCAGGCACGTGTTGGAACAGGGTGCGCACGCTGGCCGGGATGTCGCGTTCCAGTTTGGCGGGACGCCAAGGCGCCATGTACGAACGCGTGCGAAACAAGAAGTTCCCCCGCTTGCCCGTGGGCCGCTCGGCCCAACGAATCCCCGGCAGGTTGGCGCGTCCCGGGTGAAGCCCGGTAAGCAGCGGCAAGTGGGCCGGCCCGCTGACCGTGGGGAAAACCGAAGTGGCGCTGCGCAGACCGCCGCGCTCGACCAGGTGCTGGCGCAGATGCGGCATCTCGCCCGCCGCCACCAAGCGCTCCACCACATCCCAGCGCGCCCCATCGGCCAGGAGGGCCAGCACGTGATCGAACGGCTTCGCGTGGGTTTGCATGGAACGGGTCGTAATCTACAGCACGGGCGCGGCGTTCCTAGCACTACTGATTCAGATTCGGACGCGGCCATCCGTCACGCGCGCGCAAGGCCTGCCCATGGGGCAGCCGCATTTCAACGGGTGTAACGTTTGAGCGTCGGCCAGGCGATGGTGGCGTCGCCCGGCTCTTCCTTGCCGTCTTTCTTGCTGCACAGCACGACCTCGACCCCGCCCTGGCAGTTCGTGTAGCGAGAGCAGCCGTGGATGTCCTTGGGCGAAGGCGATCCCGTGCAATCATTGATATCGGCCCAGGTTTCGAAGGTCCGCTCGGCCCCCAGGAAGGTGACGGACTTGTTCGGTATCAGTTTGGACTCCCCGCCGCCATAGGGCACGTGGGTGTCGGCCGTGCCCCGGAAGGAGATGACCGTGATGGGGCGCGAAGGCTGGCAGGTCCTCACGGTTTCCTCGATGAGATCGAAGGCCGCGGGCGCGACCGCCGCGAAGATGTCGGCGGCCTGGCAGGCCAGCAAGTAGACCATGCCGCTGCCGGTGAGCGTGCCCACCGCGTAGACCCGATCCGGATCGATGCAGGCGATCTCCTGCAAACGCGCCACCAGGGCCCTGCTGAAGGACAGATCATCCGCGCCGTCGACGCAGCAAGGTCCGAAGTCCCAGCCGGCGCCCAGCACGCCGTTCAATCCATTGGGGAAGGCCATCACCACGCCCTCGCCGTCAGTGACAGCCGGGTAAGTCGAGCTGGCCAGCTCGTCGTTCCCCGTCGAGGGCATGCCGTGGAAATCGATGATGAGCGGCACGGGTTTCTTGCCGTCGTAGGCCTTGGGAACATGCAGGACGTAGCTGCGCGTGGCCGAGCCCACCGTCAGGTTGAGGGTGCTGTCTCCCGGCTTGAGCACGGTCGTGGGACAGGTGATGACGGGCTTGCTATCGACTTCGAGCTTGGCATCAGCCTCGGCATTGATATCGGGCCTGGCGTCGATCAGGGGCCTGGTGTCGGGCTCCTGCCTGGCATCGGCCTCGACTCGAGCGTCAACCTCGGGCTTGCTGTCGATCTCGGACCTGACATCGAACTCCAGCCTGGCGTCCGACGCGCTGGCCGGCGCGGCATCGGGGGCGGTGATGGCATACACACGCGTGCGCTTGCACGCAGGGCTGGCCAGCGCCATCGCACCCAGCAGGACGAAGAGTCGAAGCCTCATAGCCAGGCTCCCAGGGTAAGGCTCAGCATCAGATTGGGCCGGCCGGTCGAGGCCACGAGCTTGTCGATGAAATAGACCGACACGGAGGGCTCGGCCCACTGCACATGAGCCGTCACGGTCGCGTACCAGGGACCATGGATACGCCAAGCCGCGCCCACGCCGCCGTCCCACAACAGGCCCCAGCGCGTCTCCGTGTGACCGATGCCGGGCCCATCGGCGCTGCCCCTGACGGTGGTGCGCAGCCCCCCCATCGACAGCATCAGCAAGGGCTGCACCCTGTGTTCCGCGCGCCAGCGGAAGCGTGCGCCCACCACGCCGAAATCCTGGGACACACGCGCGCGGCCCCCATCGTCCGACACCTTCGCCCGCGTCCCCAGCCCCGACAGCGTGAGCTGCGCCGCGATCCAGGGACGAAAGGCCCAGCCCAGCCTGACCAGGGGAGCTACCGCCAGCCCCACGCCATCCACGCCGGTCAGGGCGGCCGCCCCCAGCTCCATGCCCAGGCGTTCGGATCGTTCGATCGGGGGAGGGCTCGTCACCGGTTCGTCCTTGCGGGCGCGCGCCGCCAGATCGATCTCCAGAAAGATCGAGCGCAAGACCTCCAGGGCGCGAATCGCCGATCGTTCGGAGGCGTTCTCGATGCCGGTCTCCAGATCGACGCGCGACACCTCGAATTGCCCGGGCCCCCTGCCCTTGACCCACACCTCGACCGCCACGGGCGCCTCGTCGCCCACGATGTCGATGATCGCGTCCAACCCGCGCTGGGCCGCCAACTCCAAGAACCAGGCGCGCGCGTCCGCCCCCCCGGGCCGTGCCAGGCCATCCGTCATCTGCACCTCGGCACCCACCGACAGCAATTCGCCGTGCAGCCGCGACACGGTTTCGTTCCACACCGGCGTCGACCGGCTCGGCCGCACGATGGCGACCGTGGCCGCACGGACCACGGCAGCCGGGAACAGGATGGCCGCGAACAGCACAACCATGGCGGATTTCCGGCAAATGAGGTGGAATCTAGGGAAGACGGAGCAGGGCACGCGCGGATCCAGCATAGCTTCCTCGCGGGAAGCGGCGAAGATATTCCTCCGCCATGGGGCGGGCCTCTTCCGCCTTGCCGGTCTCGCTGGTCAGGGTCATCTTCCGGCCCAGGGCCTCCGCCGCGTAGGCTCCCCTGGGCGCGCGCGCCAGGTATTCGTCGTACCAGGCCATGGCCTTCGACAGACCGCCGACCTGTGCCTCCTCGACGCGTCCGAGCAGATAAAGGGCATCCAGGCTGCGGGGTGATTCCGGAAACCGCCGCCGCTCGGCCACCAGAGCCGCACGCGCCAGGTTCGTTTGCCGCCGGTAGCGGGCCGCATTGGCCAGCGCGAACAGATCCTCCATGGGCGCCTTTTCCAGAGTCGTCTCGACCCCGACCCGTTGGACGTCCTCGAGGATGCGGTCCCAGTGTCCCTGCGCCAACTCCTCGGCCCACCGATTCGAGCCCGCGGCCTTGGAGATGACCGCGGCCGACGGCTTGGCGGGCCGGCCTTTCTCTTCCGCCGGAAAGACCGCGGGCGCGGGTGCCGGCGACAAGGCAGGCGCCGGATCGGGCGCGGCGGCCGCCACGCTCTCACTGACCGGGTCCTCTTGCCCGTCCTCCGTGATCACGGTCTCGGCCTTGGGCAGATTCACACGTAGACGCTGACCGGCGCGCAGGGCGATGTCGCCACCCGAAACCGGTCCGCTGACCACCACACGTCCGTGGCGCAACCTCAGCTCGAAGCGTTCGTTGGACACGTCCCAAGACACGGTGAACACGGTGCCGGTAACCTTGACCACGAAGGGCCCCACCTCCACCAACCAGCGCCGGTGACCTCCAGGGGCGACCTGAAAGGCCACCGTGCCGTGCTCGACGGCCACGCGAGCCCCCTCGGTGTCCAGGGCTCGAATGCGGGCGCGTGTGCCCGGCGAGAGCTCGAACTTGCTGCCCTCGTTGAAGAACAGCTTGACGCCGTCGGAACCGGCTTCGCGCAGGTACCCGCCCTCCAGAACGCTGCCGCCCTGAATGCGGTAGGCGGGCGCGGGAGCCGCCAGGCGCCTGGTCAGGTCGGTGCCAAAGTGCACACCCAGAAGGATGCAAGCCGTCGCGGCGGCGGCCACCAGAGACCAACGCACCCAGACCCGCCGCGGCGTTCGGCCCAGGGCCAGGCGCGCGTGCAGTCTGTCCAGGCCCTCTTCGATCTCCGCCGAACTACGCTCACCCACGCCATCGCGCACGCATTCGCCGAACGCCTCGAGCGATTTCTCTTTGTTCTCGACCAAGGTCGTCATCGCTTCCACCGCCTCGAGGCCAGCATGTCGGCCATGCCCGGGTCGGCCTCTATCCAACGCGCCAAGCGATCCTCGGCATGCGCCATCGAGCGTTTCACGGTCGAGACCGAAAGGTCCATGGTCGAGGCGATCTCCTCGACCGTCATGGATTCCATGCGTCTCAGGACGTACACCAGACGATCGCGCGGCCGCAGCCCGTCCAACAAGATGTGGCAGCGCCGCAAGAGATCGCGCGATTCCATGTCGAGGGTACGCTGGCCCAGGTCCGCCAGGGCCTCGGGCTGGTGAAACGACAACCAGGAGCGCAGCTTGCGACGACGTAGGTGGGACTTCACCTCACGCACGGCGAACGAGTACACGAAGCTGCGCAGACGATCGGGCTCGCGCAGCGTCTTCACCTTGCGAAAGACATTGCAGAAGACGTCCTGGCCCAAGTCCTCGGCCTCGTGACGGGATCCCAAGGATCGCTCAGCCAGATTCAGGACCATGGGCGCGAAACGCCGCCAGGCCTCCGAGATGGCCCAGGCTTGCTCCGTCGCCATCGCGCGCGCCAGATCGCCGTCGCTCGAAGCGCGAGGGTTGACACCCAGCACCAGAGATAGGGGAGCGTGCGATTGACGGCTTTGCATGGCGCCTGGCTCGCTGACAAAGGGCAGTGGCCAATGACGCCCCATTGTGGCTCAATTTTCCAGACACGGACCGGAAAAGGACAGAACCCCGCGTACGAGCTAGAGTATTTCCCCGTGAGCATCAGGCGCGCTTCCACCATCTTGCTGGGCCTGACCCTGGCCGGGACCCTGATCGCACTCGCGCCAGCGCGGCCAGCACTCTCCCTGCCCAGTCAGCCCGATGACCCGGTTACCGGCCAAGAGGTCCTCCCCACGCCTGACCCCGTCGAGAACAAGCAGCGCGGCGTGGCCCTTGGGCTGTTCGCGGAGGATGTCAGCTTCTCCTACGACTCCCTGATTCGCGAGATCGCGGCTGTGGGCGCCACTCACATTTCCTTGATCGTGCCGCTTTATCAGACGCACGGGGCCTCCACCAAGTTGTGGCTGCACACCCGTCTGTCGCCCAGCTTGGAGGCCATCGCCGACGCCATCCGGCAGGCGCGCAGAGCCGGTCTCGAGGTCGCGTTGTTCCCCATCGTGCGTCTGTCCGCCCCGCGCGACCCCTTGGAATGGCGGGGTACCTTGAAGCCCGAGAACCGCGACGCCTGGTTCGCCAGCTACGGAGCCTTGCTGGCCGACCTGGCTTCGCTGGCCGCGCTCACCGGCACCTCGCGCCTGGTGGTGGGCAGCGAGCTCTCCACCCTGGATGGGGATCTGGAACGCTGGCGCCCGTTGCTGGTACGCATACGCGCCCTGTTCCCCGGCCCCCTGATGTATTCGGCCAACTGGGATCACTACCAGGATGCCCGGCTCTTCGAGTTGGTGGACGAGCTGGGCGTGGTGGCCTACTTCAAGCTGCGCGAGCCGGACCGGCCCAGCGACCTCGATTCACTGACCGCGCGTTGGCAGCGTCTGCGCCGAGACATCGAGCGCGACCTGGACGGCTACGGCAAGCCCTGGGTTCTGAGCGAGCTTGGCTACCGCTCGCGCGTGGGCGCCACCGCCGCTCCCTGGGATGAAGGTTCCGGCGGCGATCCCGATCCCGCGGAACAGCTACGCGCCTTCCAGGCTTTCCGCAAGGCCTGGCTCCTCGACGGCAAGGACACCTCGCGCATGGCGGGCCTATACGTGTGGAACTGGTACGGTTACGGCGGCCCCCAGACCAGCAGCTACACCCCGCGCGGCAAACCCGCGGTCGACGTGATCAGACAGATCCTGGAAGAACTCTGATCGAGGCCGTGTCCGCCTCGCCGGCTCGCTATTCCTCGGGCGGCGTGTACTCGGGCTCCGGCTCCAAATCCTCGGGAATCTGCGAGCGCTTCTTGGACTGGTAGGCGCTGAACGGCCACAGCGCAAGCTGCGCGCCGATGCCACCCTCGATGACCACCGCGGATTTGGGGAAACCGGCCAGCGATCGCACGTGCGCGGTCAAGGCGAGGTAGTTGGTGAGGTGGTAGTTGACGCCGCCACCCGCACCGGCCACCAAGGGACCACCGTTCACGGTGTCGCTGTTGGGGAAGTCGTTGCTGGGATCGCGCGATCGAACGGGGGCCGCGTACAGGCGGAAGGCCGTGCCGCCGCCCACCGCCGCGGTCCCGAACAACTGCCAACTGGAGGTGTGGCTAGCGGTCATGAAGTAGATGCAGGCGAGCACGGCGTAAGCCTTGCTGTAGGGTTTGGCCTCGTTGCCTCCCCCCTGGGTCTCGGTTTTCACGAACTGCAATCGCCCCTGCAGCGAGACGGCGATGTTCGGGGTCAGGTTGTATCCGAGCTCGGGCAGCAGATGAAACAACCCACCGGTTGCCCATCCCGTCGCCTCGCCGTCGGGGCGACGTTCGAGTTTTCGCTTGGGATACCAACCGATGCCGCTGCCCATGCCCACGCCAAACCACAGGCTAGGAGAAGGACGATGGCGTCCCTCCACGATCTCCATCTGCTCGGCCTCTTTCTCTCTCTGGATCCTCGCCAACGGATCTTCATCCAAGCTGGGACCGCTGAACTCCCCGGTAATCAGGATGACGTTGGGTTCGACGTCGTTTCCACTCATTCCCGCGACCCGATTGTCGGGGGCGTAGGCCTCGACGTAGAACTGCAGCGAGCCGCCGCGAATCTCGTTTCCCTTGATGGTGGCCACGTACCAGCCCTTGGGCGATCGAATCGCGTCGCGTGTGCTGTATTCCTCTTTGCCTGAAACGCGATAGCGCAGGATCACGCTTCGGGCGCCCAGCCCCGCCTTGAGCGCGCAGCGGATGGTCAGATCCTCGTCGGGAACGATCTCGGGCGGAACGGGAC
>CAZHUY010000094.1:0-22291 GCA_964535465.1 uncultured Myxococcales bacterium
CGAGACCGCGAATGACAGCCGTAGCCTCGTCCAGGAATTGCTCTGTGAAGGTCATGTTTTTCCCAGGCCTTGTCCCGATTCCATCAGCCGGCGCAGCTCTCCCAGGCCGGCGACGGAACCAATCTCGTAGAAGCGCTCGGAAACTTCATAGCCCGCCAGTTGTCCCTTAGCCAGCAGGTTCTGGAAATGGCTGGCCAGGTCGAACTTCTGTTCGGCGGGAAGACCGGCGAAGGACGCGCGGCGGAAGACCCCCAGGCCGTAGTCGATGTGGCGCATGGACGGGGTCAGATTCTTCTTGTCATAGCGGCGAATCATCCCTGCCTGGTATTCCACGTTGCTGGTGTCGAAGCGGCCTTCGTTGCGGTACACGGTCATCAGGCCTTGCAGGCCCGAGGCGCGGAAGCTGGCCAGCACCGCCTGGTAATCGCACAGCAGGTAGGAATCGCCATAGAGGACGAAGAAGTCGTCGCCCAGCATGTCCAGGGCGCGCAGCACGGCGCCACCCGTGCCCAGGAGCTGCGGACCGTCGAACGAATAGCGCACCCGCAAACCGAACGCTGAGCCCGAGCCCACCACCTTCTCGATCTGCTCGCCCAGGTAGCCGATGCAGAGCACCACGTCTTCAATCCCGCGCGAACGCAGCAGGCGAAGCTGATGGGCGATGAAGGGCTCGCCGCACACTTCCACCAGCGACTTGGGGATGGTTTCCGTGATGGGGCGGAGCCGGGTGGCAAGCCCACCGGCGAGGATGGCGACAGGTGCTGTCATGGCAGGGCGTAACGCGCGCGAGGAGCAGGCAAGATAGCACAGCACGGTGAAGGCGCGTTGGAAGCGCCGCCTTGACCCCCGGAGCCCCGGGCGTTACACCAAGAAAGGTGCCGCCCGCTGCCGCGCCGCCGCCGGGACCCGATGCTGACCTACGCCACCGAATACAAACAGGAGCTGAACCGTCTCGGCGCCCCTGGGTTCGCGCGGGCCTACTTCCGCCCTGTCCTGGTGGTGCTGGGCATGGCGGGCGACGTGAAGAACTCCCACGTTGACGGTGGTACCGGCGTCATCGACGTGGACGGCATCTTTGCCTGCGGGCGGCTGACCGGGCGGGTCTTTCCCGTGGCCAAACCGCGCGACTCGGCGCACGGACCGATTACCGTGGGGCGCACCTCGGAGAATGACATCGCCATCGCCGAGTACTCGATCTCGCGACGACATTGCATCATCGCGCGCGTCGAAACCGAGTATCGCTTGTCCGACCTGGGTTCGACCAACGGCACCATCGTGGACGGTGTGCGCCTGGCCCCGCAGAAGCCGTTGCGCCTGCGGGGCGGCGAGACCATCTCGCTCGGTCGGCTGATGCTGGTCTTCTACTTCATCGACGGCTTCGTCAGGCACCTGCAGGCGCTGTGAGACCCGGTCACTTTCGCTTGGCCAGGTCGCCGGCGCGCACCTGCACCAGCCCATCCGGTTGAATGGACTTCAGTGCCGCGGCGGTCAGCTCGGCCGGGGTCAGCTTCTGGATGCGCTGGTTGAGGTCCTGCCAGTAGGCGAAGGTGCGGCCCAGGTACAGGCCCTGGGCCAGCTCGCCCGAGACGAAGTCGTCGTCGGCGATGCGACTCTCCCAGTTCTTGGCGTAGCTCTTCTTGGCTTCGCCCAGCTCTTTTTCGCTGACCCCGTCCTTGACCAGCTTGCGGATCTCCTCCTGCATGGCGGCCAGGCTCTTGTCCATGTTCTGGGGCGCGCAGATGGCCCAGGCCAGGAAGTGGCCGGTGGCCTCGATGGGGTGGGCGAAGATGCGCGAGCCGGCGCCGTACGACAGCCCCTCTTTCTGACGAAGGCGGTCGAACAGGCGCGAGCTCGGGCTGCCCCCCAGGATGTAGTTGAGCAGGGTCATGGCCGGGTACAGGGGATCGTCGTCGCGCGCCTGCAGCGTGTTGCCCACCATGACGAAAGCCATCTCCTTGTCGGGCGTGTTGATGATTTGATCGCCCGCTTTGCTGGGGTGATACCCGAGCGCGATACGCTGGTAGGGCTTGGGCGATTTCCGCGCGCCCAGGTCCTTCTGCAGCTTGGCCGTGATGGCCTCGGCGTCGAAGTCGCCCACAATGGCGAGCTGGGCCGCGCTCATGCCCCACAGCGATTTGTGCAGGCGGGTCAACTGTGCGACATCCACCTTGCGCAGCCGCTCGATGCTCTCTTTCAGGCTGGCCACGTAGCGCACGTCGTCCTTGGCGTAGGGGAAGAGCGCCTGCAGCATGGCCACCTGGCCGTTGCTGCGCGGGTCCTGCAGCTGCTCCTCCAGGTGGGCCAGCATCTCCTTGCGCAGGGACTCCAGTTCGGACTTGCGAAAGGCCGGTTGGCGCAGCATTTCGGTCACCAGATCCAGAACCGCCGGCAGGTTCTCGCGCGTGGTCTTGATGCGCATCTGGCTGACGTTGGCCAGACCGGGCGAGGACATGCTGCCGCCGAAATCCACCTCGGCGCGCAGGATATCGAGCTGATCCTTGATCTGTTGGTAGGTGCGCTGCTTGGTCCCGCGCATGACCATGCTGGGCAGGATGGCCGTCGCCATGGTGTGCCCCTTGACGTCCTTTTCGTCGCCGAAGCGCACGGTCAGCACCAGGCGCACCGATCCGCCCTTGGTCTTCTTGGGCAAAAGCGCCAGCTTGAGTCCGTCGGGCAGCTCGCTGCGCACCGTCCGCTTGTCGACGTTCTCGGCGGTGGCCAGGAAGGCCTCGCCCTCGGCCACCGCGACCTGGCCCTTGTAGTCTTTCATCATGGCCGCCACGTCCGGGGTGGTGGTCAGCGGGGCGCGGTCAGGCGCCCTGTCGGGCACGAACATGCCGAGGGTACGGTTGGACGGCTTGAGATAGGCGCGCGCCACCCGCTCCACGTCCAAAGAGGAGACCGCCTTGACCCGGTCGCGGCTGAGGAAGAGCAGGCGCCAGTCGCCCATGGCCGCGTACTCCGACAGCACCACGCCGATGCGCGCGGTTTCGGTCTGCAGCAGGTCGAAGTCCTTCATCCAGCCCGCGCGCCATCGCTCCACCTCCTCCTTGGTGACCTTGCTGGCCGCCAGCCCCTCGACGGTACGGACCATGATGTCGCGTACCTTGTCGGGTGACACGCCTGCGCTCACCTTGGCGGACAGAACCATCACGCCCGGATCGGCGGTGGGGTAGACGTAACCGATCACCTCGCTGGCCAGCCCCTTGCCCACCAGGGCCTTGTACAGGCGGCCGCTGGGCTTGTTGGTCAGGATGTCGGCCACGGCATCTTGGGTTATGCGGTCGGGATCGGCGCCGGCCACGCCGTGGTAAATGAGCGAGACCAAGGCCACGTCGCCGTTGCGGCGCAGGGTCACCTGGCGCTCGCCGTCCTGCACGGGCTCCACTGTCCAACTGGGCGCGAGCTTGCGCTCGGGACGCGGGAGGGGACCGAAGTGTTTGCCCACGCTTTGCAGGGCCTGGTCCTGATCGAACTTGCCCGCGATGATCAGGATGGCGTTGTCCGGCTGGTAATACCTGCGGTAGAAGGCGCGCAGGTTCTCGACGGGCACGCGCTCGATGTCGCTGCGCGAGCCCATGGTGCTCTTGCCGTAGCTGTGCCACTGGAAGGCGGCGGCCATCATCTTTTCTTCCAGGACACTGGCGGGATCATTCTCCCGCATTTCGAACTCGTTGCGCACCACCTGGAACTCCTTGGCCAGATCCTCGGCCGCGATCTTGCTGTTGATCATGCGGTCGGCTTCCAAGGCCAGGGCGAAGTCCAGGCTCTCTTGCGAGGCGGGCAGCTCCTCGAAGTAGTTGGTGCGATCCCACCAGGTGCTGCCGTTGAAACTGGCGCCCTTGGATTGCAGCAGCTTCCAGATCTCGGGTCGGCTGGGCGTGCCCTTGAACACCATGTGCTCCAACAGGTGGGCCATGCCGGTCTCGCCGTAGCCTTCCACGCGCGAGCCCACCAGGTAGGTGATGTTGACCAGCACCGTGGGCTTGCTGGCGTCGGGGAAGAGCAACACGCGCAAGCCGTTGGGCAGACGATACTCGGTGATGCCTTCGACTGCCGTGATCTTGTCCGGCGCGGCCGGAGGCGGAGCGGCGGGAGGCGCAGGAGGTGCGGGGTTCGGGGAGACGGCCCCGGTCACGGCGCCCGTCGAGGTTCCACATGCGGTCAGGAGTGTGCTCATCAGGATGATCCTATGCAGAAGCATGAACTGGATTCTTGCCTGTCCAAGCGCGATGGGCAAATGCGCGTTTCGGAAGCGGACCGGATCCGGAACCCATCCCAACTCCATCTGGACTCCGTGTCCCCTGTGCTCTCTGTGGGGCATCCGTCCCCTCTGCCTCTCTGCGACACAGGCTGGATCCTAAGAGTTGACTCCGCCCGCCTCGCCCTCGACAATCACCCGTTGTGGGCCGGTCGCGGCTCGCGCGGAAGTCAACCCTTGCAGCCCAGGAGAGCATCATGAACCGCACTAGGATTCTACTGGGGGCCACGGCTGTTCTCGTCGCCGCCGCCTGTACTGAAACGAAGCAGCCGCCACGGCAACCCCCGCCCGCCCCCAAGCCCGCTCCCGTCGCGGAAGCCCCCAAGCCGGACGCGGGTGGTGGCGATGCTCGCCTGACCATGATGGAACGCCATGCGATCTGGAAGGCCAAGAAAGAGGCAGACGCGAAGCTGGCGGCGCAACTGGCGGCCGAAGAGAAGGCCCGCCTGATCAAGTTCGACAAGGCCAAGCTGCCCAAGCACAAGGCCCTGTTTGCCTTCGAGTTGAAGACGCGTAAGGCGCTGGACGAGGCGGTGGAGAAGCTCAACGGCAAGCTCGACGCCGCGGACCAGTTGAAGAAGCTGGCGGCTTCGCAGCGCAAGCCCATCGAGGCCCAGGCCAAGGTTCTGCGCGCCATGGATCCCCAGGGCGGCAATTCCAACATCGGCACCGACCATGATGTCTACCTGAACCTGCTGGCCAACGATTATCCCGAAGCCGTCCTGGCTTTCTTCGAGCATCAGACCAAGCCGCTGGCCGACGTGCGCGCCGAATTGGACAAGCGTGAGAAGAAGATCGCGGCGTGGCTGGAAGAGCTGAGCGCGAGCGGCAAGAAGTAGCAGCGAAGCGCGCCGGTGGACCCGGCCGGCGCGCGTTCTGACCGGCGGAGCGTAGTTGTTAGTGCTGGGGCCGGCAAACGTGCACAATACGACAGGGACTGGCCCCACCACGATGACCCGAGACCCCTCCAAGCTGATTTGCGACATTGGCGAGTTGAGCGCCATCTTTGCCGATGCGGCCGACCTGGATGGGCTGCTGCAGCGGATCGTGTCCACGGTGGCCGCGCACATGCAGGCGGACGTGTGCTCGGTCTACCTGCACGACGAAGAGAAGAACGAGTTGGTCCTGCGCGCCACCAAGGGGCTTCTGCCCTCGTCGGTGGGCAACGTGCGCCTACGTGCGGGCGAGGGCCTGACCGGGTTGGCCTTTCAGAAACGCCAGGCGGTGGTCGAGGGCGATGCCACCCGCCACCCCAACTTTCGCTACTTTCCCGGTATCGGCGAGGAGTCGTATCGCTCGTTCGTGGCCGTGCCCATCCTGCGCGGCCGGCGCGGCGTGGGCGCGCTGACCCTGCAAAGCCAGCAACCCGAGCATTTCTCGACCGAGGACGTGAACGTCTTCATCGGCATCGCCGCCCAGTTGGCCACCATCATCGAGATGGCGCGCTTTCTCCTGACCTCGCAGGCGCTGCCGACGCCCGCGCCACGTGCCCCGGCGGTGGTCTCTGATCTGAAGTTCGTGCGCGGGCGGGTGGGCGCCGAGGGGTGCGCTTTGGGCCAGACGGTACTGGTCAAGGCGCCCTCGCTGGCGGATCTGCGGCCCTGGGACAGCCCCAAGCCCTTGGACCTGGCGGACTTCCGCCGGGCCGTGCGGGACACCGAGAGGGAGCTGGAGGGGTTGGAGTCCTCGGCGGTGGAGCGGCTGTCGGAGATGACGTCGATCATCTTCTCGGCGCAACTGCTGATGTTGCGCGACACTGTGTTGCTCAACGCCATGGAGGCCTTGATCAACGGCGGCACGCCGCCCGCCGAGGCCGTGCAGCAGGTGGTGCAGGAATACGTGGTGCGCTTCGAGCGCATGGAGAACAGCTACTTCCGCGAGAAGCGCTACGACGTGCTCGACGTGGGCCACCGCTTGCTGCGCAACCTGCTCGGTCGGAAAGAGGGTGCCGGCGGCTATGAAGGGCGCATCGTCATCGCGCGCGAGCTTTTGCCCTCGGAGGCGCTCAAGCTGGGGTTGCAGAAGGTTGGCGGCATCGTGCTGCTCTCGGGCGGCGTGACCTCGCATGTGTCGGTGCTGGCCCGCTCCCTCGGGCTGCCGCTGCTCATCGTCGACGAGCCGCGCCTGCTCGATCTGCCCGACGGCACGCGCGCGGTGCTGGATGCCCATCAGGGCAGTCTCTTCGTCGATCCCGATGCCACCGTCGAGCAGAAGTTCCGCGAGCAGGAAGAGGCCCGGCTGGCCGCCCTGCGCGTGTGCGACTCGCTGCTGGACCAGACCCACACGCGCGACGGCACGCGCGTGTACCTGCTGGCCAACATCAACCTGATGGCCGACGTGGCGGTGGCGCATTCCTACAAGGCCGAGGGCGTGGGCCTGTATCGCAGCGAGTTCCCCTTCATGATCCGCAACGACTTCCCCAGCGAAGAGGAGCAGTTGCGCATCTACCGTCGCCTGGTCGAGGGCATGCGCGGCCTGGAGACCACCTTCCGCACGCTGGACATCGGCGGCGACAAGATGCTGTCGTACTTCGACTACGGGGCGCAGGCCAACCCCTTCCTGGGCCTGCGATCCATTCGCTTTTCCCTCCGTCACCGCGACGTGTTCCTGCAACAGATACGCGCCATGCTGCGGGCGGCGTGGGACGCCGAGATCCGCATCATGTTCCCCATGATCTCGTCGGTGGACGAATTCGTCAGCGCGGCCGGCGCGGTGACCGAGTGCCAGGCCGCCTTGGCCGAGGAGAAGATCCCGGCCTGCCAGAAGGTGCACCTGGGCATGATGCTGGAGATGCCCTCGGTCTTGGAGCTGATGCCCGAGCTGTGTCAGCGCGCCGAGTTCTTCTCGTTCGGGACCAACGACTTCATTCAATACATGCTGGCCGTCGATCGAACCAATGAGACGGTGGCCGATCTCTACCTGCCGCACCACCCGGCGGTGTTGCGCGGTCTGGCCCGCGCCATGGAGGCGCCCCTGCGCATGGGCCGCGACGTCTCGGTGTGCGGCGACATGGCCCACGATCCGCTCTTCGTGCCCTTCCTGCTGGGCATCGGCGTGCGCAAGTTCAGCCTAGACGCCCGCTACCTGCCGCGGATCCAGCAAACCATCGCGCAAACCGACCTCGGCGAAGCCCAGGACCTGACCGCGCGGCTGCTGAAGGAAGACACCGTCAGCGGGACCGCCAAGTTGTTGGGGATTTGAAGTCACCGGCGCAAGGTCTCTGGCACCTTGCAACCGGTTTACGCTCACGCTTTGCGAAGCCTCTTCGCTTTCCGTTCGCCTCGTGGCCGTGACACGCTTGCCGGGGGAATTGCCTCCAACATGGCCACATCGCGCAAGTCCTTGTCGCGTCCACTGGCGCGCTTGTTCGCGATGAGCTCATTGCGGCCGATCAAGTACAGAGGGCCAGGATCGAAATCGGCTCTGGCGCGACCTTTCCAGACCCGGGCAAAGGAAACCCCGTCGATCTTGTTGAGGACGTCGATGCGCCAAGGCTTTCGCCCGAGCATCCAGATGCTCCCCGGCATGGCCAATTGACGGGCGGTCGGGACGTCGCTGCCGAAGCCGAATGCCAACAGGGCCTTACGGAGCCGAACGGCGTTTGTCAACGTGGGCTCGACGAAGACGTCCAGATCCTCCGTCAACCTCGGTTCGGCGTGCGCCGCCACCGCGTGTCCGCCCACGAGCACGAAGCGAACGCGATTCGAGAGTAGTAGCGACAAGAATTCGGTCCAGTCGGGATTGAGTTGGAGCTTCACCGAACCAAGTCCTCCTCAATTGTTCAACCGCAGAGACGCGCTCTTCGAGTGTCAGGCGGGCCAGATCCTCGCGGTCGAACTGCTCGACCTCTTCGTGATTCTTGGCTATGCGTACGATGCGTTCGAACACCAAACAATCTTCGCACTCAGCCACCGTACAGACAAGCTCGGGTCCCTGTTTTTACCGTGTCACATGACATGGCAGCCGGTCGCTCGCGGAAGGCCTTTGGCACCTTTCCAGCACGCAACCTCGGCTTGTTGCAAGTGATCTACAGCGCGCAGTAAGTGGAGCGGAGCTTTCGGGCAGTGGACTACGATTTTGGGGCAGTGGAGCAAGCCCGGGACGGACTGGAGCAAAGTGTTTTCAATGGCTTACGCGCCACGGCTGTGCTGCTCCATGCACAACGCGCCGCCGCGGGTTGGGACGTCAACCTGTGGTGTCCTGCGCGGGCTCAGGCACCGGCTCAGGCTCGCGCGGAAAATCGATCGCGCCTTGCTGACGCGTGTGCGAGCACGAAGGCGAGAAGACCAGAACGAACAGAGCCACGCATGCCTTGGCCAGTCGCCAAAGCACCGAAGGATCTCCACTCCGGGCTACGGGTCGATCCGCGCGCATGTCGAAGGTCGATACTACACCTGCGCAGGCGCGGAAGGTCTCTGGCACCTTCCCCTGGCACCTTCCCCTGGGGCAGCGGGAGGAGCGAATATGGCTTGCCATTCTGCGACCATCCGGCACTCTCAGGCAGGTAGGTTGGACCAATCCACGGAGCCAGAGGAGGCCAGCATGGGCGACAAGTCACCGAAATCGAAGCAGCGTGACAGCAAGCAGAAGACTCAGGCGAAGGAGCAGGTCAGGCAGCAGAAGGCGGCTGCCGTCGCCGCGAAGTCGGTCAAGAAGTAGCCGCTTTTCGTCAAGGGCCAGCGGCGAGGCCAGGACCAGTCTCGCTGCTGGGCTGCTGCAGCCCGAGGGTCAGGCCCAGGCTCACGCCAGCCGCCAGCCGCCAGCCGCGGGCCGGCCCTTCGGGCGGCCCGCAATTTCCCGACAGTCTCTACTTCAGCAACTTCCACACTGGCTGGAAGTTGGTGGCCTTCAGCACCGGATCTTCGATGGACAGGATGTAGTCGACGCGGCGGTTGCGGGCCTCGGCGGTGTTGTCGGGGGTGGCGATGAGAGGGGCGAACTCGCCGAAGCCTTCGTGGGCGATGGGGATGCGCAGGCCGGACTTGCGGAACCAGCTGGCGATGGACTGGGCGCGCTTGCGGGACAGATCGAGGTTGTAGGGCGCGGCACCCACGCTGTCGCTGTGGCCGGCGACGTACAGCTTGATGGGGCCCAGATCCTTGTGCTTGGCCAGGGCGTCGGCGATCTTCTCCAGGCTGGCCTGCAGCTTGGGCGCCTCGGCGGGCGTGATGGCGGCCGAGTTGGTGGCGAAGTTCACCTCTTCGTGCGGGATGGTCACCGACCAGGGGTAAAGGGCGAAGCTCTTGTAGGCGCCGCTGGCATCGCTGACCTTGATCTCGATGCGGCCGATCTCGGAGCCCTTGGGCAACGGCTTCCACATCATCACGAGAGGCGTGGCGGGATCGCGATCGGCGAAGTCTTGTTCTTGTTCCAGCAGCACCTCGCTGCCATCGCCGCCGATGATGCGCAGCTCGACCTTGCCGTCGGGGCTGTTGATCTGCAGCGGCATGCGCCCCAGGCGCAGGTCGACCTGGCTCTTGTCGAGCACCACGTCCAGCGCGCCGCCCACGAAAGTGTCGAAGTGCACCTGGCTGTCCTGGGGCTCGCCCTCGACCACGCAGGTGATCTTGCCGGTGTAGCGGTGCTTGCCCGGACGGCCGTCAAGCAGCATGTCGCGGGTCGCGCCCACCGCCATGCTGCCCAGGTTCTGCCCCACCACCTTGCCGTCATCGCGGTTCAGCATGACCTCGACGCGATCCAGCGGGCGTAGCGCCGTGATCTGCAGCTTGGGTTGCTGGCCCACGCTGACCTTGGTGACCATGCGCACCTGGATGACGTCGGCGTGCGCGAGCAGGGATGGGCCGGTCAGGGCCAGAAACGCGAGGGCCATGAGCAAGGAACGGTGTCTGGCAACAGCAGGAGACATGCGCCCCATGCTAGCGCACAAGTGCAAGAGCGGCACGAGTGATACCCACGCGCGCGATCGGCATCTCAAGGTCAATGTCTCGCGTGCGAACCATGACGGTGGTTGTGGTCCTGGCGCTCATGGGCGCGGCGGGCGTGGTTTGGTCGCGTGGGACGGCGGGGAAAGAGGTCATGGCCAAAAGCGACGAGAAACGTGCAGAGATTCGTCAGCGGCTGACGCCGATGCAGTGTCACGTGACCCAGGACGACGGCACCGAACCGCCTTTCGCCAATGCGTACTGGAACAACCACGAACCCGGCCTGTACGTGGACGTGGTCTCCGGCGAGCCGCTGTTCTCGTCGCAGGACAAGTACGACTCGGGGACCGGTTGGCCCAGCTTCACCCGTCCCTTGGAGCCCGGGAACATCGTGACCCGCTCCGACACCAAGCTGGGTATGGAGCGGACCGAGGTTCGCTCGCGCCACGCCGACTCGCATCTGGGCCACCTGTTCGATGATGGCCCGGCGCCCACGGGCCAGCGCTATTGCATGAACTCCGCGGCCTTGCGCTTCGTGCCGGTCAAGGACCTGCAGGCGCAGGGACTGGGCCAATACCTGCCGCTCTTTGGCATCCCGGCACCCAAGGCCGGTGACCCGAACAAGGTTCAGGCCAAGACGGAAGTGGCCACGCTGGCGGGCGGGTGCTTTTGGGGGGTGCAGGAGCTGATTCGACAATTGCCCGGCGTCATCGAGAGCAGCGTGGGCTACACGGGTGGGACGTCGACCCAACCCCGGTACGAGGACGTGCACACCGGCCGCACGGGCCACGCCGAGGCGGTGCGCATCGTGTTCGATCCGCGTCAGACGAGCTATGAGAGCATCCTGCGCTCCTTCTTCCGCCTGCACGATCCCACGACCCTGAACCGCCAGGGCAACGACAAGGGGACGCAGTACCGATCCGCGATCTTCTGGAACAGCGAGGAGCAGCGGCGCACCGCGGAGCGGGTCAGGGCCGAGGTGGACGCCTCGGGCAAGTGGCCCAACAAGGTGGTGACCGAGATCGTGAAGGCCGGACCCTTCTTCCCGGCCGAGGACTATCACCAGGACTACCTGCAGAAAAACCCAGGCGGCTATACCTGCCATTACTTGCGCGATTAGCCGTGTAGACTACGGGGCATGCAGCACCCCGCCTCTCGCATGGCCCCCCTCCTGGCGCTCGCCTTGGCCTGCGCCAGCTCGTCCGAGACATCATCCTCGGAGTCCGGCGGCAGTGGTGGATCTTCCAGCCAGGGCTCGGCCGGGGGATCGTCGTCGAGCAAGAGCAGCCGTTCCTCGGGCGGCAACGGCGGAGCATCCTCCTCATTCGTTTCGTCCAGCTCGTTGGCAGGTTCGGGCGGCTCGTCCTCGGAGAGTTCGTCCGGCTCGTCGGCTGCAGGTTCGGGCGGCTCTTCGTCTTCCCGGTCCGATGCGGGCGTCGATGCCCCCACCGACACGCGCCTGAGCCCCGACAGCCGCAGCGGTGAGCCACGCCAGCAGGCCAGCCGCCCCGCCATCGGCAGGGACGCCTGCGGCGCGTGGGCCGCCACCGAGGGCGTGTGCTGTGCCCAGTACTGCAGCGACGATCGCAAATCCGAGAGCTGCGACAAGTGCGGCGGCCCCGGCTCGGCCCAGTGCGAGGTGGTCAACGCCAAGGCGTGCATGTCCGGGTTGTGGCCCGAGGTCACCTCGGTGAGCAAGGAAGAGCCCTGGCACTACTCGCGCTCGACCCACTTCGGCACCGCCGCCACGGGCGCCTGCGCCTTTGGCCTCTACGGCATCTGCTCCAGCTCGACCAAACTGGCGGACACCGGCTTGCAGGCCAGGTGTGATGTCTTCTGCAAGGCCTATCCCGACCTGTGCAAGGATCCCGAGGACATCACCTTGCGTGGCAACTTCGCCGCCCCTCAGGGCAACTACTACACCCAGTTCTGGCCCAGCCTGCCCGGCGATCTGGACAACTACCTGTCGTGCGGCGAGTGTTTTCAACTGATGCGCACGCTGCCCGACGGCAGCGAGTATCCGGTCGGCGATCCCAAGTACACACCGCCCATCGTGTTGCAGATCGCCGATTCGTGCCCGTGCGCGCCCAACTCCAAGTGGTGCTGCGGCTCGGGCCGCGACCACTGCGCCGAGGTGGAGGGCGAGTTCAAGTACGGCTGTCCGCTGCAACCCTTGCCGCCGCCGCCGCTCGACCACGATCCCGTGGCGGGCGAGAGCATCCACTTCGATCTGTGCGACATCGCCATGGCGCGCTTGCAGACTGGCAACCCCAACGGCGCCACCATCGATGGTGTGATCCCCACCAAGTACAAGCGCGTGCCTTGCCCGGTGGTGGGCAACATTCACGTCTGGATGCGGGCCAACGCCGGGCCCTACTACTTCTCGTTCACCGTGGTGAACATGGCGGGGCTGGGCGCGGCCGCCACGGTCGAGGCGCAGTTGCCCTCGGGCGACTGGGTGGCCTTGCAGCGGGACAAGAACTACAGCCTGTCGCGCCCGCAAGAACGCTTTGGCACATGGGCCCTGCCCCAGGGCTATGGGCCCTTCGAATTGCCGGTCACCCTGCGCATCGCCGATGGCTCGGGCAAACCTCTGGTGGCCAAGGACGCCATCAAGGCCTGGGCCCCCGAGGACAAGAGCCTGAGCGAAAACTGGTTCATCGACATCGGCGTTCAGTACTGAGGGCTGCCTGGGCGCGCGAGATGGTCGGTCAGCCGCCGCCCTGGGTACGCGGCCTGCCAATGCTCGGCGAACAGGGTTGACAGGCGGACGAAGCGCGGGCTGTCCCGGCGCAGGGCCATGCCGTAGGTGAAGGCGTCGGGGTAGAAGTCGTAGCCCCGCCAGAACTCGTCGCTATCCAGGATGTCGCGCACCATTTGGGTGTGGTCGGGGTGGGGCAGCCAGATGATGTCGGGCTGACGTCGCCATAGCTCGGCGGGGCTGAAGGGGGCGCGGGCGAACAGCGGATCGTGAAGGCCCAGCACGTCGATGATGGTGGCCTGCGGTGCCAAGGCACCGACCAGCCCGTGCTCGGACATGGCGAAGCGGGTGCCGGTCGGGGCCGCGGCGGCCAGACGTCCGATCTCCAGCGAGCTTTGCCATGAATCGAGTTGGGGCAGGGCCTCGGTCGCGGGGACGGAAAGACCGTCGAGGGCAGCCAGGGCCTGGCTCTTCGCGCGCGCCTGATACCAGGTACCCGCGGCGTCGAGCGTCTGGGCGCCACCCAGCAAGAGCAGCGCCGCCAGTCCCAGGCGCAGCACGAGCTCGCGCGCCAGACGCGAAGGGCTCTCCGTGGCCCTGGCTCGACCGGGCAGCTCACGAGCCCAGCGTGCGGCCAACAAGCATCCGGCCAGCACCACCAGCGGCAGCGACGGAAAATAGAAGCGTCCCAGGTGACCCATGATCTGGTTCACCCCGAGGAGAGCCACCCAGGTGCCCAGGGCCGGCAGTCCCAGCACCACGAGCAGGCGCACGCTGTCCCGGCGCACGCCCATGACCACGGCCAGGATGAAGGGCCAGACGCAGGCCAGGGCGACGTGCAGGAACCAGAAGGGATTCCAGGTAAACTCGCCGGCGAAGGCTTGGTAGTGGCCGGGCTGCTTGGCGTAGAAGGCGAGCGGCAGGGGCGTGCCCAGCAGCCGCCACTTGAGCAGGAGATCCAGCCCGAGCAGCGCGAACAGACTGCTCGCCCACACCAGCAGGGGGCGCCGACGTGGGGCGGGCGCCAGCAACCACAACGCCAGAAGCGGGCACGAGATGGCGATGATCACGTTGTCGGGGCGAGCCGCGACGGACAACCAACCGAGCGCGGCGGTGACCAGGGCCATGCGCGTGGAGGGACGCTGGGCCAGGCGCAGGGCTGCGTAGGCCAGCGCGGTGTTGCCCCAGGCGGCCAGCATGGTGTCCATGCCCAGGTGCGCGTGGAAGAAGAAGGCTTCGCGGTAGCCGAGTAGAAGCAGCAGAGCGCCACCCCAAAAGACGAGACGCACGCGCGGACCCAAGCCGACCGCGAAGCGCGCGCAGGTGGCGGCCAGGGCGGCCAGCAACAGCAAGGTGGCCACGCCCGAGGCCGCGTGCAGCGGGGTGGCCACGTCTCCGCCCAGCAGCGCCTGCGCCAGCGTGACCATGAAGAAGTGCAGGGGGCTGGTGACGCCATTGACCGGCGGCTCGCCCATGTTCCAGGCCCACCATTGCCCCGCCAGCGCGTGTTTTGCGTAGCGCACGAACATGTAGGCATCGTCGAAATCGGTGGGCGGGGCCGCCACGAAGGCGTGCCCACGCTCGGCCAGCAACCCCGCCACGGACAGCGCAAGGAACACGCCCAGCAGGGTCGGGTTCTTGGTGCGCGTGTTCACGGGCCGAGTCTACGCCAGGGTCATGCGTGCCGGGGAAGCCCGCTTCATCGCGATGGGTTTGCCGCGAGCCTGCGCAGGTGCAGGCGCGCCGTGGGCGCCGACAGGTGTCGGGGCGAGCGGGCGAGCAAGGCTTGAAAGGCCGCCGCCGCCTCGCCAGGTCGCCCCAACGACTCCAGCGCCAGCCCGCGGCCGAAGGTCGCCTCGTCGTTGTGCGGGTGCTCGTCCAGGGCCGCCTCGAAATCCGCTAGGGCTTGCTCGCCGCGCCCAAGCGCCAGCAGCGCGAAGCCGTGGTTGGCGCGCGCCTCGGGAGAGGTCAGCCCGTCGAGCAGGCGCGCGGCCTTCTCCGCGTCGCCGAGCTGCAGGGCCAGGGCCGCCAGCGATTCGCGCACCTTGCTCTGCCAGTCGGCACCCAGGCATGTCCCCGCGGCCCCGTCCAGGGCTGCCTGGTACGCCTGCGCCGCCGCGCGACCGTCCTCGCTGCGCAGGAGATCGCCCAGCCGTCGCTGCCATTCACAAGCGGCGACGGTGGATTGCGACGGTTGAGGCAAGGGGCGCGCCACCAGGCCGGTGTCCTCGGTGTAGTTGAAGGTCAGCGGGATCTCCAGCTCGGCCAGCAGCGAGGCGCGTTCGGGCAACCGGCGCGTGAAGACCAGGCCGTCGTGTGCGCGGTACACCAGCGCCCACAGCTCGGGATCGAACCACGCGCCCCGCGGATTGACCCCCGGGTAGGTCAGCAGGGCCGCGTCCACGGCAAACCCGTCGAGAAGCTCTTGCCAGCGCGCCGACGTCAGATCCGTCCGCCGCAGGATCGCGTGAAAGGACTCGGGATAGCCGTTGATGCGCGGATCCTGGAACACGCGATGGCGGGGCCACCAACGCCAGGTCAGGTACGACCCCACCTCGAGATCATTGTACATGCGGCCGCCCAGCCCGTGCTTCTCGACGAAGTCGATGGCCGCGTGAGGGACCAGATCGGCTTCCTCGCCCAGATCCCACCAAGGGGGACCGGCCAGGGCCCGCGGAATCGCGGTCAGGACCAGCAACACGGCGGCCGCTGCGCCGGTCAACACGGGCCTGCGCGGAACCCAGGCGCTGGCCGCCACCGCCAGGGCCGGGCCCGCCAGCATGGAAAACTCGGCCACGAAGCGAATGCGCAGGCCACCCAGCAGGGCCAGGACCACGAGGGGCAGGAGCACGCGCCAGGGAAGGAGGCGCTGGCGCTTGAGCAGCAAGGAAGCCGCCACCGACACCGCCAGACCCGCCAGCAAGAAGAAGAAAGGCCCGTCGAGCGGCCAGCGCGCGGTCCGGTACTCCTGCAAGGGCCGCAGCCAGGGCATGCGGATGTGGTTGGCCAGATAGGTGAGGACGTGAACGCCCGAAGGCGTCCCGAAGATGAGCGGCAGCATCGCCACACCCACCAGCGTTGCGCGGCGAGCGTGCGCACGCTCGCCATCAATCCACGCCCCGGCCGCGTAGAGCAGCAGGATGGTCGGCGCCAGGAAGAAACAGGAGTTGCCGTTGGCCCAGAGCAGCCCCGCCGGCATCAGTCCCCACAGCATGCGCGGCCGGCCCGCCTCCGCCCGCTCGAGGGCCAGCAGCAGGCAGGCCAGACCCACGAAGGTCACCAGGTGCGGCCGCTCGACGAAGCGCGGCTCCGCCGACCACGCCGCCAGGGCCAGCACCAGAGCCGCCAGCCAAGGATGCGCGCCCCGGCGTACGGCCACCCGATACAGAATGGCCCAGGTGCCCAGCACGAAGCTCGTCTTGAGCAGCACCGTGCCCGCGATCCCCGCCGCGCGGTGAACCAGCGCCAGCACGACCTGGAACAGCCAGGCCAGGTTGATGTCGCGTACTTCAGGAAAGGTGAACGACAGCAGGTTGTCCGTGGGCACGTGGCCCGTGCCGAGAATGATCTCGCCCAGCCGCAGGTTGAAGAACAGATCGGTCTCGTCCATGGGGACCAGGCAGCGCCCGGCCACGAACAAGAGCAGCACGATGAGCACGCCGCCATCATGCCGGAAGCGGGCATCCCAGCCAAAGGGAGTTGGGGACGGCCCCGACCCTCAGAAATTCTGTTCCAGCGCGGCCTGAACCGCCTGGCGCAGGGATTCCTGAATGTCGCGCGGGACCTTGGGGCTGGAGAAGGATCGGCACACCGCCAGGCTGCGTTTGAGCGAATCGCACAATCCCTTGCAGTGCGGGCAGCCTTCCACGTGCTTCTCCATCTGCGCGCACAGGTCCGGGCTGACCTCGTCCTCCAGCTTCTGCGAGAGCAGGGTGAGCACGTCGGGGCAGCTCGGCGTGGCCGGTGCGGGCGCGTCGCCCACGATGGCCACCAGGTGCTCGCGCAAGGCTTGGCGCGCGCGGTGCAGGCGGCTCTTGACCGCGGCGATGGACAGTCCGGTGATGGTGGCCACCTCGGCCGCGGTCAGGCCCTCGATGTCGCGCAGGACGATCACCTCGCGGGCATCCGGCTCCAGGCGGTCCAGGGCGTTGGCCACCGCCGCGCGCGCCTCGCTTCCCAGCAGGGTTTGCTCCGGCGTCGCGACGGGAGCCGCCGATTGCTCCTGCGCCGCCGCATCCAGCGCATCGTGGTGCGCAGGGGCACCCTTGCTGCGACGGCGTTTCTTGATGCAGAAACTGCGCGCCACCGTGTACAGCCAGGTCGAAACCGAGGACTCGCCCCGGAACCCGGGCAGCGAACGCACCAGGCTCAGCATGGTCTCTTGCGCCACATCGCGGGCGTCCTCGGGATCCCCGCACATCTTCATGCCGAAGCCGAAGACACGCTGCTGGTGCTGTTGCAGAAGTTGATTCAGGGCTTCGCGATCGCCGCCCCGCGCGGCTTGCAGGAGCGCGTCTTCACTTCGGGCCTGGGTCCCGGTCACCATCACCGGAGTCTAGCACCAGAAATGAAAGGCTCAGGCGCCGAGCAGGTATCCCAGCAAGGCGCCATAGAGGGTCGAGACCACGGGGCTGGAGGTGATGGGACAGCTGCCGGTGCGGCAACCGACCAGCTTGTAGTACGCGAACCCCAGGACAGCGCCTCCCACTACGAATGCCAAGGTCCGCATGGTTTTCCTCTTTCTGGGCAGGATTTCCGGGTTAGGCGCAGCAGGCTCCATGACCAGATTCCTTGGCTTGCTGCTTGGCCACGTCCTCGCGGACCTTGACCATGTCCAGTTGCTTGACCTGCTCAATCAGCTTCTGCAGCGCTGTGGCCGGCAGCGCCCCCGCCTGTTGGTAGAGAAGGATGCCGTCGCGGAAGGCCATCAGGGTGGGGATGGCCTGGATGCCGAAGCTTCCCGCCAGTCCTGGCTGGTCTTCGGTGTTGACCTTGGCGAAGGTCACATCCGGGTGCGCCTCGGAGGTCTTCTCGAAGACAGGGCCGAAGACCCGACACGGGCCGCACCACGGCGCCCAGAAATCCACCAACACGATCCCCTTGTCCACGGTCTGCTTGAAGTTGTTTTCGTTCAGGATCTTGGTTGCCATTTTCATTCTCCTCATTGGCTGAGAGCCAACCCGGGACGAAAGGATTCACGGCCGAGAAAGCCTCGGGCCGTTCGAGGGGCCGCCTTGCTCTGGAAGATGGCTATGACCGGGCGTCCCGTGGCTTCGTCGCGCTTGCCATGGAATGGCCGTGAACCTTCGCGACTCGTCGGGGCATCCTAACGCCGTGCTTGGCAGCGTCGGGCTTCGCACCACTGCCTCCGTTCCTAGGGCGAACAGGTTTCAAAGAGGCGTTGACGGCTCAATAGCACGAGTGTCAAAGTCCTGCATATTCGTGCGTTCGTTCCGAACGTTGACTTGGCTTCCGTTCACCTGACGGCCATTCCCTGAAGTTGAGGATTCCAATGCGCCATTTCTCTCTATGCATTCCCGCTCTGTTCATCATCGCGTGTTCTGGCAACGACGAATCTTCCAGCACATCCACGGGAGGAGGGGGAGACAGCTCGAGCTCTTCCAGCCAGGGCGGCAGCAGTGCGCGGAGCTCCGGGGGAGAAAAGTCCTCCAGTGCAGTGGGGGGATCGTCCAGCTCCGGTGGTTCGAGCAGCGATTCGTCAGCGGTCGGCGGCGCGAGCTCGTCGTCCGTCAAGGGCGGTTCCACGTCGAAAGGCGGGTCGTCCTCGATGGGTGGCAGTGGTGGCCGCGGCGGTTCACAGGGCGGTCATAGCGGAGGCAACACACCGACGGGCGGCAGCGCGCTCGGTGGCACAGGCAAGGGTGGCGCCTCTACCGGTGGGGCCGGTGGCACGGGGTCGAATGGCGGCACCGTCATCGGCGGAAGCAAGGCCAGCGCTGGCGCCTCTGGCGGCGGGACCGCGGCGGGTGGAGCGGCCGCCAACTCTTGCGCCAATCTGTCCTTTGCCCCGAGCGAAACGGGCAAGGCCAAGCCCTCCGGTGCGGCGGGTGGTCTCAAGGTCCTCGATTGGGCAGGGTTCAAGTCCGCCATCTCGTACACCTTCGACGACGCCAATTCCTCGCAGATCAAGAACTACGCGGCGATGAATTCCGCTGGCGGGCACTACACCTTCTATCTGCTCACCAGCAAGTCGGAAGCCGGCAACGAGGTGTACAAGACGGCCCTCAAGGATGGGCACGAGATGGGCAACCACACCTCGGACCACAGCAACTGCGACAAGCCTGCGTCCATCGATGCGGCGAGCACCTTCATCAAGTCCACCTTCGGCGTCACGGCCTACGCCTTTGCCGCGCCCAACGGCGCGGGCGCCTGCAACACCGGCTCGGTCTCGAGCAAGTTCCTCACCAACCGGAGCGTTAATGGAGGCTCGATGAGCGCGGGAGACACCAAGCCTCTCACCTGGTTGCCTTCGGACATTGCCTCGAGCAACAACATGGCTCCCTCGGCCGGCAAGTGGAGAACCATCTGCATCCATGGGTTCAACGGCGGCAACGACGGTGCCTATCAGCCCATAGCGCTCGACTCATTCACCTCCGCCGTGAAATCCGCGGTGTCGGGCGGGTCTTGGGTCGAGACGGTCACCAACGTGGCGGCCTATCAGGTCGGACAGGACGCCCTCTCCAAGGCTTCTGGCAACAACATCACGTGGACCCTGCCGTCGGTCTTCCCGCCCAACATGTGCGTGCGCGTGACCACGTCGGGTGGCACGGTCAAACAGAATGGCAAGGAGATCCCCTGGGACGATCACGGCTACTACGAGATCGCCCTCGATGCCAAGTCGCTGACCATCGAGTAGCCCCCAGCGGGGCGACCGCGCGGAGCCATTCACTCAGGGAGCGGGGACCGGGCAGGCCGAATGCGGCTGCTGGCCCCGCTCTCTTCTGGCGCGCTCGTAACGGCCGAGGGCCCACACCGTGAAGTAGTTCTTGTAGAGGCAGTAGTGGTGCATGGCGGTGTTGAAGAAGACACCGCCCACCCCTTCCTTCGGGAAGTCGCCGTCGGCTTGCTGGCGCGAGGCCAGGAGGCGTGCCCCGCGCTCGATGACGTCCCAGCGCGGGTCGCGCGCCGCAAGCAGCGCCATGAGCGCCCACGAGGTCATGATCACCTGGGAGCGCTCGTGCGGTACGTAGACGCGCTTCTCGCAGCTCGTGTAGTGCTCGCCCCAGCCGCCATCGGGGAACTGTTTGGCGACGAGCCAGTCGCAGGCGCGGCGGATGGCAGGGTGATCGGAGGGGAGGCCCGCGGCCAGCAACCCCTCGATGCCGTACATGATGGCGTAGGTGAAGTTGACGCCCCAAAAGCCCTCCCAGCTCCCGTCGTCGAGCTGGGCCGCGAGGATGCGGGCCACGCCGCGTTTCACCGCGCGATCGATCTTGCTGCGCAGGACATCGGGGTAACGGGCGCGGAAGCGCGCCAGCCCGGCCACGCAGCTCGCGCTGCACTCGACGTACGAGCGCTCGGTCATGCAGTTGCCGAACATCTCGGCGGGATTCACGATCTCGAGCGCCAGCGTGCCGCGGCTGCGTTCGTAGGAGCCGAAGCCGCCGTCTTTATTCTGGCGGGAGAGGACGAACTCCGCCGCCTCACGCAGCCGCTGGTCGCCGATGCGGGCCTCTTCCGGATGCCGTTCATCGAGGTGCAGCGCCGCCGACAGCGCCTCGGCCGTGCAGTCGGACACGGGCCAGCGGTGGTGCTCGTCGGAGAAGCACCAGCCCCCCAGGCGTCGATCGCGGAAGAAGCGCTTGCGCTCGGGGATCTCCTCGCGCATCTGCGAGGCGCGCAGGTAGGCGTGGGCGCGGGCCAGCGGCTCCTTCATCTGCTCCGCCGCCTCGGGCGGGCCCTCCATGATGGCCTGCACGGTGAAGGCGGTGTCCCAGGTGTGGCTGTGGGCGCCGTTGATGCGTAGCCCCTCCTCCTCGTCCTCCCAGGTCCAGTAGTCGACGCCGCGGTAGGCCTGCAGCAGCTCCGGGTGCTGCGGATCGCGGTCCCACAGGGCGAGCACGTTGAGGAGTCCGTTGACCGGCGAGACACACGCGTAGTTGGTCGAGCGCAGCTCGAAGAGGATGCGTTCGAAACAGCGGTCCAGCGCGGTCTTGCGCAGGGCCTCGGAGTGGATACGCTCGCACAAATAGAGCGTGTTGTAGGCCGTGCGCAGGAGCCATGAGGGCGCCACGTAGACGTCGGTGGGGGCGAGCGTGTGGCGGTAGGCCGAAAAGTCGATCGACTGGTACGGCTCGTCGTACAGCTCGGCGCGCAGCTCGCGGATGAGGGGAGTCTCGGGGCCTGTGACCCGCCGTCCGTACAGGTAGCCGATGCCCAGGTAGATGAGGCGGGTGTGGTTGTACATTCGCCTGGGGTGGACCGGCGCCCACTCGGGCAGCAGCCAGAGCTCGGGCTGGATGGGGTTCACGCCTTCCCAGCCGTAGAGGCCGAGCATGGCGAGCCAGAACTTTCCCCAGGAGGGGATGTGCAGCACGCCGCCGTGGGTCCGCAGCCACTCGCGCGCGCGGCGGGGAAGCTCCTCGTCCTTGCCGAGGCCCATGAGTCGCATGGCCACGTAGGCGAGGGTCGTCATGTAGACGTAGGCGGGCGACTCGCGGTGCATGCCGAAGCCACCGTCGGGTGTCTGCCAGGACCGGTAGTAACGCAGGTACTTCTCCTTGCGCTCGGGCGAAAGCGGCTGGCCGATGAGGTGGCTCACGATGATGTGCTGGGAGATGAGCATCGTGCACCACACGACCTCGCCCACCCAGCAGCCGCGCTCACTCTGCAGACGTGTCAAGGCGCCGAGGGCGCGCTCGAGCGTCGAGGCGGCGTCGAACGGGGGCGAGGGGGGCGCGGGCGTCTGGGAGGCAGGCATGGGCGCGGAGTATATCCGATGGCCCAAGCGAGCATCACCGGTGCCAGGGATGACCGACCGGCCTTGGACGTTAAGGTCGCAGCAGGGACCGTCGCCAGAGGGACGAACCAGGCGCTCTGGGGCCGGTGCGCCCATGTGAACCTTGGACTGTTTTTCGGCGTCGAAGTACCCTGGGCCAAAAGAATCACGTCTCGCTTGGAGGTTCGTTCAATGTGGTCCACGTCTCGTCTCTTGATGGTCGCAGCGGCGGTTTGTCTTGGGGCAGGGTGTTCCAACGGACGCGGGTTGGCCCGGCTGCCAGTTGGCGGAAACACGGCTGACGCTGGCGGCGGGGAAACCCGGCCGGCTGATTCGAAGGCAGCCGCAGATGTGGGCTTCGGCGAAACCGGCATGAACCCTGACGGCGCCTTGGGCTTCGGCGATACGGGCATGAACCGTGATAGCGCCTTGGACTCTAAATCATCGTTCATGATTCTGGAACACCCGGGCTCAAGCGGCGGCTCGAA
>CAZHUY010000095.1:0-22242 GCA_964535465.1 uncultured Myxococcales bacterium
CCGGACAGCCCACCCCCTATATGAACTGCATGAAACGGCAGCACAGCACCAGGCTCTACAAAAATTCGGTATTCCTTATGCTCGGCCGGGGAAACCACGACAGAAAAGCAAACAAAGTCTCGGGATGGCAATGCTTCAATTGGTCTTGGCGCTGTCCCCGGAACGCGCGCAACCGTACAAAATCATCGGCACACGGTTTCACGAATTGATGACCATTCCACCGCAGAGGCGACATCAGTTCGTGGCAGAGGAAACGGGAAAGGTGACGAAGTTCCTTTGCCACAGTATCAAATCGGTTCGCCGATTCGATGTTCGACCGAACGATAGTGCTGGGCACGCTCTCCTTTTCGATATCGACGCGGTTATGGACTGCGGCGCCGTTCGGACGACCCTTCGATCGGATAACAGCGTTCGGCCTCGCAAGGTCGAAGTCCAATCGATCGAAATCGTCGCCCCGAAAGACCCGTTGGCTCAGCTCAGGTCGCTGAAGGGCATCAAGAAACGGTCGCGCCCGAAATAGACACTGTCTCTCCTGGGCTAAGTGGGATTTCGAACGTCCGGTCCCAGACAGTCTTGCGGCAACCGGGCCAGCTCGCGGGACGCATAGTCCATGCAGAGGAGGTCATCCGGCAGGAGATTGTCGTACTTGTTGCACTTCTTGTTCTTGGAAATCCGAGCCAACCCGACGAGGTCCAGCGCTTCGCTTGTTGCTTCGAGCTCGCACATGCGCATCTTTTCGGGGTCTGCGCTTTCCGCAGATATGATCGGCCCAGATCTTTGAGTTTGAATTCCACGAGAAGCCAGCAACAACTGGACGGTGTTGAGGGCTCGATCTCCAGCCCAGACCACCAAGCTCGTGGTTCGGCCACCTTGGACAATGCTGGTGGAACCAAGCCGCAATTCAGCAAAGGCCCGACGTGCATCCTGCAGAAGATGAACTGCGGTTTGATCGAGGTAAGGGGGGACTTCCTTGCTCAGGTAGATCCTCCGCATCACCCGCCGAATTTCGTCGTGAACACCGAATCCTGCGCCTCCGAAAAGTGGGACCTTGCCGCCCCGCGAGGGCACAAGACGGATTGTGCGTGACTCGTCGTCGACTTCGACGACCGACCATCGTTTTCCACCGAAGATGAGCAGCTGGCCCTCAAGGACGGGATAGGCGATCGGCAGGCTGCCCAGGGGCTTGCCGTCCGAAATCAGGCGGTACTCCTGCGGAGTCATGAAGACGGCGTAGAAGGAGTAGTGGTTGACGATTCGCTCGCCCGCGTCCCCGTGCAGCAGCGTGCCGTCGCTGTTCTGGATAATGAGATCCCGTTCACCCATGGCCCGTAGCAGGCGAAGAAAGACCTTCTTCTCCACGCTGAACGAAGCCCCGGTCCCGCACAGAACTGCCCACGCTTTCTCCGCCGTGACCCCATTATTCTGTGCCACAAGTGCCAAGATCTGATGGACCAGTGTTGAAAGATGGAGTGCCCCGGCGATGGGAGGCTCACACCATCTGTCCAGCATGAGACTGGTGATGGCCATCGATTGGACCAAGTCGAGATGCAGCTCGTCTTCCAGGGACATGTTCGCGCCGCCTGATCTCTCCGTGACCAAAACGCGCAAGACAGAGCTCTGCCCAGCTTTTCGTCCTGAACGACCCATGCGTTGGCGCAGGCTTGCCACGCCAGGGGGAACACCTATCTGCGCGACGGATTCGACGGAACCAATGTCGATCCCCAGCTCAAGGGTGCTCGTGCATATTCCAGTGATCGGCCTTTCCGGCTCCTTCAGCATACGCTCCACGTCCTCGCGCAGATCGCGAGAAAGGGATCCATGGTGCGGCCAGAATTCCTGCGGCACATGCGCTGCCTCGCATCTCCTGCGCAACAGGTCCGCGTACTTTTCGACCGCCCCCCGGGCGTTCGCAAAGACGAGGTTCTTGTGGCCGCGGAGTTGCCTAAACAACCTGTTCGCAATCGCCTCATCCGCAGACGAAGCGGCGTCGGTCTCTTCTTGAGACGTCTGGCCTGCAGTCTCGTCAACCTCGGGCGAATCGGCCTCCACCATGGCGTGAAGCTTGAGGCGAATGCCGGGCGTTTCCGAGTCATCGCTTACAATCACGACGGAACCTGCATCGTCCGGGCGCATGGCCTTCGCTGCCAATCGCATGTCGCCGAGCGTGGCGCTAAGAGCGATTCTGGGGACGCGCCTGCCGATGGCGAGCTCGACCCGATGAAGCAGCGACTGCAGTTGCGTTCCACGTTCCGTGCCGATGAACGCGTGCAGTTCATCGATCACGGTGTAGGTGAGGCCGCTGAAGAGCCGAGGGATCAACGACCCGCGCAAAACGAACTGGGCCTCCAGAGACTCTGGAGTCATCAACAATACCCCGTTGGGATCCTCCAAAACGCGATGCTTCGCGGAAGAGGCCACATCGCTGTGCCATCGATGGAACTGGATACCAAGGCGACCGCCTAGGTCATCCAGGCGATCGAATTGGTCGTTGATCAGCGCTCGTAGCGGGCTGAGATAGAGCACCCGAACCCCTTCGGCCGGATGTTCCATCACGTTCGTAAGAATGGGGAGGAAGGCTGCCTCGGTCTTCCCACCGGCGGTTGGCGCGGTGATGATGACATCGCTCGACGCCGCCAGGATCGGCCCGGCTGCATGTTCCTGAACCGGCCTGAGGTCGGGCCATTTCTTGTCCCAAATCCAGCGCTGTATAGAGGGGTGGAGTCTCCCGAATGTTGTCGAATCGCCCTCGCCGCTAGAGTTTGAAGGAGGCGAGCTCGTCGTCATCGTTCGCGGCCTTTCCTTCTTCAGCAGCCGTCTCGGCGACCGCGCCGTTATCCTTGACCACCTTCACGCCGGTAAGGTGGTCGCTCCAGGGGACCTGAGGGTTCTGCTCAAGCACGGCCAGTAGGCCCACAAACTGCGTGATGGTGTTCCGCGGTGTTCGGAAATAGGCATCGCCAATCTGCTTCGAACAATGCTCCATGAAAGCTTCCAGCGCCTGGTCCGGCAGAAGATAGCGAGAGGGATCGCCACCAGCATAGACATGCCTCAGCTTCTGGAGCAGGAGATACAGGTCCTCCTTGGTCAAACTGGCGAGATTCAGGACTGGACCGCTGAAATCGACGAGTCCGTTCACGGCATAGGTGTTTTCCGGGAGCCGGGACCGCAGTGCCTCGTAGCTGTAGAGCCCGCGTCGCCCATCAAGCAAGAATTCGGGTGTGCCGCCGAAGACGAACCCGAGCCCCACGGCCGTTCCTTGTAGGCTGTCGTTCACGATCCGTAGGAGTTGCTCATAATTCGAATTCCGCGCTTGGCTGCTGGCAAGCTTGTAAAGGTTGACCATCTCGTCGAGGCATACGAGCAGCCCACCAAATCCTGAAAGCCGCACCAGCCGGGCCATGAGCTTCAGTTGGTCATAGATGTTTGCGTCATCGATGATCGTTCTCACGCCCAGGGCGGCACGGGCTTCGGTCTTGGTGCCAAATTCGCCGCGGAGCCATCGCACCACATTGCTCTTGAGAGTGTCGTCCCCGGTGTCGTGCGCACGCCAGTAGGCCGCGATGACCTCGGCAAAATCGTACCCTCCGACCAACTCCGAGAGCTGCGCGAGCTTGTTGCGAATCTCGACCTCGGGCGTGGTCCCGTTTGTCTTCGCATCGTTGAGAGCGGTCGCAATGAACCGCTCCACGATGCTTGGCATGGCCGAGCCATCAGGCTTGGCTCGTGTGGCCATGTTGCGCATGAGCTCGCTGAACAGAGATCTCGCTTGGCCGCCGGTAGAATGGAGCCGGCGGTCAGGGTTCAGGTCGGCATGGGCCGTGACCAGTTTCTTCTCAAGGGCGATGGACCTGATCAGATTCAAAAAGAAGGTCTTACCCGAGCCATAGGCCCCGATGGCAAATCGGACCCCCGAGCCCCCATCCGCGATCCGCTCGATGTCTTGGAGCAGCGCCTTCACTTCTGCTGCACGGCCGACCTGGATCAGGTGCAGGCCGAGTCTGGGGACAACGCCGGCGCGGATCGACTGCAATACAGCGTCACGATCTTTCGGACGGATCACCTCTGGCTGTGTCATGCGAGCATCTCCTTCAAAGCGGCCTGCTCTACTGAAATCGTGTCTTCACCATCCAGCAGGGGGCCACCGCAGATATCCCATGCTGCCTCATTGATTCGATCGATGGCTCCATCAGGAAGAACGCCGAACCGTGAGCACCATGATTCCCAGTCGGCGCGTTGCACGGTGCTCTTATCCGTGAGCTGGCGAAGCAAAGATGAATGGGGCTGGTCGAGCCCGGCAACTGCATCAGCGATCACCGGGGGCGGCCGTGGGGCTGGCGGCTGTTCCTCTACGAAGACACTCTTCAGGATCTCTGCGACCTCGCGAGTCTCCTTGGCCTTCATTTCCAATCGAACCTTGTCGAGCACCACCCGGTGGGCGTTCTCGGGTTTGGGCGGAGTCGGTATGGCGTAACCTTTTCGGTCGCCGGTCGCCGGCTTCACGGTCACAACGTCCGAGTCCGGTAGTCTGTCGTCCACACCGAGAACGTGCAGGTCCTCGTACACGCGGTTCGGATCGAGCCCCAAAACTGAACATATCTTGCCGAGGTTGGCCGACTCTTCCTTGGTCACACGTCCATCCGCCAAGGCAACCAGCGTTGCGACATGCGCTATTGCGGCCCGCTGTTCTTGCGAGAGTCCCTCCAGCTTTTTCTTGGCGCCGGCTAGTGAAGCCCCCTCGGCCGCAAGCAATTTCAGATGGGCCGCAAGCCTTAGCCGCTCTGCGGGGGAGAGGTCGAGTTTCTTTTCGAGCATCTCGGCAAGATGGGTCATTTCAGCCTCACTGATATCTCCATCCGCTGTGGCGATGACGATCCCGAATCGCGCCATCAATGTGGCCTGAAGGTACTCGGGGCTGGCCGTTTCCACGTGTTCGTCACCCAACTTGAAGAGCACCACATGATCAGTCCGGCACCCGATTAGGCCCTGAAACCGAACGTCCGGCTCGATTCCGTAACCAAGCATCTGCAGGACCTTGGAGACTTCGAGCCAGGCTTTTCGCTCGGCCGAATCCTCACCTCGCCTGCCCGGCCACCGTTCCTTGAACTCTGCTCTCTTGAGCACAAGCGCGGCACCCCGTGTGACGGTCGCTTCAAGCCAGTTGGCAAAAACACGCGTCTCAGCCCCTGCGTGGCTCATGGACATCGCGGCAGGCAGCAATGCGATGGCTTCGGGAGAGCCCCGGCCGTCTGGATTCTTTCCGAGCCAGCGGGAATACGGATCCAGTTCCTGGATGCAAGCGTCGGCAATTTTTTCCAGCTCTTTGATCGGTCTCTGAAGTGCTGTCACGTCGGGCAGGTCGCCGAGGTCGATTTCGATCTTCTGGTAGAAAGACCTACTGGCTGGCTTGTACGAAAGCGAAAGGCGGGTCTTGTTCGGCTCGATGACCATCCCCGCAGAAAAACGTTCTTGATACCGAATGCCGAATAGCTGGCGGAATTCGGCGGAACATCTTTCCACCGCGGCCCGCCTGACAATCTGGGAGGCGCCTTCGAGCCAACGCAGAGCCAATTCAGCAGGGATGCCCCGATTGGCCACCGATAAACGCGACAGCTTGAGCTTCAAGGCCAGCGACAACGCACCGCTCGATTCAGGATCGTCGAGCGTCGATAGATCGGTTAGGGCGGCACAGACCTCAAGGAATCCTTGTGCATACGAGCAGAATGAGCCTGAGTTTTTGTAGACCCCGAGAAGCGAACGCACTTCTTCGGTAATGGAGGGAATGTCTTGCCGAGCATGGTCGCCCAGAACGCGACGTTCGAGTCCGTAGAAGTAGAGGAAGACGTACCCGATGTACGCGTCCGGCTGTCTGCGGCCTTGGGCCAGCCACAGCAGGTATCCCGCACGAGCTTCTGGCGAAATGTCGGAATAGGAAGGCCAATACGGTACGCCCGTGCCGGACAGGTCTGGGCTGGCGAACGCAGCCGGGAGTTTGGGGGAGATGAGAGCTGGCTCCACTTCGGCCCCCGACACCGCGCGCAGGTCCTTGCCGACGTAGAGCAGACCACCTGGAATGGACAAACCTGCAATCGACACGGTCTCGCCCTGAGGGATCCAACGCCATGGGGGAATAGGGGGAGGCTGTGCGCCCTTACCGCGCACCGGAGCCGCTCTTGAACGATCCTGATCTACCTGTCGGACCAATTGCGAGAGCTGCGCCGCCTCGCAGGAGTCAAACGGCGATGAAGACCTGGCAATAGAAGATCGCTCAGCAGGATTGGGGCTGCTCAGGTTCCGTGGAGTCTGGTCATCGCGCCAAACGTGTTCTCTTGTCGATGAGGATGAGTCCGCATGGATAGTCCACAGGATCCATACCGCAAAAGCGAACGCTACTAGGGGAATGACCAGTTCCATTTCTACGTTTCTATCCAGCAGGTCGGGGGGCTGTCGACGGCATTGCGCATGGCGAGGCGTAAGGGACGAGGACGCTCGCCCCGACTTTCCGAGGCGCATGTGAAGCAAAGCTGGACGTCATAGTCACCCGACCGCGGCAGGATACGCCCGTGCCCGTTCGATAGGAAGAGCACGCCGTCATCTTTCATCGGCACTCTTCTGGAGCGGAACTCGTCGCGCATGAAGGTCGGGGGTTCGCCTCCATCCGCCTCGATGTCGGCGAGGAACTCCGGGAGTTGCCTGCACGGCCTCGCACAACAACGCCGCCTCCCTGCTCTGCCGAGGCTCGTATGGGGCTCGGCCGTTCGCCGATGCATGGCAGGGCCCGCTCCCTCGCGCGATCTCCTGTAACCGCACGCCGGCTCACGCCGATAACCGGACGGAATGTTTTTCAGGTCAGGATGTAAGAACTCAAGAAGTTCGACCTAGCCGTCCAGGCGGCCCTGGTGCGTTCCCAGCACTCTCCGCCGCCCGCCACCACCACGGTCGTGCGCCCGGATGGTCGGGAAGCCCCCGGACCCCGCAATTGGCCGGATGCAGAAAGGGCCCCAAAAGTCCCTGGTGCATGAACATCATACATGCGGCCACTTAACGCAGTGGCCGTATGTATTGGCGCCGCACGACAGCCGAGCTGTTACGCGCTGGGGATGGTGATTTCGGATGGGCTACTACGTCCGCGTCTCCACGCGTGGGACCGCCGAGAGCGGTACTCCTCGCCAGGCGCTCAACTACATTTCTGACGGCCACGACGCTCGTCGTGACGCAAGTTTTTCGGACGCAGAATTGCGGTACGTCGCGCGGATGGATCCAGGTTGGAAGGCCGATCTCGAAGGTGGGCGTGTTCCGCTCGTGGGGTTTGGTCAGCTTGCCGCCCATGCGGACCATGAACGGCTCACGCAGGAATTCGAAGAAGCCTGTCATCCAACCAACTGCAAACGGGGAACGATTGGATACAAGTCCATCACGTTGACCCTGCCCAAGGAGGTGAGCCTCTTCGCTGAGGGCACCGCGAAGAGGCCAAGGGCGCCATCTACGCCGCCGTCCAGTCCGCGCTCGACCGTGCGTTCGCTGGCCTTGGCTACTCTGCTGTCGCGGCGATTCACACGCGAAACCAGGTGGGGGAAATCCACTACCATGTGCATGTCCTGGTCGCGAAGTTCGCCCAGAACCTCAACACGGGCCGCACCGTTTCTCTCAACTCGACAGCATCACGCAACGGGCCGGCTCGCGTGGGAGACCTGAAGCTCGGGTGGCAGGAGGGCATCGAGAAGGAGTTTCGCGAGCGGCTCGGGTCGGGCATCGAGCAGAAAGCTTCGCGCAGCCCGGTGTCGCTCGTCATGCCGGACGGCGAGCGTCTGGAACCACTGAATCGTGATAGTCGCCGCGTTATCGAGAAGGAACTCTGCCCCACATACAAGGAGACCACGCCCGAGGGTCACGAGGTCACTCGCCGTTTTCGGTGGACTGCGATGGACGATCGGATCTTCGAAATCGCATCGGGCGGAACACTTCCCCGACCACGCGAAGTATTCCGCGCGTTACGAGGCGCGCGTGCGCACGCTCCAGACCATTGGCTACCTCACCCCTGACCTGAAGATCGCCAGCCCGTTTCGTTTGCACTTCGCCGCCCACCGCGGGGTGCTCACGCCAGAGCTGCAACGCGTCCGCATCGATCTCGCCAAACATGCCGCCAAGGCCACGCCTCATGCCGCTCCCGTACTCCACCCGGATCAGTTCTGGGCGCAGGTCGCTCGATGCGAGGGAATGCAACGCCGGATCGAGCGCCTTGGCTACACCCGCGAGCAGGTGAACGACATTCTCACGCGGGCGGCGGCGCACAAACCCACGCGCGAAAACCTCAATCTGATCCGCGCCAACGCGGAAAGGCGCGCGGCATATCGCGCAAACCGCCCCCTGCCCTTCGAGTCCCGCGCGCCTTTGATGCCGAGAAAGCCGAACTCGAAAAGTTGTCTGCACGCATCCAGGGCCTCGGTCTGCGCAGTCCCTTCACGCGGGATAACCTGATGGCGCTCTCGCCCAGACAGGTTCGCGACCAGATCCAGACCGCGCGAAAAGCCGGACTTCTGGACGACGGACCCGCGTGGACCCTCAAGGGTCAGGCCGCGCGCACCTTCGTCCCGGACCTGGGACACGACATCCAACGGAGCCGCAGGGCAGAACCAACCCTGGAAATGGGAAGGCGGTTCCCCAGGTGATTGGTCGCAGACGATCTAGAGACGTACCTATTCGTTTCGATTGCGCGTCCGGTCCCTCAGGAATGGCGACCAGATGTACACTGGCTTCATGTTCCGACTCCTCCACACAAGCGACTGGCACCTAGGTCACGTGCTGCATGGGGTTGGTCGCAAATACGAGCACGCCAAGCTTCTCCAATGGCTCACCGACACGGTGATTCGGGAGCAGATCGATGCTCTCCTTATTACGGGCGATGTGTTCGACGCTGCCAACCCGCCCATCGAGGCGCAGGAAACCTGGTGCCGCTTTCTCGCTGATCTCTGGAGACGCGATCCCCACATCCAAATCGTCGTCATCGGCGGAAACCACGACTCGGCCTCTCGGCTCGAAGTCAACGACCCGCTCCTGCGCGCCCTCGGCCGCCTCCATGTTATCGGAGGCGTTCCGTGGAAGGACGGGAGACCGGAGCTCGACAAGCTAATCCTTCAGCTCCAGAACCGCGCAGGCGTAGTCTCAGCCTGGGTCGCAGCCGTCCCCTTCCTCCGCGCAACCGAGACAGGCACGGGGTCTGCGGCGATCGTCGCCGAGTCGACGCGTCGTCTCTACGACACCGTGCTGACCGATGCGCGATCTCGACGTGAGCCAGGACAGGCCCTTCTCGCGATGGGTCACCTCTATATGATCGGGGGCAAGGTCTCGGAGCTTTCTGAGCGCCGGCTCATTATCGGGGATCAGTCGCCCGTTCCAGCAGATGTCTTCCCCGAAGACGTCGCCTACGCTGCCCTCGGCCACCTGCACCTCGCGCAGTCCGTAGGAGGCCGAGAGACAGTCCGGTACTCGGGTTCGCCGCTCCCTCTTTCCCTTAGCGAACGAAGGTATTCACACGAGGTGGTGTTGGTTGATCTTGAGGGCGAGCAGGTTTGCGGGTGCCGCTCGCTGACGATTCCGCGGTTCGTTGACATCCTCCGGGTGCCGGAGAACGGTTCGGCCGCGCTCGACCATGTGGTCTGCGCCCTTCGAGATCTACCCTCCCGCACGGAAGGACCGGATGACCTCCGCCCTCTCTTGGAAGTCTGCGTAAAGGTGGATCGGCCCGAGCCAAACCTCCGCCAAACAATCGAATCAGCGCTGGAAGGCAAGGAGGCGCGTTTGGTCCGTCTCGGCGTTGAGCAGTCGGGCTCGATCCACGGACTGATGGGCGGTGAACTTCGGCCGGTGGCGGAAATTCGGCCCGAGGAGGTGTTCGCCCTGAAGTACCAGCGACAGTTCAATCAGCCCCCTCCTGACGACATCCTTCAAGCCTTTCACGAGATCCTCCGGGACGTGGAGCAAAAGATCGCATGAAAATTCTACGTGTCCGCGGCAAGAATCTCGCCAGCCTGTACGGAGAATTCGAACTACCACTCGATCGCGCCCCGATCTCCGAGTCTGGCCTCTTCTCTATTTCCGGTCCCACCGGGGCCGGTAAGAGCACGATTGTCGACGCGCTCTGCCTGGCTCTCTATGGCCGGACTTCGAGGCTGGGCGCGCGGAGCCGCAATGTGCGAATCGGGTCCGCTGGGGCTGACGAACTCATAGACGCCGACGACGAGCGGACCATCATGTCATTCGGTACCTCCGAAGCCCGAGCCGAGGTCGAATTCGAGGGCATGGACGGAAAGACCTATCGCGCCGAATGGAGCGTTCACCGCGCACGTGGGAGCGCTGCTGGCCGGTTCCAGTCCGTCAAGAGATCCCTGCTCGACCTCACCGATGGCCAGCCGGTGGCGGCCAGGACGACAGAGGTCGACGCCGAGGTGGCCAGACGTATCGGCTTCAAATTCGAAGAGTTCCAGCGTGCGGTCGTGTTGCCCCAGTTCCAGTTCCGTGCCTTTCTCGACGCCCGGCCGGACGAACGATCGGCCATCCTGGAACGCGTTACCGGTACAGACATTTATACCCGCCTCTCGATAGTCGCCCACGTGCGCGCCACGGAAGCGGATCGCAAGTTGCGTGAAATGGAGGCTCGGTTCGGAGACGTGAGGCTCCTGTCGCCCGAAGAGTGCCAAGAGCTTGAGACGAGTTGCCAGAGTCAGGAAACGCGGCGTGAGGCATCCCGTGCAGCTGCAAAGCAAGCAGGAGAGATCGTACGCTGGCACGAGGCCTGTACAAAGCTCGATGCCGAAAAGGTGGAAGCCGAGCGATTGCTGATGACCGCGACAACCGCACAACGGGCCGCCGCTCCTGATCGTGAGAAGCTCGCACGGGTTGTGGCGGTCGAGCGTATTCGTCCTGTGTACACGGAAGCTGTCCGGTCGGAGCAGGCACGGGTCGAGGCGGAGATGCTCGTGTCGAAGGCGGCTGGTGCACACGCCACTGCCCGGGAGGCGCTCGCGGAGGCCGAGAAGCAGGCAGGTAGCGCCGTCCGGGATGCCAGCGACGCTGCGGCAATCCTCGAAAAGGATGGTCCAGAACTCACCCGTGCCCGCGCGCTCGATATCCGGGTCGCCGAGGCATCGAAGCGCACACAAGCGGCGGCAGACGCGGCCAAGGGTGCCAACCAAGCGTTTGCTGCTGCGACCCGTGTCGCATCGGAGATCGACCGATCCCTCAAGCAGTCCCAGCGGACCCTCAGGCTCGCCGAAGACTGGCTCCAGAGTCATAAGTCGGAACAGCCCCTCGCCAGGGAGTGGCCGCGATGGCAAGCCTGTCTTCGAGAGTACGGACAGGTCGCCCAAGACATCGCCTCGCGTGAGATGGCTCTCAAAACCACCTCCGACAAAGAACGAGCCGCGAACCGAAAGAAGGCTCAACTTGGAGAGAAACTGGTGGGCCTGACCAGCGACCTCAAGAAGGCCTCCGCCGCGAAAGCGAGGGCCGAAGCTATCTTGGCTGACTTCGACGTCAAGGCGTTGAAGCGACGGGCAACGGAAGCGACCACGCGGAACAAGGCCCTTACCGAACTCCTGCGGTACGCCGAGGAGGCCGCCCGGGAACGCACTGACCGCGATGAAGAACACGCCAAGGCTGGAGTCGCCGCCGAACAAGTTTGCGCCTCCCAAAAGCGAAAGGAAGAGCTTGAGAAGGAGGCAGCGCACGCCGAAGGTGCAGAGGAGGCAGCGGCGAAAGCTCTCCGCCTTTTCGAAGCGGCTCTGAAGCTTGAGGAGCGCCGAGGCGAGCTGGAAGCGGGACAACCCTGCCCGCTCTGCGGCTCGCTCAAGCATCCCTACGCGGCCGAGGCACCCGGGAAATCGGTGATTCGCGAACAGAAGAGCGCGCTCGAGAAGGCGCAGTCCGAGCGAAAACGCCTGCAGAAGGAGGATACGACAGTCGCTGCCGCATTGGCGAGCGCCCGACAACGCGAGAAGGATGCCAGGGCTAGTGAACAGAAGCACGCCACAGCCCTAGAGCGCGCAGTCGAGAAGTACAAGAAGGCGCGCGACAAGCACGAACTCCCCCGGGTACCAGCCCAGGCAGAGACGGGGACCGCCCGCCTTGCGGAGATGTGTGCCGAGGCCGAGCAAGAGGCGGCCGTTGCGACCCAGAAGGTAGAGAAGGCGGACGAGGCAGCCGCGAAGCTCGATCAAGCCCGACAAAATGAGGAGACGGTGCGCAAGGCCATCGAGGAAGTCGAAAAAGAGCACCACGAAGCAGAGCGCAGTGCGGATGCGCTCACGAAGGATGTGGAGCGCGTTCGTGGCGATCTTGATGGGCTGGAGGTGCGTCGCGATGGCATGGAGTCGGACCTGGAGCCCATAGTGGACTTCATCGAAGACTGGCGCCGGGCGCTCCGAACCGAGCCCAAGCAGTTCACCGAACGCTGCGCCGGCATGGCCCTGTCGTACGTGGACCGCGAGGCGGAGCGATCCACTGCCGCGGAGGAAATTGCCGGGCTAACGACTCAATCTCAGTCTGCAAACGCGGTGCTCGAAGAGAAGAGAGGGTTGGTCGCCACCGAGGAACAGAAGGTGACAGACGAGACGGCGGCTCTCAACGAGCGGCGAGCCGAGCGAGTCCAGATTTTCGGGGGACGTGATGCCGACGATGTGGAGCGCGACCTACGCGCAAAGATAAAGGCCGCGGAAAGTGCCGCCAAGGAGGCTCAGAGCGCACGGGATACGACCGGCCAATCGCTGGCCGCTGCCGAGCAGGAGGTGCGGAGCACGACCACGCAATTGGAGCAGGCACGCAGAAAAGAAGGCGAAGCAGGCAGCGCTCTGGTCGAGGCCCTCCTTGTGGCCGCCCTGGACCGCTTTGAAGCCGAACAGTTGCTCGCGCATGGTGCAGAGTGGATCGACCTGGAACAAGAGCGTCTGGGGCAAATTGACCTGGCAGTCAATCAGGCTGAGTCGCGGTTCCTGGACCGGAAGCTCCGAGCCGAGGAGCACGGCCGAACCGACCCGCCCGAAATCGGCATAGAGGAAGCTAAACGCCGTGTCCAGCAAGCTGATGCCGATGAGCAGCAAGCGCGCGATGCCCTAATGGAAGCACAGGTCCGTTTGCGCCAGGACCGCGAGAACCGAAAACGCCACCAGCAACTCGCGGCCGAAGTCGAGGAGCAGCGTACCCTAACGAACCGGTGGCGCTCACTCTCTGAGGTGATCGGTTCGAGTGACGGCAAGAAGTTCCGCGTCTTCGCACAAGGGCTCGCCCTAGACGCGCTCTTGGTCGCTGCCAATCACCACCTTGAGGAACTCGCCCGCCGCTACCAGCTGGAGCGGGCCCCGGGCGCTGATCTGGAGATACAGCTCGTGGACCGCGACCTGGGGAACGAAATCCGTGGGACCAACAGCCTTTCGGGCGGCGAAAGCTTCCTGGTTTCGCTCGCCCTTGCGTTGGGCCTCGCTTCACTCTCGACCAAGATGATCCATGCCCGGACCCTCTTCATAGATGAAGGCTTCGGAACGCTCGATCGCAACACGCTTGAGCACGCCATGGCCGCCCTTGAGGGCTTGCGCGCAACCGGCCGGACCATCGGCGTCATCTCTCACGTCCCTGAACTTCACGAACGGTTTGGAGTTCAGGTCACCGTCGAGCGTGTAAGTGCGACACGGAGCCGGCTCGTGCTTCCAGCATAGCTGCTGGGCAAGGTGGCCATCCGGTCGAGCCGGGATGGGCGGTTCCGCGCCGGGATCAAAGCAGCATCGATTGCATTTTCTGGGGTAACCGCGCGGCCGCTCGGGCTGATAATAGGAGGTGAAGCTGTCAGCAGATGATCTCGCGTGCTTCCGCGTGAATCAGCGCGTCCGCCATCACGAGGTGAGCCGTGGCCGGTGATGCCAACCTCGACTTGGCAGCGGTCCTTGCCGCTGTGGCAGCAGCGGCGAGCAAGGGGCCTGAGGCACTGGCCGGGGCCATCAAAGCGCTTGCATCGGAAGGATTGGCGCGGGAGGTTCCCGGCCAGGCGCTCCCTGAAAATCACATAGAAATCGATGGCGATGCAGGCGGCGTGTCCAACCCGAAAGGACACGACGCAATGAAAATATACGGACCGTATCCCCATAAAAGGAAGTGGCGGCTTCTGATCCGCAACGGGTCTCAACAAGAGGCTCGCAGCTTCGATACGGAGGCCGAGGCGAAGGTTGCGTTGCGCAAACTTCGAATCCAGGCACACAGGCAGGCCGGGATTCCAGTGGGCAAGGCGATCGATGCCTACGCCGAACAGCTTCGACGAAACGGTCTCAAAGAGAGGTCGATACACACAACCCTCTATCGACTACGCAGACTCTTCGGGCCCGTTCTCCAGACTCCGTTGCCCATGGTGACGCCCGCGCGCGCGAAGGATCTCTACAAGAAGCTAGAAGGGGCGGTGGACACTCGGCGAAACATCCTCAACCAAGCGAGGACGTTCTGCCGGAGGGCGAAGGAAAACGAATGGACCGACACGATCCTTCTCGCGGACGTCAAGGGCGAAGGAAAGAGACGTTGTGGAAAGCAGAAGCTTACCGTCGACGAGAGTCGAAAGTTTCTGGCCGCGTGTCTCGATCGTGCTGCGCCCGACGCAAACCCGAAGAGGCAAACCGAGGGCGTGGCGTCGGCGATGGCTTTGGTGTTCGGAATGCGAGCGTCAGAGATCACGAACCTTCAGGTGCGCGACCTCGACGCAGGAGGAACCATCATCCGAATCACCCAGGCCAAGAGCCAAGCGGGAATCCGAAGTCTCCAAGTGCCCGAGTGGTTTCGCCCGTACCTCCAGCGGCTTGCCGATGGCAAGGACCCCAGTGCACCTCTGATAGGTCACCACCGAACCTGGCTCTATAGATGTGTGCGGGAGATCTGCCAGAAGGCTGGAGTCACCGTGGCACCACCACACGGCCTGCGTGGAACCCACGCCGACCTGGCTCTCATGGCGGCGGCCACGCCGCTCTCGGTGAGCAAGGCGCTCGGGCACGAATCGCTGACCACCACGTATCGACACTACGCCGACCAAGGGATCACCCAGAGCCGCGAACACGAGAGGGCGGTTGAATTCCTCACACCGCCGAAACCACAAGAAAGCGCGCCACCAGCGGCGCCCACCGGCTCCACCCGTCTCCCGAATTAGCGGGTAACTGAAAAAAAGTTACCCCGTACTTACCCACCCTATTTTGGGGTGTTTTTGGGAAGCAACGAGCCAGGGCGAAAATCAGAAAACCCTAGAAAAACAGGCACTTCTGAGTGCGGGAAGGGGGACTCGAACCCCCACTTCTTTCGAAACCAGATCCTAAGTCTGGCGCGTCTACCAGTTCCGCCATCCCCGCAGATGGTGACACCCTAGCCAATCGCTGGCGCGGCTTCAACCCTTGGCTTCTTGCTCGGCTTCTCGCTCGGCGGCGGCACGAAGGCGGCGACGCTGCAGCAAGGCCAGCAAGGCCGGCAGGACCACCACCGCGGTGGTCAGGCAGGTCACCTCGCCCAGGATGGCCATACTGCCGAACCCTTGCAGGGCACGGTTCTGCGCGGCCAACAGCGATCCGTAGCCCACGATGGTGGTCCAGGAGCACATGGCCACCGCGCCGCCCGTCGAGGAGATGGCGTCGGCGATGCTCCTGTGCTCGCGGTAGCGCCAGGTCACGTTCACTGCGTATTCCACGCCGATGCCGAAGGTGATGGGCAACGCGATGAAATTTAGGAAGGTCACCCGCACGCCAAGCCAGCCGGCGGTTCCGATCATCCAGACCACGCCGATGAGGAGCGTGCTCGCCGCCAGTGCGGCCCAGCGCCACGGCCGCAACGCCAGGATGAGAATGATGATCACGGCGATCACGGAGGCGATGGTGGCCACTGGTCCGTCGCGCAACACCGATCGAATCATCGAACCGAAGATCACGGCCGAGCCAGCCGTGTCCAGGCTGCGTCCGCCATCGAGTTCCAAGCGCTGCAGGACCGAGGCGATGCGCAGCAGATCCTTTCCGTTCCACACGCTCAAGCCGGTCTCCACGGGATAGACCAGCACCACCCGCCCGATGGCACCATCGACTTCGGTGAACGGGCGTCGCACCAAGGGGGGCAGGTCCTGGGGTTCCAGGGCGCGCAGTCCCGCCTCGGGTGTGGCCGCGTCCAAGTCACGGCGCTCGCTCTCGCTCAGGACCTCCAGGGCCGGGTCCGCGGCCAATTTGCGTATCTTTTCGATGATCCCCAGCTTGCGTTGCTGTACCTCGGGCGTGCCGGGCAACAGGTCGTAGACGGTGATGATCTGGCCGATGACGTCGGGGCCGGGCACCTGGGCGTCTTGCCGTCGAATGGCGCGGCGGATCGACTCCACGTCCTCGACCCGGTCCGCAAGAATCACGGTGGGCGACGGCCAGCGGCCAAACAGCGCCTCCATGTCGCGGTCGAAGGCCTTGACCTCATCGGTCTTTCCAATCTTGGTGCTCAGTTTGCGAAAGTCGTATTCGAAGGGATCGTGCAAGAAGTGGCGACAGCCCACGACGGCCAAAACCGTAAGGGCCAGCGCGCCCCCGATCACCCAAACGACACGCCGCTCGACCAACCGGCTGAGGAGCGAGAGGCGAATGGGGCCGTGATCGCTGCCACGAGCCCGCGCCTTCCTGTCCCAAACGAATAGCAGCGGAGGCACGAGCGTGAAGGTCACCAGCCAGGAAAGCAGACAGCCGGCCGCGCCCATGACACCGAATTGCGAGAAACCCCGGAAGCTGGTGACCACCAGCGATGCGTAGGAGGCCGAAGCGACGAAGCTCGATACCAGGGTGCCCCTCCAAACGCCGGCGATGGCGTTGATGAGGGCTTCGCGGATAGGTACCTGCGCGCTGCGCTCTTCTTCGTAGCGCGCGATCAGCATGATGCCGTAGTTGATGCCGTTCCCCACGATGATCGAGCCCAGGAAAGCGGTCGAGGAATTGAGGTAGCCGAAGGCCAACTCGGCCAACGCAAAGGCGAACACGGCGCCCGCGATGGGGGAGATGGCCACCAGAGGCACGGCGCGGATGCGTCGGAAGTAGAGGCCCATGGACAAGCCCGTCAGCCCGATGCACAGGACCGTGACCCACAGAATGTCGCGCTCGACCGCGCGCCGGTTCTCGATGGCCGTGGTCACGGGCCCACCGATGTGCACGCGCATCTCGGGATGAAACCGGTCGGGCGGGTTGGCTGCGATCAGGCGCTCGGCCGCGTGATACAGAGCCTCCCCGGCGTTCTCCACGAAGAGCCCGCCCGGTGGCAAGGCCGCGATCCAGACTGACTGATCGCCCTTGCGCGAAAAGGTGCCGTCGACGAGTCGGTCACCCAGTGTGTCGCGCGTGGTGATCTTCTGCTTCAGTTCCTCCTTGATGTCGCTGTCGCCCAGTTCCACGAACAGCGGGTTCTTGCGCTTCGAGATCTCGGAACGAACGGTGTCGTGGATGTCCTTCAGTTCGGTTTCGCTCAGGTACAGCCACTTGTTGCGCGCGTAGAAGTCACGCAGGTCGCGCACGTGATAGGCGGCCAGCTCGCACACCGTCTTGGGTAGCTGGTGGAACTCCTTGGTCAGGGCTTCGGCGTAACGCAGGTTGGCCTCGCGGTCGGGCGAACGAATCCCCACCAGCAACAGCGACAGGTCGCCCATGCGTTTCTGCGTCTTGGTCAGAGCCACCACGCCGGGATCGTCCTGGGGCAGCAGCTCGGCAAAGGACGTTCGCAATTCCAGACGACGCGCGAGCGTCACGCCCCCGGCCAGCAAGACTATCCAGGTGACGATAATCGCCAGGCGCCGACGGTCACACCAGTCTACGTAGCCCGAGATGCGTTGCTTGCTCATGGAGGCGTTCTTTCAGGCCTACCAAATCAAAGGGAGCGCGGCGAGCCCGCAAAGACGTCGCCGCGCCTTGGATCAGTTCATGTTCATCGCAATAAGCGCGATCAAACCCAGCGCAAGGGCGATCATGACGAACCATACGGTTCGCTCGCTCTTCTTCGGCGGTGGGTTGTTCGGGGTGACAGGTGTCTCGCTTTCGTTCATGACGATACTCCAGGCAAAGTCACCGACACCGAAGCGGTGCCGGCCAAAACACTTGGTCAAGGCAACGGAGCAAAGCCTGGAGGGCCACGCGTGGACCGCGTGTTGGACGAGAAAATGCTGGGAAAGAGCGGGGTTGTCTCTGCCCGCCTGCTGCGCACCCATGCCGGCGAGGCACCCGCGTCGGGCGTTTCCTCGGACAGGCAAACCAGGGAGGCCAACAGCTCTGGCTGCACCTCCGTCTGCCTCCCAAGCTGCAGGCTTGGACGGGTGACCGGACAGACCGCCGGCTGGTTGGACCCCGCGTGAACTCCGAAACGTTCCCCGACGCTGGCCGCCACGGCCGTCGCGACCGTGGCGTAGGCCGCCACCGCGACGATTAGAACTGCGGCGAAAAGACGTCGAAACACTGGGCGTTGCCTAGCACGGCGCCCAAAGGCCCGCCACGAATCCAAGCCCCTCACCACGGGCGGTCGCGACGAACCATGAGGCGACTATCGGGCCTTCTCCGCGCTATCGCCCAGCGGATCCTCACCCGGACGGGTCAGGCCCAACAGGCGCGCGGACAACACCACCTCGAACTTCTGCGTGTCGGGGTTGTTCACCTGGTACTCCAGTCTGATGGGTCCGACGCCTGGCGCGTAGGTGGTACGCAGGACCCGGTCCGGTCCGCTGCGATTCTCCTCGATCACCGCGCAATTGAAGTACGTCCCGGCGGGCACGGTGACCTCGGTGCCCACGGAAACCACGGTGGCCTTGCCTTCGCGAAGTGGCCAACTCGCCTGCGCGATGATTGGCGATCGCAGAATGAAATCCCCCAGATTCAGGCTGTCGCGCTTGGCGATCCCGTCTGGCGTCAGGGTGTAGCCGTTGCGCTCGTCCCCGCTCTGCACGATCACGCTGTCACCGATCTGCTGCATGACCGCGTAGGTGGCCAGGACCTTCTGCCCGCCTCTTTCGATCTCGTAGGCCCACTTCCACCCCGCCGTCAGCGGAAAGTAGTCGGCGGCACGCTCGGGCGCCGGCGCTCGGCGGGCCGAACCCGAGGTGGCGCAGGCGAGCCCGCAAGCCACGAACATGACGGTCCCCAGGCCACGCAAGGCCAGCGAAGGCTTCCGAATGGTGTTGGACATTGACTTAATAGACGCGAGAAGCGAGTTTTTGGGTAGCCCTCGCTTTTTACTCATCGCATCGGTGTCGGGATATCACCCCATCAACTCTCAGAAAACTGAGGGGAACCTACCAATCCACTGGGGATTTTGCCGTCCAGCGCTGGCGCGAAGATTGCTTTTCCCGTCATAAGGATGTCCCTTCGAACCTTGACGCTCGGCTGCGCGCTGTGCTGCGGGCTAGCCCCGCTGGCGCCGACGTCTGGGTTCGCGCAGCCCGTCCTTGCCCAATCGATTCAACACGATAGCCAGCGTCTTCGCGTCGAATTGAACCGTGTGAACGCCGAGATCACGGCTCTTAAGGGTGGTGGCCGCAGCGTTCGCAACGACTATCTGCTGCGTGACAAATTGGCTGAGGCCGAAGCCCTGGCGCGCAGGCTGACCGAGGCCGAGAAGCGCGAGCGTACCCACCTCGTCCCGGCACCGACGGATATCCCTGGCAGCGCGTTGGTCCCTCCCGTGGCCACTCCCCACGACAGTGCGGTCGAGCTGGAGGCCAAGGCTGATCTCCTGTCGGATCAGGCGCGCCGCTTCCGGGCCGAGGCCGATACCTTGGCGCACACGGCCGGGCAGATTCGGGCCCGCCAGGCCCTGCGTCGACGCGCCGGCGCGTGGGACCGGGACCCCTTGGCCGGGTTCGAGAATTCAAAGCGCAACTTCGCCGTGTCAGGCAGGGCCAACCTGGCCGCGAGCGAGAGTTCTGGCTCCCGAGGACCGACCCTGGCGACCAACGGCGCAGGGAGCAGCAAAGGCGCGACCAACGACACCGCGGTCGCAGGCCCGACCTTTGGCGGCGCCTCAGCCCCCGGGGGACCCGCGACCGTATCAGGGCAGGATGGATCGCGGACGGGATCGCCGGAAAGCGTGTCTGTGACCGCTAGCGCGCCCAGCGCCAGTCACCCCCTGGCCGCGCCCACCGTCAGCGCAACAGACTCCGGGGCGAAGGCGCTGCAGCAGCGCCCTCTGCTGGATCCCGCGTCGCTGGCCAGCGTGCGCAGCAACCTCAGCCAGTCAGGCTCCCTGTCCGATCCCGAGGCCATCGAGGCGGCAGCCCTCGCCTTGCGCAAGCACGCCCAGGCTCTGGAAGAACGGGCGCATCGCCTGCGCGCCGGTGTGGCACAGGAATAATCAGCATGGCTCGCTTCGCACGCTCTACCGGGCAGGCTCTGGGCTACTATGGGCCGGCATGCGGCTGACCCTCGCGCTGCCTGTGTTGCTCCTTTGCGGCGCGTGTCCCCCGGCACTGGCCGAGTCGGATCATCATGATCTGCGGGTCGAGCTGGGCACCGAGTACGACAGCAACCCGGATCGCGCCGAGAGCATCACCGACGGGACGCCCCTCTTGCCGCGGGCCGGGGCTTCACCCCTAGCCCGCCTGGTGGCCTCGGCCGCGTGGGCCTCCGCTCCGGGGCGTTCGTACGGCCTGGCATTCTCGGGCGCGCTGGCAGGGAAGCGGTTCTTCGACGAGGACGCGCGCGGGGACGACGTCCTCATCACGCAGGCCAGCGGCGCAGGCACCCTGCGCTTGGGCCAGCGCCTCGGGATGGGCGCGAGCGTGGGCTACTACGATGCTTTTCAGCGCGGCCTGGTCGATCGTCGCGACTTTCGCTCGTTCACGCCCTCCCTGCGGCTCGAGCGCGGCTTGGGCAAGTCGTCGCAGATCGCCTTGGGCGGCGGCTTCCGCTGGTTCACCTTCAAGTCCGACGATCGGCTGTCGTTCTCCGGCCCCACCGCGTCCCTCACCTTTCGCCAGATCCTGCCCGGCAATCTGGAAACGGGTGGGGCAGATTGGGAATGGAGCGCCGTAGCCTTGTTCGAAGGGCGGAGCTTCGCGGGCCCGCCGTGCACCAATGACACCTGCACCACGGAGGCTTCCGCACCCAGGCGGCAGGATCGCCTGTGGATGGGGCACGTCGAGCTGACGCGCACCACGAGCTTCCTGGCAGGCGCCGGGGCATCGGTTCACTTCAACCAATCGAACAGCACGGTCGAGAGCCTGGTGCGGGGCTTGTTTCACGTGCGCGGGGTGGTGCCGCTGCCCTGGTCGTTCTCGCTCTCGGGGCGCGCCGATCTGGTGGTGACCCACTACCGCAACTCGCTGCTGCTGGTGAAGGATCCCAACGCCGCAGCCCCCTTGGTTAGCATCGAGGACGAGAACCGCAGCACCCTGCGCTTCGAGCTTTCCCGCCCGTTGGCCAAGGGCTTCGAGATTGGCGCCCGCGTCGTCCTCTACTCCAGTTTTCCAAGCCGCGGCCCCGTCGAGTACGCGCGGCAGACCGCCCTGCTCTACCTGGCTGTCTTCGACGAGCGCTGAGGCACGAAACGACGCCCGGACGTCGTTTCGTGGTCAAGAGAAATGCACGTCTGTCCCCGACGAAGATTTTCTTCATGGCGAAAGATAATCGGCATTGACTTACCCAGGTTCCAGGTCAAACATGGCCTCCCGAGTTGAGCTACGAACTATCGTTAATGACTCGGGGCCCTCGTCGGCAGTCCACCGATGAGAGGCTTCCGGAAGGAGGTCAGGTCTAATGCCCACCGGAAGCAGAGTTCCCGCCAAGAGGACGAAATTCATCTTTGTCTCGGGCGGCGTCGTCTCGTCGCTGGGCAAAGGGCTGGCATCGGCCTCCATCGGCTCGCTGCTGGAGGCGCGTGGCCTTCGCGTCACCATCCAGAAGCTGGATCCCTATCTGAACGTCGATCCCGGCACGATGAACCCCACACAACACGGGGAAGTGTTCGTGACCGACGACGGCGCGGAGACCGATCTGGATCTGGGCCACTACGAACGTTTCCTCTCGCAGCGCATGTCGCGCCTGAACAACGCGACCTCGGGCCAGATCTATCAATCGGTCATTCAGAAGGAACGGCGCGGGGAGTACCTGGGCGGCACCGTCCAGGTCATCCCGCATGTCACCGACGCCATCAAGGCGCGCGTCCTGGAATGCGCCAAGGGCGTGGACGTGCTCATCGTCGAGATCGGTGGCAAGGTCGGCGACATCGAGTCGCTGCCTT